>JBGSMO010000011.1:0-12769 GCA_041740115.1 Pirellulales bacterium
TGGCGTCGCCGAGCTTGGCGCCTTGGCGTTTCGCCCGGACTCGTTGCGCGAGGCGCTTTGGCAATGCTGCTACGTCGATGCGATGGATCGGCGAATTACCCGCGAGGCGTTCATTCAATCGCTTGACGACGCCACGTTGCGATCGGGCTGGCAGGCGATCGCCGAAGCCTACGCGGCCGATCGCTTTGGCGCCGACGCCGGGAAGGCCATGGCGACGATTGCCAGCGTGGCTAATCGCTTGCAAGCGATTCTCTCGCGGCCAATCGAACATGGCGGCGATGAGTTTGCGGCGTGAATTAGATACGGCGGCCCCGGGTGAAAACAGGCAGTTTTGGGGCCGCCGTATTGGTGGTCAAACTTTACTGACGCTAACCCTCAATAAACTCTTAGAACCTTTGACATCATCGGTGCGGTCATCGCAAAAGTCTACCGGCTAAATTCACGTTGGGAGCCTCGCCTGGGCGTGGTGATGCGCATGCGGCCCATGTCTTCAACCCTCAAAAGCCCAAAGCAACGCGCTCCGCTCTACTCGCCAACGCGGGCAGAGATTGCAGCCGCCTGCCAAGTCATCCAACAGCAATGGTCCCCTGCCGATCGCTTTGGCGCAAACGCCGGGAAGGCGATGGCGACGATCGCCAGCGTGGCTAATCGGTTGCAAGCCATTCTCTCGCGGCCAATCAAGCACGACGGCGATGAGTTGGCGGCATAGCAAAAGACCGCCGCGCCAGTTCCCCTAGTACGCATCCGAGCTAACTGACGCGGCGGCAACTACGGCTACTCTACACCAGCAACCGCTAATAGGAGCAATAACCTTTATGGCAAGCATTGGAGACGAAGACGGCCGCAAGCGCATTTTGTTCATGGCGCCAGACGGCAAGCGAAAGACGATCCGACTCGGCAAGGTCGCAAAGCGACAAGCCGAAGCGGTCAAAGTCCACGTCGAGCAGTTGGCCAACGCTCTTGGCACGAACACCGCGCCGCCGTTGGCGACGACGCAATGGCTGTCGACGATTGATGCCAAGCTCTACGCCAAGCTCGTCGCCGTAGGTCTGGCCGCCGACCGCTCCCCTGCCCTATCAACGACGCTCGGTAAGTTTCTTGACGACTACATCGCCGGCCGCCGCGACGTGAAGAAATCGACGGCGACGGTTTGGGGCCATACCCGCCGCTGCCTGATTCGATACTTCGGCGCCAAGAAAGCATTGGGTGAAGTCACGATCGCCGATGCAACGAAGTGGCGCCGCTGGCTGGCGTCGTCACAACGCTTGTCGGACAGCACGGTCCGGCGCCGATGCGGCATTGCTCGCCAGTTCTTTAACGAAGCGGCAGACGCGCGACTCATCGCCGAGAATCCATTCCGCAAGCTGAAAGGCATTGGCGTTCAGTCGAATCGCGAGCGGGACTACTTCGTAACTCGCGACGAAGCCGCCAAGGTATTAGACGCGTGCCCTGACGCCGAATGGCGTTTGATCTTCGCCCTTAGCCGGTTTGGCGGCCTGCGATGCCCGTCGGAGCATTTGGCGCTTCGATGGGGAGACGTCGACTTCGTGGAGGGTAGAATTCGCGTCCGCAGTCCCAAGACGGAACACCACCGCGGCAAGGGCGAGCGAACGATTCCACTATTCGCTGAGCTTCGGCCGTATTTGGAAGACGCCCGCGACCTTGCCGGCGAACGGGCCGACGACCCGGCGGAACCGATCATCATTCGCTACCGCGCCGGCGCCAATCTTCGGACGCAGTTGGAACGGGTCATCGGCCGGGCCGGGCTAGCTACCTGGCCGAAGCTATTCCAAAACCTCCGCAGCACGCGGGAGACGGAGCTAGCGGAAGCATTTCCGATCCACGTCGTCTGCGAATGGATCGGCAACAGCCAAGCGGTAGCCCAAAAGCACTACTTGCAAGTGACTGACGCTCACTTTGAGGCCGCGAAAAAAGCGGCACAGAATCCGGCACAGCAGGCAGCAGCAAGGGCCGGAATGGAGCAGCAGGGAGCGGGGACGGAACCCCACATTCTCCGCGGAATATCGCAAAACGGGGGAATGGATAAGATATCTAGTGGGCGGCACAAGACTCGAACTTGTGACCTCTACGGTGTGAACGTAGCGCTCTAACCAACTGAGCTAGCCGCCCGGAGATCGGCAAGTCAGTTATTTTATCGACTCGCGGCGTCAATGGCCAGACGGGCTCCGCCGAGGTGAACCGCCCATAACAACGCCAAACGTTGGGCGGCTGCGAATCGGGGGGCTTCGCGGCGGCGCACCAATCCTTCAGAATACGGCGGCTTTTTCGTATCAACGACGGAGCCTTATTGGTCACCACTGGTCTCCGCAATGCCGTGTTGATCCAGCTTGCGCTTGAGCGTCGTGCGGTGCAGGCCCAGCACACGGGCGGCAGGAGCGCACTGGTTGCCGGCCTGGCTTAATGCAGTCGCGAGTAATGGCTTTTCCACCGCCTGCAGGAAGCGGTCGTAAACGTCGCCGTTGAGTCCTGGGTCCTTGAGTAGAGTTTGAGCCAGTTCGGTGATAGCTTCCCTCAGGCGCCCCTCGGCAGTTGACGGGTTGCCGGCCGTTTGAAACGCCGGTGCCGGCGGGGGAAGGTGGCTTGGCAAGACCGTGCCGCTGCGGGCGAGTACGAGAGCATGCTCGACCGCCTTTCGCAGTTCGCGCACGTTGCCGAACCAAGGTCGCCGCAGCAACTCGTCGATCGTCTCCTGAGCCAGTACTGCGCGCCCGTCGCCGAATTGGCCGGCGAAGTAGTTTGCCAAGAAGGGGATGTCCTGCGGACGATCACGCAGCGGCGGTAGCGTGATCTCGAACGTGCAAAGCCGATAAAAGAGATCGTGACGAAACTCACCGCGATCAACCATCTGGTGGAGGTCTTGGTGAGTGGCGGAAACGACCCGGAACTCGGTCCTCACCGGCTTGTCGGCGCCGACGGGCAACACTTCGCCTTGATCGAGCGCTCGCAGCAATTTCACCTGAATTGGCGCTGGGATCTCCGCGACTTCGTCGATAAAAAGGGTCCCGCCGTTGGCTTGAGCGAGTAGCCCCCGTCGCATCTGCGTCGCTCCCGTGAACGCCCCTTCGACGTGGCCGAACAACTCCGCCTCCGCCAGATTGGGACTCAGCGCGGCCATATTTACAGCAACGAACGGCCCCAATGCGCGCGGGCTATGGCGGTGCATGGCCAGTGCGGCCAGTTCTTTGCCGACGCCGCTTTCGCCGGTTAGCAGTACAGCCGCTTCCGACGCCGCCGCCAAGGCGATTCGCTTGAACGCGACTTGCATGGCCGGGCTGCAGCCGAGCATCCCCTCGACGCCGGCCGACGATGCGGCGATAGCCGCCGCCGCGGCTGCCGGGGGCGTTCGCCGCAGGGCTCGTTCGATCGCCGTGCGGATCTCATGCAGATCGAACGGCTTGAGAATGTATTCGAACGCCCCTTGTTCGACGGCCGTCACCGCCGTCTTCAGATCGCCGAAGGCCGTTATGACGATGATCGGCGTTTGCTCGTTCAAGCGTCGAAAGAGCTTCATCGCCGTCAGGCCGTCGACTCCAGGCAGCCGCACGTCGAGGACGATCAGCTCCGGTCGAAAGTCCGCGGCGAGGGTCAATCCCTGCTCTGCCGAGGAAGCGACTTCCACTTGGTGACCCAGCCCCTCGGCCAGCCGGGAGAGGCCCCAGCAGATCGACGGCTCGTCGTCCACCACCAGAATCTTAGACACTTGCAGCGCCTTTCTGTATCACTGGAATGACCACGCGAAATATGGTCATTTTATCTGATCGCCACCAATCAATCGACCCATGATGCGCCTCGACGACTTCTCTCGCCACGGCAAGCCCCAGCCCGACCCCTTCCGCTTTACTTGTGACGAAGGGCTCAAAGAGCGCCGACGCCAAAGAATTCTTCGGGCCTGGTCCGGTATCGCGGACGACAAACTCCGCCGCCGCGTCGTCAAACTTCTTTAAGGATACGTCAATTGCACGATATACATCGTCGCCATTCTGCTGAACGGCTTCAACCGCGTTGATCAACAGGTTGAGCACGACTTGGCCTAGCGCCTCCTGGTCCGCCAAAACCAGGATGTCATGCTCGGGGGGAGTCCAGGCGAGATTAACCCGTGCGTGGCGAGCGGAGGGGCGAACCAAGGAGATCAAGTCGTCCACTAACGTCGGCAGACTCACTCCGCGCTTCTCGGTATCGTCGAGCGGTTTGCCCGCTCGTAGAAACCGTTGTAGCTGACTTTCCATTAACCGCAACTGCCGTTTCGCCACGAAAAGGCTTTCAGAGTCATTTTGTGCGCTGCATTTTTCGGCATGTAGATCCAGAGCCATGCGGCAGCCGGTCGCCGCGTTGCGGATTTCGTGCGCTAGTCCTGCGCCCAAGAGAGAAACCGTGCGCATTTGCTCCGTGCGGCGGACCTGCTGTTCATAGTCCGCCAACATTTCGGCCGTGCGATTCACCGCCCGCGACAAGTCACGGATCTCGTCGTCCATCGTCGGCAGTTGCGCCGGCGAAAAATTGCCCTTGGCAATCCGCAGCACGTCAGTTTCCAGTTGAGCCGCGGCTCGACTCAACCGGCCGCCGATTATGCGCGCGACCACGGCCACCATGGTAACAGTCACAATTCCGACTACCAGCGGCGGCACGAACGCTTCTCGCCATGTGCGCCGGTATTCCGCGACCGGAAACAAGACATGAAGTAGCCGCGCAGGCTCATTGACGCTCCTGGCCGGCAGACGCGTTGCCGTGTGGAAATAGTACTTTTCGCCGACCGCCAATGAAGGGCCGAGTTTCACCTCGTTTGTCACGCTGCTCGCTGCGTCAACGGGCAGTTTGGCCGTTTTTATCGCAAAACTGCTGGCCAGCGGCATGCCCGCGTCATCGGTCAGCACTAGTTCCGCACTCGACAACTCCCGCATCTGCCGCAGCACGGCGTCGGTGAGCGGAAAGTTCGACGTCGACAAGACGGCGACGACCCCCCGTAAATGCCGTTCGATGCGATCGCTAGTTTGCCGTTCGGCTAGCAGGGCGTTAAAGGCCCCTACCGCCGCCAAGCTGGCGATCGCCACGGCAAGCAGCGGCAGCAGAATCTGTCGGCGAAGGGGCCAACGCATTGGTGGGGACTTCTGTCAGAGCCAGTGTCGTGTTTTGCGACTCTTCGTGTCGTCGTGCGCGACCCTTGTGATGTCGGCTAGTGTGACTGTGGCGTCACTGCATGTAAATTCGGGCCAAATCAAGCAAATTTGGAGGAAATGCATATCGGAACGCTAATTGCTATTCCGCCTCGATTCGACTCAGAATCCAAAGTCAGCGTCAGCGACGCTCTTTATCTTACTACGGACGCCATTCGCATGAGAAATTATCGCACCGACCGTCGCCTGGCGGCTTTCACGCTGGTCGAACTGTTGGTGGTCATCGCCATCATCGGCGTTTTGGTCGCCCTGCTCCTCCCGGCCGTCCAAGCGGCCCGTGAGGCCGCTCGCCGCAACACCTGCAAGAACAACCTCAAGCAACTCGGTCTCGCCGCGCTCAACTACGAGAGTTCCAAGAAGCACCTGCCGCCGAGCGTCCAATTCGACTATTCCACGACTCCCGGCTCCAACATCGGTTGGGGCGTGCATGGACAACTCATGCCGTACATGGAGCAGCAAGCGATCAGCAACCTGATCAACTTGACGAACCCTTGGGATGGTCAGATGGCGATCAGCAACATTCGCATTCCCGGCTTCCAATGCCCAAGCGACGAGCACGCTGAAGAAGTCCGCGACACCGGCGCCGGCAAGCCGTTCCTCTATCCGACGAACTACGGCTTCAATATGGGAACGTGGATGGTCTATGACCCGACGACTCATACCGGCGGGGACGGCGTCTTCTATCCCAACAGCGATCTTCCCTTGTCCCGCATCTTGGACGGAACGAGTAACACGCTCCTATCGGGCGAGGTCAAGGCGTGGCAACCCTACACGCGCGACGGCGGTCCCGCTTCAACCACGATTCCTAGTACGGTTGCCGAAGCGATCGCCCAGGTCGCGTCGGCCGGCGACAAGAAAGACACCGGCCACACCGAGTGGCCCCATGGCCGAGTCCATCACTCGGGCATCACGGCGACGATGACGCCCAATACTGCCACGCCGTTTGATCTGAACGGCGTCCAAGTCGACGGCGACTTCAATTCCTGGCAGGAAGGAAAGAGCGGTTCCAGCGGCCAGCCCACCTACGCGATGGTGACGGTCCGCAGCCACCACGCGGGGCAGGCGCAAGTTGGCATGGTAGACGGTTCTGTCCAGTCGATCAACGACGGGATCGACCTCCTCGTCTGGCGCGGCATGGCGACGCGTGACGGCGGCGAAACGGCGACGCAGTAAGCAAGCGTGACGATGCCCCAACGCTACGATTGGGTGATGCTTTTTTGTGCACCTATTTTGCGTCTTAATCCTCCGCCCGGCTCCCGTCGCCGCACATCTTCACGATCTTCGGATCGAACTGCGCAACGATCTCCACCAAGTCCCGCTGCGACGCCATCACGCTGCGGATGTCCTTGTACACGCCCGGCACTTCGTCCGAACCCGCCGACAGCACGTCGATCCCGCGATCGGCAAGCTCCTTCCGCACCTGCGAAAAGCGAAACATATCATTCGCCTTCGTCCGCGACATCTGCCGCCCTGCCCCGTGCGACGCCGAATCCAAACTCTCTGCATGGCCCCGACCGCGCACGATGAACGCCGGATCGGCCATTGACCCTGGAATCACGCCCAGCACCCCCGCGCCCGCCGGCGTCGCTCCCTTGCGATGGACGACTACCTCGCGGCCGCCGTGCGTTTCGAGCCACGCGAAGTTGTGGTGGTTCTCGACGCCCGTGATGATCTCGGCGCCGAGCAGTTTCGCTACGACCTTATGGATGACCGCATGGTTTGCCGCGGCGTACTCCCCCATGAGATTCATCGCGGCCCAGTATTCCTGGCCCGCCTCGCTGTCGAGGTCGAGCCACGCCAGACGACCGAGCTCCTTCAGTTCCGTCGGCAACCGCGACTGCGCGATCGCACTGTAAGTGCTGCAGACCGCCGCCCCCGCTCCGCGACTGCCGCTATGGCTGAGCAGCGCCGTATACTCGCCCGCCTCGAGGCCCAGCTCGTCGTCGCGATCCAGCAGCGTCAGCACTCCGAACTCGACGAAGTGATTCCCCGAGCCCGAGGTGCCGAGCTGTTTCCAGGCCGTATCTTTCCGTTCGCGCGTAATCCGGCTGACGCTCCAGTCGGCGTCCATCACCTCGTGCGACTGCTTCGGCTTGTGTTCGCACCCAACGCCAAAGCGAGTCCCCTTCTCTAGCGCCTGCCGAAACGGCTCGCGGCGCGCGGCCAGCGATGTCACCGGCGCATCAAGCACCGACAGCTTCATGCGACAGGCAATGTCGACCCCCACGGCGTACGGAATGACCGCGTTCTCGCACGCCAGCACCCCGCCAATCGGCAACCCGTAACCGACATGCGCGTCAGGCATCAGCGCCGCGCCCACCGCCGACGGGACGCGGCAAGCATTGCGCATCTGGGCATGCGCCGCCGGCTCAATCTCATCGCCCCAGGTGCGATAGCCAATCGGCTCGCGCAGTTCGATCGGTTCGTAACCAAGCATTTCGTTGGCCAGCTTCCCCCAAATCGGGTCAAGCAAAAACGTCTGCGGCGCGCGCACTACCTCCTGCATGAGCTCCTTGGTCCGCTTCCCCTTCAGCCCGAACCCCAAGTCCTGCGACGCGGCGTTGCGCAACGCATCAATCGCCGCCGCCGCAAACTTCGGCGGCACCCCCAGCTTTTGTAGTTGTCGGCGGTTCATCCTTGCATCTCTTATTCGATTCCACCGGAAAAGCGGCAGTACGCGGGGCGAATGAAAGCCGCGGCGGTTCTAGGCCGGCGGAAAAGCACCGCTAATGGACGCTGATGAAACGCTAATGGCAAGTGAATGAATCTTATTAGCGTCCGATAAGCGTGTATCAGCGGTGAGTTCTTTTACTCCTTGCAAGTTCAGTCCGCGTTCTTAGCAGCAACGACTCTTCTTCGTGTCTTTGTGCCTTCGTGGTTCTGTTTTCTTCGTCGCTCCCAAACGGTCTTGTCAAGATTAGTGCGATTCGCGCGAACCAAGGTTCGCCCTACTGCGTCGTTATTCCTGTGCAGTGCGGAAAATCTTCAGCATTCTCGCCAGATTGAGCTTGCCTTATTTCCCGCTCCTGTATTTATAATGCACTTGTAGGTCGTGCCGAACGCAGGCACGACGGGCTGTCCCGGCCGCTCGCTTTCCTCTGGCAGGAACTTGAGCCGCCTGTACCCAATACGGAAGGAGGTGGTCTGTTGAACCATAGTCATATACGCCAGTTGGGTGGTGAATTCCGTTGACCACCGGCGGGTGTCCCTTCGGAGACGCCACCACCTGCTCCTGAGTGCCCGCTATGGATTCTAGAGCCATGGCCTGCTCTCAAAGCAAAAGAGTAACTTCGGCCCGGTCGCCCTCGCGGCGACCGGGCTCTTTTTTTGCGCACGCCGGAACTTGCAAGTCGTTTTATTGAACCGCCAAGGACGCCAAGGTTCGCCAAGGAAATGCGGGGAACAATTGAACCATGACGGCACGGCGGGCACGGCGATAGAAAAGATCAAGAGTGTGGAACCGCCGATGAACGCCAATAAAAAAACTATCTGCGTTCATCGGCGGTTCCAGCATTCTCTGTATTTCCTGGGCGCTCTTGGCGTCCTTGGCGGTTGTGCTCACGCCATCACTTGAGCGTCACGCACAAAAAGACGACGATGACGACCACCAAGACGCTATCTAGTCCCTTCCGCATTCCCCATTCAGCATTCCGCATTTCCCCATGTCCGACGACCTCGACGAAGCCCTCGAAGCCCAACAATGGCTCCTAGAAACCAGCCTCCCGCTCGTCTTCGAAGCCTACGACGACGCCCTCCAGCGACAGGTCGATGATCCGGTCGTCGTCCTCCTCGACTGCGAAGATGCCATCGGCGGCGAGATCGCTCGCAGCTGGCTCGGCGAGGAAACGGTGGAGGACGCCATCCTGCACCAATCGGACGACGTCGACGAGGAGAGCGAGGCGACCACGGTCTTCGCGGTCGCTTTTTCGCTAGAGGAATGTCGCACCGAGGTCCCGGCGGTCTTCCCCTACTTAGAGCCAGCCCTCGAAGCCGCTCCTGACGATGGGTTTTTCGCCATTTCTGTCACCAGCGGCGGAGCCTCGATCTTGATTGTCCCCCCCGACGCTCGACCCTAGCTGGAAAGCCCAAGCTAGGGCCAAAACTCACCACGAAGGCACGGCGGATGAAGGGATCAAAGAGTAGGAACCGCCGATAAACGCAGATGGTTTTTATCCGCGTTTATCCGCGTTTATCGGCGTTCATCTGCGGTTCCAATCTTTTCTCGCATTTCCTTGGCGCTCTTGGCGTCCTTGGCGGTTGCGTTTCTTTAATCCACTCCGGCGGGGCGTTGACCCGCGGCTCGGCCGTTCAATCTTGAACTTGGCAGGTATCCCGGTCCCCTCCGTTTTTCGTCGTGTCCGCGGTGTCGTCGTGGTAAAATCCGCGGCCCCCATAGCCCGGTTTGGGGTTAACTCCTTTGCCTGTCTATAATACCGGCTGGCCCCCCAGGAAATTCCCCGCGCCGTAGGAACCTCGCCATGGCGGACGCTGCTTCCCACCTCCACGCCCACTCCTGCCGTCGATTGCCCGATTGGTTGCTTCGCACCGCCGCGCTGGCGGTATTGGTTGCCATGAGCATCTGCGCCGTCGGCGCGAAGGTCGCATCCGCGCAGGAAGGCCGCGGCCGACGTGGCGGGCCAGGCGGGGCCTTTAGTGGCGATATCAGTAAGCTGCCGCCCGAAATCCAAGCCCGTATTCGCGCCGGTCAGATGGGCGGACCCGGCGGCCCGCAACCAGTTCCTCAACCCGCCGGCGAACAACCGAAGCCCGAAGGCGAAAAGCCTCCCGAAGGCGAGAAGCCGCCGGAAGAGGCCAAGACGATCAAGCGCCCCACCGACAAGCCGCAGGCCAACGCGGAGGAACTGAAGGCCGCCCCCGATAAGGACGGCATGGTCCAGTTCAACTTCCGCGGCCAGCCTTGGCCCGACGTGCTGGAGTGGTTCGCCGCGGTTTCGAAGCAGAGCCTCGATTGGCAAGAGTTGCCCGCCGACTTCGTGAACCTCTCGACGCAACGTCGCTATTCGATCAACGAAACCCGCGACCTGCTCAACCGCACGCTGATGGCGCGCGGTTTCACGATCATCTCGCTCGGCGACGTGCTGACGGTAGTCAAGATCGACAAGCTCGACCCCAGCCTCGTCCGCCGCGTCGAACCCGACGACCTCGACGACCAATCGCCCCACGACTTCGTCCGGACGCGCTTCCCGCTCCCAGCAACGATGGAGCCCGCCAAAGCGGTGGAAGACCTCAAGGTCGTCCTCAGCCCCAACGCGAAAGTAACGCCACTGTTGGCGTCGAAGCAGATCCAAGTGATCGACGCCGTCGCCAATCTGCGTGACGTGCGTGACTTGCTGTACGGCGAGCAACTGGTGGCAGACCAGGACATTCGCCCTCGCCTGTTCGGCCCGTTCAAGTATCGCCGGGCTGACTACATCGCCGATCAGGTGATGATCGTCCTGGGCCTCGATCCCAACAAGCGGATGGGGCCGATGGAGATGCAGATGGAGCAGCAGCGGATGCAGATGGCGATGCAGATGCAGCAGCAAGGCAAGGACGTCAGCAAGATGCTGAAAGATGACGAACCTCAGGTTCACATCGCGGTCGACAAACGCCGCAACTTCTTGTTGGTGAACGCCCCGCCGGCGGAAATGGCGATCATTTCTCGCGCGATCGAGGAATTCGACATCCCCGAAAGCGGCAGCGTTGCAGCCGCCGATCCGGCGACTGGCGCCGAGGCGTTAACCTTCAAGCGTCATTCCACGGTCAGCATCGATCCCGACGAAGTCGTCGACGCCTTACAAGATCTCGGCGGCTTGAATCCGCTGACGCAGCTGACTCACGATAACCGCAGCAAGACGATCTTCGCCCTCGCCACCGCCGCCGATCATGCGACGATCGAGTCGCTGATCGACAAGCTCGACGGCAGCGGCCGCGGCCTCAAGGTCGTTTGGCTCAGCCGCAAGACCCGCGCCGATCAAGTCGCCGGTACGATCAAGGCCCTCATGGTCGGCGAGAAGAAGAAGAAAGAGAACAATCGCAGCCGTTACTGGTCTCCTTGGGGCAATGGCGGCGACGAGGAGGAGGAAGACACGGCGGCGTTCCGCATCCAACCCGACGTCGAGAACAACCGTCTTCTCCTCTGGGCGAATGAAGACGAGTACAACGAAGTCACCGCGCTGCTCAAAGACCTTGGCGCCGTTGCTTCCGGATCCGGCAGCAATCCCAACAAGTGGCGCGTGATGGAATCGCGCACCCCCGCCGAGACCGAAGCCCTCCTTCGCCGACTCCAAGAGACCTGGGCAGGCGAGAATAAACTCAACATCAACGTGGCGCCGAAGGAGGCGGCCCCCGGCGCTGCTCCTACGCAAGAGAAGCCAGCAGCGGAGCCGACGCCGCAGGACAAGATCACTCTGCGCCACCCGCTACACTTGCATGAATCCTCCGGCTCCCTCCCCCTTGAGGAGAGGGTTGGGGAGGGGGGCCGCACCGCCGCAACGGTCAGCCATCCCTTCCAGTTCGCGAATTCGTCGCATGACCAGCCGCAATTTGCTCTCATTGGTCAACAAACTGAACCGGCTGCCGACGTGACGCCGCCGCCTGCGGCAGAAGAGACGAAGCCGGCCGAATTCGCTCCGTCCACACAGCAAGCCGACGCCGCGAAGCCCGCTGCCCCCTCCGCGCCGATCAACATCACCGTCACCCCCGATGGCCGGATGATCATCAGTTCCGACGACGTCGCCGCGCTCGACCAACTCGAAGAACTGATGAACGAACTCGAGCCGCCGCAACGCGACTACGAGGTGTTCCAACTCTACAATTCGCGCGCCAGCATGGTTTCGCTCAACCTCGAGGAATACTTCGAAGAAGAACTCGGCGAAGAGGATAACAACAATTTCAGTTGGTTTTTTGGAAATGACCGCAACGAGTCGGAGGACCCCGCGACCCTCGGCAAGCCGCGCAAGCTCCGCTTCATCTGGGACAGCGACACCAACACGATCGTCGCCCAGAACGCGACCCCCTCGCAGCTTGAAGTCATTCGCAAGCTGATCGAAATCTACGATCAGCCCGTCAGCGAGGATTCCGTTTCAAAACGCCGCACCGACATCGTCCCGATCAAATACTCAAGCGCTCAGGATATCGGCACGGCGATCAAAGAAGTCTACCGCGACCTCCTGAGCTCGAAGGACAAAGAGTTCCAAGAAGGCAACGGTCGCGATCGTGACGAGGGGGGACGCAGCCGCAGCGAGCGCTTCAGCTTCTTCGGCGGCTCGAGTTCCAGCAGTCAAAAGTCGACCCCGATGAAGATGTCGTTCGAGGGCGCCCTCTCGATCGGCGTCGACGAAATCTCCAACTCGCTGATCATCTCCGCTGACGACGCCATCTGGGAAAACGTCAAAGAGTTGGCCGTCTCGCTTGACGAGAAGGCGAAGCCCGACACCGTCGTCCAAGTCCACGAACTCCGCGGCTCGCTTAAGGCGGCCGACCTGCAGGCCGTCCTCAACACGGCCCTCTCCCGCCCCTGGCCCGGCGGCAAACCGCCCGCAGGCGCCGCGGCAAGCAACAATCGCGGCCGCAAC
>JBGSMO010000038.1:0-7275 GCA_041740115.1 Pirellulales bacterium
CGCGCTGCGCGACGACACAGACAGACTCCATCGAAATCGCAACGTTGGGCCAGGCGTCGTCATGGAAGAAGCCAAATCGCGCCCCGGTTTTCCGGGTGACCGTGCACAGGTAGCAGCAGAGAAGCTGCGCGCCTTGCGCGAGCGCGCGAACCAAGCTCTCGGCGACCATCGCAAACGGCTAGCCCAGATCGAGACCGAGCTGAGCGATCGGGTGCGTCAGCTGGCCGAAGAATTCGAGACGGCGGCTGAGGGGATCGAGAAGCATCTCCCCGGCAGTCGCGACGCCGAGGTCGCCGCGCTCCGCGAGCAACTCGAAGAGAATCGCGCCAAGCACGAAAAATTCGTCGAGCAACTCTCGCTGGCTCGCAAGCAGATCGACGCGATCCAATCGGAGCCTTGCCCGGCATGCGACGACGCGGCCCAGCAATTAGCCGATGCCCAAAGCGAGATCCGCCAACTGCGCGATCAACTCACGACGCTTGAGCAGCAGCGCCAGGACGACCGCAGCCGCAATGAGAAAGTGGCTGAGCAAGTCGCCGCCGCGCGACTGGCGATTGGCGACTTGCAGACGCGAGCTAGCGAACAGGCGAGCCAACTCCAGTCGGAGCTCGACGAAGCGCTGGCTGCTCGCCAAGCGGCCGACGAGCGTGCCGCGGCCGCGACACGCGACTTGGAATCGCTGCAGGGTAATTACGACAAGCTGGAGCAAGAGAACCAGTCGCAGGAGAAGCTCGAAGCAGCGCTCGCCGACGAGCGGGCGCGGGCGACGGCGGAACTTGAGAAGACGCGAGGGGAGTGCGAGCATGCGGAACGCCGACTTGCCGAGTCCGAGGCGGCGCTGGCGGCGGCGCATCTCCAGGCCGATTCCATACAGGAGGAGGCGGCTAAGCTAGAAACGGCTAACGCGAAGCTGGCCGATCAGATAACGGCGCTGCAGGCGGCGCACGCCGCTGAGCATGAATCGCTTTCGGCGCGGCTCTTGGGGGCTGAGCAAGAGGCGGCCAACCTGCGCGAGCGATTGAGTTCCGAGGACGTCGAAGTTGCGTCGCTCCAATCGTTGCTCGCCGATGCGACCGCCGCCCGAGACGAACTCCAAGCGGCCGTCGAAGCCGCTCACGGTCAGATCGATGCGCTGGAGCAAGAAGCGGCGGCCTCGGTGCCGGAACTCGAACGGCAATTCGAACAATTCCATACTGAGGTGGAAGCCGCTGAAACGGCTAGGGCGGCCGTCCTGGCGACGCTCGATGCGACGAAGGCGGAGCTCGCCGCACTAAAGGAGACGACCTGCCCACGAGCCGACCTCGACGCCCTGCAGCACAAGTTTGGCGTGACGCTGTCCGAGGTGCAAAAGCTCAAACGCGAGAACAGCGAGCTTCGCGACGCGGCGTCGGCGTCATCGGCAAACGATGGCAGCCCATCGCCCGAGTTAATCGCCATTCGCCAAGAGCGGGACGCACTGGCCGCCCGCGTGGCGGAGCTTGAATCAATGCCCGCCCCCGAGCCGGCGCCAGCTGCGGACGATTCGGCATTGCGGCAGCAGATGGAAGACCTGCAGCACCGCTTCGAGATGACGCTCGACGATCTGCGGAAGGCGAACCAGGTCAATCACGAGTTGCGCGGGCAACTCGCGACGGCCCAATCTAACGCTGGCTCCACGGCATCAATCGGCGGTTCGGACTGGGCCTCGCAACGAGCTCGCCTGATGGCGATGCTCGAGGACGAAGAATGCGAAGGGGTGACCGAGGCGGCCCGCAAGAAGGAACGGGCGACCATCGAGAGCACGATCGCGGCGACTGACCGGGCGTTAGCCGAGAAGGAGCGCGAACTGGCCGACCTGCGAGCGCACGGCGCCGCCGCCGTCGTCCTCAGCGGCGAACAGGAAGACCAGCGGGTACGCAACGCCGCTGTCGACGCCGACGAAGCCATTGCCGCCGAGCGGGAGAAGCTAGCCAAACTACAAGCGGAGTGGGAGGCGAAGCTGCGGGCGGCTGAACTCGAAGTCTCGTTGGAACGGGCGAAGCTCGCCCGCGAGCAGGCAGCGCTCAAAGAAAAAATGTTCGAGTTCCAAAAGGCCGATCCGCAAGGCATTCTCGCCAATGACGCCGACGGCAAGCCGCGACGGCGATGGTTGGCGGCGCTCGGTTTGGGAGAAGAGGGCGACGAAGCGGGGAACAAGCCACGGTAGGCTGGAGCAACACCCCACCCGCATTTCGTTTGAGCCAAGTCCTGCGAGGCTTCCGTGGGACGTTGTCCCCGCCTACTAGAAAGACATCGTCTCAATTGGGGCGTAGTCATCGGTGAAGAGTGTCGCCTGCTTCATCGCTGGGATCGTCGTGAGCAGGTCGGCGATCATGCGGCGTACCTGGGCATTGCCGACGTAGGAAGCCGACTCATATTCAGCAGCCTTGGCGAGCCAATCCTCGGCGCTCATCGGCTGGTCGCTGTTGACGGCAACGAGCATGACGTTGGTGGATTGATCGCTGGGGTGCCCAACTTGTTTGCCGATGGCGAAGGCGTGAACTTGCGGAAAGGCTTCGCCGAGAGTCGTGTACATCGACTCGAAGATTTCAGCGTTCTTGCCGCGGACGGCGCTGTTAATGTTCATCACGAAGACGCCGCCGGGAGCGAGCTTCTGACGGCAGAGTTGGAAGAACTCGCGCGTTACCAAGTGAAACGGAATCCGTCCGCCAATCGTAAAGGCGTCGAGAAAGATCGCATCGTAGTGGCCATCAGGCGAGTTGCGAACAAAGGTCCGCCCGTCGGCGGCGATCATGCGAATGTTTTCGCTCTCCGGCAAGTAGAAGTCGTCGCTTGCGACGTCGAGGACTGCCTGGTCAATGTCGACGACGTCGATTTCCATCGTCGGATCGTGCTGATGAAAGGCCCGCGGACCGGCGCCGCCGCCGGCGCCGATAAATAGGGCGCGGCGGATCATCGGCTGCGGCAGGAAGGCCAAGTGAAAGTAGGTGGTGTATTGGCTCATCGAACGGTGCGGCTCGCTGAGTTCGATGGCGCTTTCCGTAAAGCGATCGAATTTGAGTTCGCGGGCGCCGAGCACCTGGTTGTCGATCACCGAGATGTGATGGTAGGGCGTGTTGATATCACGGACCAACTTGCTGCCGACCGGAAGCGGCGCGGCCCGCAAATCGCCGAGGCCGAAGACGCCTGCAGCGGCTGCGACTAGCACAGCCAGACTGCCGCGGAATGCTGATCCGCCGCTGCCGAACGGAAATGTAGCGACGGCGACGAGCGCGAGCGCGCCGGCCAGCCCTTTGAGAATCGCCCCGGCGCCGAAGTTGGGGATCAGCACGAACGTCGTGAGCATCGTGCCGAGAATGCTGCCGAGCGTCGAGAGGGCGTAGAGCGTTCCCGATGTTTTGCCGACTGATGCAACCGTGGCGGTTGCCAGGCGAATCGCGAAGGGCGAGACCATTCCCATGCCGATGCTCGGCAGGAGAAAGAGGATGGCCCCAGCCAGGAAGGGGCCCGACTTCTCGCCGAAATTCGCGCGGAGGATCGCGTCGCAAACGGGTTGGCCGATGACGACGATCAGAAACATCAACGCGGCGACAACGAGGATGATCGCGTTGAGCAGCGCCCGCGAGGGATAGCGATCCGAGAGCCCGCCGCCGATGTAGTAGCCGACGCTGAGCGCGATCAGAAAGAGCGAAATGAGGCTCCCCCAGACGAACACGGAGTTGCCGAAGTAAGGCGCCAAGATGCGGCTGCCGACGATTTCGAGGCCCATCAGCACGGCGCCCGAGGTGAGGACCAGCAGCTTGAGGCCGGGACCGGCGGGGAGGAGCGAGACGGGCGCGTTGCTTACTGGCTGTCCTGCGGATGCTGGGGCGGCGCTTGCGGCCGTTGCGGGGATGGATTCGGTCTTCTGTTTCGCCGCCATGGAGTGCTCTGGTCGGGGGGATTGGGGGCCTGTGGGGCCGCGGGGATGAACCCCGCGGCTCGCTTGATGGGGATTTGGTTAGCGTTTGAGGCGGCGGGGCATTTCTTGGAAGTCGAGCGAGGACTTCAACCGGCGGTTCAACTCGCGGCCGCGGCGCGTTAGTTCGATGGGCTCGATTCGCTTCTCGTCGAGCGAGCCGATCGCGACGACGCCATTGTGCTGTGACATCGGAAAAACGTAGAGCTGTGGAAACGCCTCGGTGAGGGCCCGGATGTCGGCCTCGAGTTCAGCATGAGGATTCAGGTTGAACGCCACCACGCCGCCCGGTGTGAGCTTTTGCTGCAACTGCTTGTAAAACTGCTGCGTCCGCAGTGCGAGCGGGGCGCCCGTTTCGTCGGTCTCTGCGGATGGTTTCAGGAACGCATCCATGTAGATGACGTCGTACGTTTGCTCCTTCGCCTCAGCGATGAACTTCAAGCCGTCGGCGGTGACGATATGGACATTTTCCGACGGCTTCGTGCCGAACATGTCGGCGGCGAGCTTAACGACGAGCGGATCGATTTCGACCGCGTCGATCTTCACGCCGGGGTCGGTCTGTTGCAGGTAGTGAACCATGCTGCCGCCGCCGAGGCCGACGATGAGCACTTGCTTCGGTTTCGGCTGAAATAAATAGCTGGCGAACAGGTAGCGGAGGTATTCGAACTTGAGCTCCGCGGGACGGCGAAGGTCCATCTGCGTTTCGAGGACTTCATGCCCGTTGTCGCGGACGAAGATCATCGAACGAGTCGGCCCTCGACGGCGGATGCGGATATGGGAAAAGTCGCTGTGGCCGTCGTATTCCAGTTCGCCCGCGGCATTCTCGAACGCCGCCCGGACTGATTGAGCTTTGGCGTCAGTGGAAATGGCCGCCACTGCTAGCATCCACGCTGCGAGCGCGACGATCAGCGTTCGACCAAACTGACGGCGAAATCCTACGGCTTGTTCCATGGCTAGCAGTCTAATTCACGACGGCTTTTCGGCCTATGGCGCGCTGGCGGGCTTCTCGGTGCTGATCTTGTGACGAGATCGCCCCGGACCTAAAATCCGCCCCCTCCGTCGTCCTTGAGCGATGCCCATCCCCCTGGGCGTTCGCACTCCCAAAGTTCGAGTGAACCATGCGATTCGACCCAAAACGGATTGTGAAGGCTGTCAACAAACTCCACCACGAGACGGTGGTCCGTTGGCATCAGGTCGAGCCCGACAACGCCTACGCCGACTTTCTCGGCACGGTATGCCAGCAGCACCAATACAATTTTCTCCTCTGGCACGAGGAAGACATCGCCCGTAGTCCCGACGTTTCCGACGCCCGCATCGCGATGGTGAAGCGGGCGATCGACAGTTACAACCAGCAGCGGAACGACTGGATCGAGCGGATCGACGAGGCGTTTCTAGAGATGCTGAGCGACGCCAGCGTGAAGCCGGCCGCGGGCGCCAAGCTGAACACCGAGACGCCGGGGGCCTCGATCGACCGGCTGTCGATCATGTCGCTGCGAATCTATCACTTGGAAGAGCAACTCGAGCGGACCGACGTCGATGCAACCCATATCGAGCGCGTCCAGCAGCGGATTGCTCGTTGCCGCCTGCAAGAGGCTGACTTGTCGCAATCGCTGGCCGAGCACTTGGTCGACCTCGCCGCGGGTCGGAAGGCGTTGAAGGTCTATCGACAAATGAAGATGTACAACGACGCGACGCTGAATCCCTATTTGTATCGAGCGGGGAAGAAACAGGTTGCGTAAGTGCGCTTTGTGGAACGCTCGGCTATCGCCTCGCGGCTAACCAATACTTCGGAACTTGATATGGCGACGGTCACCTCGGCCTCACAACTGCGGCGGGCTCAAATGGCGGCGGCGATCGCCGCGCGCGTCGTCAATTGCCGCCGCGTGTTGCAGGTGATCACCCCGTCGCACATGTCGGGCGCCGAGATGCAATTGGTGCGGCTCACGCGGCGAATGCGAGCGCGCGGGCATGAGATGCCCGTGCTGGTGAAGCATGACTCGCCGGCGATCGAACACATGTTGGAGAAAGGGCTGTCGGTCGACCGCGCGCGCATCGGCGGCAAGATTAACTTCATGGCGATCTCGCGGATCGCTCGGGCGGCGCGGCAGCATCGCGTTAATCTGGTGCAATCGACCCTCTCGACCGCCAGTTGGTGGACTGGGTGGCTCGAAACGTTTGGCGGGCCGAAGTCGGTGGGGCACGTTCAGGGGTTCACATCGGCTCGTTGGCATAGCCGACAAAGTCATCTGCTAGCCGTCTCTGGCGCCGTGCGCGACGACCTCGTCGCGCAAGGGATTTCTCGCGACAAAATCACCGTGCTGATGAACGCGCTGGAGGCGGACGAATATCGTCCGCAGCGAGATCCGCTGGCCGTGCGAGCCGAGTTTGGCGCCGACGCTCGGACGCCGGTGGTGGGGACGTTTGCCCACCTTTCGGTGAAGAAGGGCTATCGCGAACTGTTCGCCGCGATGCCGCAGGTGCTGGCGCGAGTACCCAATGCCCAATTCTGGATCATGGGACAGGGACCGTTGCGCGACGAGCTCGAACAAACGGCCCGAGCTGGCGGCTTCCTCAATCAAGTTCGCTTCGCCGGCTTCCGCCGCGATGCGTGCGACGTGATGAACGCGATCGACGTGATGGCGTTGCCGTCGCATCGCGAGCCGTGTGCGCTCGCCTACATCGAAGCGGCGCTATTGGCCAAGCCGATTGTCGCCTGCCGGGCGGGCGGAGCGCCGGAGTCGATTGCCGACGGCGAGACGGGGATCCTCGCTCCCGTGGGCGACAGTCGCGCGATCGGCGAAGCGATTCTTGCGTTGCTGGAGAATCGCGACTTCGCCCATAGCATGGGCCAGGCAGGACACGAGCGGGCCCGCGAGGTCTTCTCCTGGTCGCGATTTATCACGACGCTGGAAGGCGTGTGGGAACGCGTTCTGTCGTAAGTCGTAGGCTGGGACAGCGTCACACCAGTGCTGCCAAACGACTGCGCACTTCAGGTGGGACGATGACCCAGCTTACGGACTACGCACAGCATCGCTTCTCTTTCGACTCAATTAAGCGCCGGCAGGCCGCGTGAACCATCTCGACGGAGATTTCACGCATGGCCGAGTCGTCGGCCTTGCGGCGCTCCTGGGCTGAACCGGCCTCGTAGCGGACTTGCAGTCGCACATTCTCCGGTCCGTAGGCGCCGCACCAGTCGGCGACGCTGGGGCCGTGGAGGCTGATGGTCGGCGTGCCGACGGCCACGGCCAGGTGCATGGGGCCGGTATCGGATCCGACGAACAACGCAGCGCAGCGGCAGACGGCGCCAAGTTCCAGCACCGAAGTCGGCGGCGACAGGC
>JBGSMO010000048.1:0-3164 GCA_041740115.1 Pirellulales bacterium
GTCCGCCTGACGCAGCTTCTCGATAATCTGGTCCGTCGTGTGTCGCGTCTTCTTCATCTCAAGAATCCTCCAAAACCGGGGACCGCCCGGACGGGATTCTCTCATCTACGCTGGCTCAGTTTGAGGGGGGAAGACCACTGCGGCCCGGTTAAACCGTGTCGTTCGGCGTCACGCGATGTGAGGTGGAGGGTAGATATGATTCGAGCTACTCTCGCCGCTGGCTTGGCCCTCGTGGTTGCCGTAGTCCCTCAAACGGTCGTGGGCCGTTCGCGACAACCGCTTGAGTACGCCCCGGCCCCGGCGGATAACCCGCTCAAGGGGCTGGTGCCCTACCAGGCCGACGTGCGAGCCTTCTTCCCGCACAGCATGGAGTTCAACTACCTGCCGTACTCGGCCCTGGTGAAGGGGTACGACGAGTTCGACTGGACGCCGCTGGAGAGGCTGCTCGACGACATCGCCTCCCGCGGGCACCAGGCGGTGTTCCGCATCTTCCTGGAGTACCCGGGCAAGAAGGGCGTCATCCCCGAGTTCCTCGTCAACGACGGGCTAAAGGTTCACAAGTATCTGAATACCGAGCGGGCCCAGTTGGAAACGCCGGACTACGAGGACAAGAATCTTCGGAGGTCGCTGAAGAGTCTCATCGCCGCCTTAGGCAAGCAGTACGACGGCGACCCGCGAATCGGGTTTATCACCGCCGGGTTGCTCGGCTACTGGGGCGAGTGGCACACCTACCCGAAGGCCGAACTGTTCGCTAGCAAGACAGTGCAACTTGAGGTGATGGACGCCTACGAGGCGGCGTTCAAAATCACCCCCCTGCTGCTGCGCTACCCGGCCGGAGATAAGGACCACCGGGTGGCGATGAACGCCGGCCGCAAGTTCGGCTACCACGACGACTCGTTCGCCTGGGCCACCCTGCACACTGGCGAGAAGGGGGACGAGTGGTTCTACATGACCTCTCTGATGGCTGCGGGTCCGGAGGCCGAAGCCAAGTGGAAGACGCACCCGATCGGCGGAGAGATCCGCCCCGCGGCGTGGGGCGAGGTGTTCGACGAGAAACCAGGGAAGATCGTGATTCAGAACTTCCGCCGGTGCGTGGAGGACACGCACGTCACGTGGCTGATGGACAGCGGCATGTTTCAGAAGAAGCAGACTGCGGCGCGGGTCAGGCGAGCCGAAGAGGAGGTGCGGCGGATGGGGTACGAGTTCCACGCTGCGGCGGTAACCATCGGCGAAGTGAACAATGGCAAGCTGCGGGTGAGTTTGCAGGTCGAGAACCGTGGGGTCGCACCTTTCTACTCCGATTGGAAGGCGGAGTGGGGCCTGTTGGACGACGGAACGGCGGTGAGGTCGTTCGCCTGCTCCGGCAAGCTGACCGGCCTGCTGCCCGGCGACACCCAGGTGTGGGAGGATTCGCTGGACCTCGGCGGCGTGAAACCCGGCAAGTACACGCTGGCCCTGCGTGTGCCGAATCCGATGAAGGGCGGCAAGCCGTTGCGGTTCGCCAACAGGACTCAGGATCCCGGTACTCCGGGCTGGCTCTCACTGGGCGTGCTGGAAATACGTTGAGGAACGATCTCGGCGTGCGACCAAGCCGAGATGCTAACCCGGGCGGCGTTTGGGCCAAACCAGGCGCCGCATCTGACACCGGCCGCCTGTTAGCTTTCCGGGACGCATCGGTACCCGGGGCGGCCGGTGCAGGTGAGCTGGGTCGTTCGCGCAAATTGCGGCAGGGCAAGAGGAACGCTGCGACTTCCACGTCAAAAAAGCTCTCTATTGAGTCGCCATCGTCTCCGTGCCCAACTGCCCAATTTGGGCGTGACATTTGCCGGTAACGTCCTTCTCACGGGTGGGCCAGCGGGAATTTCGATCACCATTCGAATTGCGGAGAATTCCCACGCCGAATCGCGTTCGGCCAGTTGGCTCGACGACGGGGCGCGTGGAAAAGCGTCACTAACTCGTTGCGCCGCCTAAGCGGTGAGACACGTCAGGAATGGACCGATTTTCGGGGTCCACAGATTACGGCGTTAGAGGGTCGCTCCTTTTTTCGGTCGAGGTAGCCGAATGGTTCAGGTCGAAGTCGCGGCGAGGCATTGGAGGGCTGCGTCGGCGCCGCGCAGGTCGTCGGGGGCGAGAAAGCCGAAGTAGACCCAGTATCTGCCGCCCTTGCGGCCGCGTCGCCATTGGCCGCCCAAGGCGACGTCGCGGCCACGGCCAATGACTTCGTAGTAGCGCACCTCATCAGGCGAATACGACTGAAACGCCGGATTGGCACGTTGAACGGCCGCCTGTCGGCCCCATGCGAGCGCACTGACGATGATCGCCCGGCGCGTCGTGACGGCGTAGACGACGTCGCGGAGCATGCGCCGATAGCGCCAGGGCGCCGCCATGCTCCAGAGGCCGACGCCAAGGAAGCCGAGGCCGACGACCATCGAAAAAAGACTTCCCCAGATGTCACCCTGCTTGATGGAATGGGCCGCCATGCCCAGTATGGCCGCGCCAGGCGCGGAGGGGATGAGTCCGAAGATCACTTCGGCGGACATTTCGCTCCAGAGTTTCGTGTAGACGGGACGCCCGAGCCAGTAGGGGAGCTCGCCGTCTTCGAGATACGGCTGGAGCGCCGTACAACGCGGGTCGTTCGCGGGGATCGTGGCGAGCGCGCGGCGATCGCGACTTCGCCATCGACGGAGTCCTTCGGACGTCAGTCGATCGAGCAACGCTGCGGAATTTATCAGCTCGGCGAAGTGGAGTTTGATCTGCTCGCCGTCGCGAAATCGCAACATCCAGCCCGCTTTCCCAATCGCGCGGCTCGCACCGGGGCGAGACGCGGCAACAATCTCTAGGTCGTCCCAAAGCCGCTGATGGATCGTGCGCGAAAAAACTGTGCGGTAGGAGAGGACGCCCTGGCTCAGCCGGAACCAACGGACACACCCGATCCAGTACCGTAAGACGCCGAAGTAAAATCCGGCAGCGCAGAGCGCCAATAGCAGCCCCCCCAAGGCGTGAAACACCCATGGATTTGGAAGAATGCGAGGGGGGCGAAACGCAGCGGCCAGAGCCATGGCGGCAACCGCCGCGACGGCCGACAGCAGGCATGTAACGAGCGCATGGCCAACGAGCAACGCCGCGACGGCGTGCCGGTCGAGGGTGCCTTCGAGTTCGTCCCG
>JBGSMO010000082.1:0-7448 GCA_041740115.1 Pirellulales bacterium
GCGCCTTGGTCGGGAGTCCACAGCCGATTCGGCGTCGCCGCCGGGGCCTCGAGCGGTCCGCCGCCTGTCGGCAGGCCCCGCGGGGTGAGCAGACCAGCCGTGTAGAGGAGCCGGTAGGTCGCCTCGGCGATTCCCGGTTCATTCAGATGCTTGGCCCGAATGTCGTTGAGCGTCGCCTGCACCCCCATCGGGTCGCCCCGCTCAATCTGCACTTCAAGCTCCAGCAGCGACCACTCGCCGGCCGGCTTGTTCGACTTCGCCGCCCACTCCTTCGCCTGCTCGGTCCATTGCAGCGCCTTGTCGGGATCGGGTTCGGAACGAATCAACTGGCGGAACACCGGCGCCAGGTCGACCCCCGGCGTGTTCCGCCGCACCAATTCGTGGGCCAGGGCGAGCGACGCCACCGCGGCGCCCGACATCGAGGAGCGATTGAAAAGCTGCATCAACCGATCTTCCGGCACCTTCGCCAGATCAAGCCGCGAGAGGCGGGTGATCGGAATCCGGTCCCAATTAACAGTGGCGGGATCGACCGCATCGGCCCGCGGCACGCCGAGTTGCTCGCGCAGGTCCTGAAACATCGCTTGTTCTTCAGGATCGACCGCTGCTTGCTCGACGACGAGGATGCTCGCCAGCAGCGGAATGCGAAGTTCGGGCTTCCCCGCGGCGTCGCGCGGCGAGAGGCCGTTGAGGGCGGCGCGGGGAGCTGCGGTCCAGTCGTCGACGATCGCCTGTCGCCGGCGCTGCGTGAGCAACTGCCGACGAAGCGCCGGGGGCGTGTCGTTCGGCAATCGCCACCGCCAGCTAAGAGCTTCTTCCGAGGCCGACTTCTCGGCGACGACTTCTTCTTCGCCTGGCGGGCCAATCGCATCGCCCAAAATTTGGCCGACTAGCTCCTCAACTTTCGTAAACTGTTCGCCGCGGTCGGTCGTCACCTCGACGCGGGCGTCGCGGTCCGTGCGCTTGCCGTAAATGCTGATGAAGGCGAGGACGTTCGGCGCGTCTTCGAGCTTGAGATCAACCCCCGTCTTCGGCACCTGCCGGTCGAGCAAAATGTGCGTGCTGCGGGGGCGAGTGATTTCGTCCTCGTCCAGCGTTTCGGGGTCGAGTTCGTAATGCTCGATCCTCTTGTCGCTGGCGAGCCGTTCGGTGACGGCGTCTTCATTGAGTATCGGATAAGTGAGCCGCACCGAGGCGAGCAGGGGATCCTCGAAATTCGGGTCAATGAGTTGGGCCAGCGCCTCCGCCTCGACCGCTTCATCGAGCGGCACGCTTAGCTTGGCGAATTGATGAAGCCCCTCGGCGAAGCGGCCTTCGTCGCCGAGCCAGCCGCGCATCAGCGCGAGGTTGTAAGTGACCGCCGGGTCGGGATTCGCTTCGTTCAGGATCTTGGCGAATTCGACTTCAGCGCGACGCCACAACCCGCGGCGGGCGAGCCGCAGCCCTTCTTCAAACGTCGCCTTCGTGCCGGTGGCGAAATGCGCGGGGCAGTCCATCACCATCAAGTTGTCGCGTAACAGCAGCGGCAGGCCGCCTTGGAGGTTCAGCCGCAGCAACAATTCCAGGGCGCGATTGTCGCCCTCGGGAGCGACGCCGGCGTAGAGCAACAGATGCGCGCGGGCGGCGATCATGTCGCCATCGATGAGCAGCGCATGGCCGACGGCGCCGATCGCCTCGAATACCCGCTGCGGCATGTCGTTGTCGGTCAGTTCCAATGCATCTTGCAGGCGAGACACCGCCGCCGCCACCTCGCCGCGCGAAGCGGCCAGCAGCGCCCACTGCGCGTGCGCCGCCGGATTCTGCGGAGCTACTTTCAGGAAGTGCTCGAGCGTCTTCTCCGCCGCCTCGAGATCATTGAGCGAGAGCTCGATCATCGCGCGGATATCGAGCAGCGACGCCCGATCAGGCTGCTTGGCGAGCAACGTTTCGACCAGCTTCAGCGCGGCGTGCGGCTGCTCCCCGGCTACCAGCTTTGTGATCTTCTCGATGTCGGCGGCGAGGTCGACGCAGCAAAACTTCAGCTTCTTGCCGCTACCGCACGGGCATGGGGAATAGGGATCGATGGCCATGGCGGCGTGCTTTCCGAGTCGTAGTGAAAGGAGAGTCCGATCGGCTGAAAGACAGGCTCCCGCCGGAGATTCATATGGTAACAAAACGGGGGGCGCGCGACGACCCGCTGCACGAGTTCAGTTAGGAGGGCCGTGAAGCAAACGCCGGGAGAAATTGAACCACGACGGCATCACGGGCACGGCGAAAGTCCGATCCAGCCAATTCCCAGGTGGAATTTCTTTACGCCTTCGCGCCATTGCGTGAGACACCTCTTGCTGAAATCTCACGCAAAGGCGCGAAGGCGCAAAGAAACGGGCAGACGGTTGCTACTGCTGCTGAACCGTCAGGCGAGAGTCGCCCGTTTCGTAGCAAGAAGAGCGAGCAAGGCCTTCTGCGGGTCGGCGAATTTACGGAGCCCTTCCTCCATGAGCGTCTGCTCCAGGTGGACGCCGTCGACCTTCGCCGCGATCTCGCTCAAGACCTCCGCCGGCGGCATCTCGTCGATGGTGCGCCGGAACGTGCGGCCGCTCGCTTGAACCGCTTCGTTGGTGGCCGGCGGATTCGTTTGAATGTCGCTGCCCACCAGCGCTTCAACGTACTTCCACGGCGGATCGCCGGCACGCTTGGTTCCCGTGCTGGCGAAAACGATCTCTTGCTTGAGCGGCGTTTGCTTGTCGGCCCAGAACCGCTGGTTGGCTTGCCAGATTTGCTTCGCGTTCACAATGCCGACTTGCCCTTGCGCCGCTTCCGAAAGACTCGGCACGTACTTCTCGGTGTAAACGTCGAGCCGCGAAATAAAAATGCTGTAAACGCTCTTGAAGGCGTCGAGCGACTTCCGCCGTTGCGCGCCGCGCCACACGGCGTCGCGCGCCGCTTCGTACTGCCGCATCGAGAAGACGAGCGTGACGTTGAGCGAGATGCCCCGGGCGCAAAGTTCTTCCAGCGCCCCCAGTCCCGCCGGCGTCGCCGGAACCTTGATCATCCGATTGGGGCGATCTTTCGACCAACGCGTTCCCAGTTCAACGTAGCGTGCGCTCCGCTCCTCGATCGCCAGCCGGCAATCGGCGTCCTCCAGCAGCGGGTCGAGTTCAAAACTCACGTAGCCGTCGTCGCCGCGCGTCTGATCCCAGACCGGACGGAACACTTCCTGAGCGCCGGCGACGACTTGATCAGTCAGCGCCCAGGCGGCATCGGCGTCGGCGAGTCCGGCGCCGAGGAACTTGGCGAGTTGCTCGTCGAAGCGACCGGTCTTCACGAGGTCGCTGATAATGATCGGGTTCGATGTCGCGCCGGAAGCTCCCAGAGCTCGATTGGCGCGGACGAGATCAGGATCAACCGAGTCGAGCCAGATCTTTGTGCCGGCGGCGACAATCGATTCGATAGGCGAGGGCATGGCGGAGTGACCTGCAGAGGCTAGATGCTGAACGCTGTCATCATACCGGATCGTTCGCCCAACGTGGGGGGGGCGCTCCAGCGGACCGTTGACCCGCGGCTGTTGGTCGGCGGCGCCAGCATTGAAGTTAATCTGCGCAAAGCGGGCCGAGACTGTGGCCCAGCCGCGAGTTTGGCGGTTGTTCCGGTGGAAACGTTTTTGGCGATTCTAGCGGTTATTCCTGTGCTGATAGGGGATGGCGGACGATTAAACAGTTGTGCAAACGGCGGCGCAAATCGTGCGTCGCTGGGGGACCGTTGGGCGAGGAGACTGTCCGGTGAAAATCATCAATCCTCTTCTGTTGGCTCTGACGCTCGCGCTCGCGAGCCGAGGGGCGACCGCGCAGGAGACGTTGTCTGGACCGCTGACCGGCGACGCTGGCGACTTACCCCCGGCCGTGGGTTTGGATGAAAGCTACAGCGACGAGACGTTGCCGAGCGTCGTCGATGAGGGATCGGGAGATATCGAACCGATTCCCCTCGGCGAAGAGTCGCAGGGCTTCGACGGATCCATTCTGGGCGAGCCGATGCAGCTCTTAGAGCAATGCACGCCCTACTTCGAGAGTTCCGGAACCTGGCTGCAGCGCGGTTTCTGGTACACGGAAGTCGATTATTTGGCGCTCAACCGCGGCTGGGAACGGAAGGGCTTGGTGCTGGCGAATGAAGAGCGGGTAGCTCAATCGAATCCGCTGGGGCAAGCCTACATCGTGCAGAACGTCCTGAACATCGGCGGCGAAAAGCCAGGCATGGATGGCGTCGGCCGCGTGAAACTCGGTCGTTTCCTCTTCCGCGACGTGAAAAACCGCGACCATCTGCTTGAAGCGAGCTGGATGGGCGGCGGCAGTTGGCAGCAATCGGTCAGCCTCGATGCTGCAACGACGGCAGGTCTGCAGGTCTCGAACTTCATCGACCGAGTGAATGAGTCGTTCGATGGCGCCCGCAGTATGAACTACGCCTACGACAGCGAAATGAACAGCGGCGAACTGAACTACACGGTTCGCCAGCGAATGGCTCGCGACCAGTTGCAACTTCAGCCGAACGGCACTTGGGTCCGCGCGGCCAATCCCACGCGAACGACTTCCTACTTGGCAGGCATACGGGTTCTCGACGTCAGCGAGTCGCTCGACTGGAACGCGACCGAGATTCCGATCAGCGCTGCGTTGAACGAGTCTGGTTTCTACACGGTCGACACCGAGAACCGCATGCTGGGCACGCAAATCGGCGGGTCGCTCGGCTACGAAACCGCTCGCTGGAGCATCACCGCCTCGGCGAAAGGCGGCGGTTACTGGAACCGGATGCACCTGAAGTCAGCGTTCCAAGTCGGCGAAACGACCATTCTCAACAGCGGCGAAACCGACAGCACGGAAGACAATCTCTCGTTCGTCGGCGAGACGAGCTTGATCGCCAAGTGGCACTTGCGGCCGAACATTTCGATCCGCGCCGGCATGGAGCTTCTGTACATCGAGTCAATTGCCCTCGCTCCTTTCCAGGTCAACTTCATCCCTGGCGGCTACTCCGCGATCGCCTCCGGCGGCGACAGCGTCTACATGGGCGGCTCGTTCGGCCTCGAGTCGTACTGGTAGCCAATTGAACAAGTCTGCGTAACCCGCAGAGTCGCATGTGCTAGCAAATCAGCGAGCCGCGGGGTTTATCCCCGCGGCTTTTTTCGTTGCTCATCAGCCACGGTTTTCGCCGCTGCCGCGCCTCGCCGCAGGCCCCTGAGACGCCCCAGTCGGCGTAGACTCTTACCCCGTTTGACGGTACCGTAGTTGCTTGCATTGCGAGTGCGCGGGGCAGGGTTCGCGAGCGAACATGAAGGTCCTAGCGCGCGATTTGCTCGACCCCTTTCACGACGAAAGGGGCGTTTGGACATGACCCCGCGCGACCGCCCCTCCATGCCGACGAAGCAACCATCGTTCCTGGCTCGCACGACGCTTGGGCCGCCGAACTATCTGCTGATCGCGATGGCGACACTCTTCATGCTAGCCATGGCGCCCCTCGGCGCGTGGAAAGCGCTTGAGCGTCGCTCGAACCAAATTGAATCGTGGCTTCCGGCGTCCCATGGCGTCGCGCTCGACGAGCGTTGGTTCAGCGAACAGTTCGACGGCCAACAGTTCGTGCTGGTGAGCTGGGACGAATGCACGCTCGGCAAGCCCGCGAAGTTGGCGACGTTGGCCCGCAAGCTGGAGCAAGAGGCCGCCGGTCCCGACTCGGCGATTGCCCGCATCGAAACTGGCCCGCAATGGATCGAACGACTCGCCGCCGCGCCGTACGGCCTGGCCTACGAAGGCGCCGTCGACCGACTCGAGGGAACCTTCGTCGGGCCGCCGCAGCGCGATGAACGTGGCGCGTCGCTAGGACAACCCTCGCGGCTCACTTGCTTGGCGGCTTACCTCACGCCGATCGCGGCGTCGAACGACGCCGCCGTCGCCGCAGCGCTGCAACAGATTCGCAACGCCGCCCAAGAGAGCGGCGTCGAACCAGCCGCATTGCGGATGGCCGGCCCCGCCGTCGACTCGGTCCGTATCGGTCAAGAAAGCCTGGCCTCGCTGCTGCGTTGGGGCGGCTTGGCGGTGCTGCTCGGCACGGCCGTCTCCGTTTGGCGACTCCGCAGCATGCGCCTCGCGGCGATCGTCGCCCTCCCCGCCGTGGCTAGCGGAGCCATGATGTTGGCGATCGTCTTTTACTCAGGCGCACTTGAAGTCCTCAGCCTTGGACGCGCAACGCCCCTTCTAGGAGTTGCCGACGCATTGGCGTTGGCGACGCCGCTGCTGATTTACGGACTCACCCTCGTCGCCGGGCTCCGTTACGTCTACTACTATCGCGATGCTCGCCTCGCCCAGGGCCTCGCCGGCGCCGCCGAACAGGCCGTCGTCGACGGCTGGCCCGCCTGGGGCATCGTTGCCTTGATGTTCGCCTCCTTGATGGGAGCGTTTTGCTTCAGCGAACTGTTGCCCCTGCGCCGGTTCGGCTTGTTCGCGGGTCTGGGAGCGTTGGCCAGCGTCGGCGCCCTCCTCTCCATCTTGCCGATCTGGTTCCATCGCTTTCCGCTCGCCGATCGCGAGATCCGATCCCTCGCCGGCCCGCGGCAAGACGGCTCGCACTCGCCCTGGTTGGCTGGCCTCTTTGAAACGGCCATCACCGGCCGTGGCCTCATGGCGGTCGCTGGCCTGTTGGTTTTCGGCGCCGCCATCGTCGGCGTGCAGCAACTTCAACCGGCGACTCGCCTCCCCGCGACTCTCGGCGGACGTTCCTCTCTGGTGAGCGATTACGATTGGTTCGGCAGGAACATCGGGCACGCCGTGCCAATAGAAATCGTACTGACAGTTCCGAACGAACGGACGCGCGCCGCCGACGAAAGTCCCGAAGCCGACGGTCAGCAATATCGCATGACCAAACGCGAACAGATGGAACTCGCCGGCGAAGTCTCGCGGCGGGTAGACGTCCTGGCTGAGATTAGCGGATCGATTTCCGCCGCGACGCTGCTGCCGGCCAGCGGCGATTTGGGCGACGGCGTCGCCTTGCAGCAAGATTTGATGCAGCTCGAATTGGTGCGGGACGAACAGCGCGCCGGCAGCGAACTGGAAACCGGCTCGCAACTCTGGCGCGTCAGCGCTCGGTTGATGGCGGCCACTCCTGGAGTCGCCGTCGACTACCTCGTTTCGCGAGAGCGCCTGCGGCAGGCGGTGAATCCAGTGATCGAAACTTACCAGCAGCGCGACTGGTTGGTCCGCGGCCTCCACGAGCGCGGCGGGCAACTCGCCGGCGCCTCGGTCTGCCTCCTCTTCCACAGCAACGATGCCGCCGCCGTGGCGCCAGCCGACGGATCGCCCGAGGCATTGCTCGGCGAGTTACTTAATCGCAGCGGCATTCAGCGGAGCGGCGTCTCCTTCGTGAACCTGACTCCGCTGGAACGCGAAGGTCAAGCGGGCGGCGCCGCTCGTGAGCGAGCCGCCGAGACGCTTCGCAGC
>JBGSMO010000092.1:0-14719 GCA_041740115.1 Pirellulales bacterium
CGAGGCGGCGCGATACGCCGGCGGCGCCAACCGTATCGGCCAGACGATCGTCAACCACGCGCCGCCGCGGGGACTAATCCATTGACGCCCCTGACGTCCCCGTCCCGCGGTTTGCTCGGCCGCCGTGACCAGCAGACGCTCGCCCGAATGCGAGTCGGCGAGCAACCGAGCCTGGGTGTTCGTGGAATCAGTAACTTCGAAGTGGATGCGTCGCATGGCGTGCGACAGCATAACCGACTTGCATGGCGATTCACATCGGTCGCTCATCGATGGGCGTCGCAGCCCAAAGACAAAGCCGCTGAGGAACGACTCCCTCAGCGGCTTCGCGCCATGGCAATTGTTTATCGCGACGAGCTTACCGCTTGCGACGACTCGCTGCTCCGAGAATGCCGATCATCGCCAACGTCGTCGTCGCCGGTTCGGGAACGGCGCCGGCTGCAACCGTCGCCGCGCCGGTTCCGAACTGAGCCTTCCAAATCTCCAGATCGTCCGCGTTGACGAGTGCGTCGTTGTTCGCGTCTCCTTGCTCAGGCCCGCCAGCGGCGCCCGACCCGCGCTGCCAGATCAGGAAGTCGGCGCCGTCGACCACGCCGTTGCCGTCGAAGTCGGCGTCGTCTACCGCCACGTCCGTCAGCACGTCGAACGAGATTCCGGCGACGCCGGAATTGCCAAACGAGTTCGGCCCTGCCATGACGCCGATGGCGAAGGTATCTCCCTCCACGGCGCCAATCACGTCGAAAAAGTGCATATCGACGAAGCGATCCTTCAGCGTGCCGGACAGTGCGCCGCTCCCTAGCGGAGTGCCTACGGGCGTCGTTCCTTCGAACTGTTGGAGAAAGACCTCCGACGGCGCAAAGTCCGCGCTATCGCCGCCGCCCGTCATCACGCCGATGCGAAACGCCGCCGGCGCATCGGCCCCGACGGTGAAGGCCCAGCGGCCTGTCGGTTCTTCCGTCGGGTTGTTGCCAAAGATGTCGCCGCCGTCGAGGAAGCCCATTTTCACGTAAGGGTTCTGCCCCGTGTTGGGCGCCCCGCTGCCGGCGTCCGGGTAATTGACGCCGTCGAACGTCCAATGGCGAACGCCATGTTGCAAGACTGGATCGTCGATCAGCGAGTAGCCGTAGCCGCCGGCCATGCGCGTCGCAAGCGGTTGAGAGGATGAAACCCAATCGGGCGTGCTAATGATATTTGGGTAATCCGAATTCGACCCGTCCGTGGGAAGGTTTGGATTGCCCGGCAAGAGATTTGCGTCTGGATAAGTGAACGTCGTAGCGAACAGCGCATATCCCGCGGTTCCGTAGTATCGATTGGGCGACTCGCTCGATGCCGCGTAGATATTGTTCGGATCGTCGCTGCGCCAGTAGGCGGTAACATAGGGTAGTTGTCCGCCGGGGAAAAAACCGTTGTCCAAGTTTGCCTGCGAGCCGACAAAGTCGAGCGTCACCGCGGCCGCCGAGGTCGCCGCGCCAACAGCGAGCGTCATCGCCGTTACGCCCGCCATGCTGAACCGTTTGAGTTTCATATCGTGCCTCTTTGAGGAGTGGAAATGATCTTCTCGTCTCGTCGCTATTCCGAAGTCAACCGAATCGAGTCCGCCCGTTCGCGTCAACGTTGTTCCAAAGCATGTTGACTATATATCCGGAGAGGCAGCCGTCCCCCGTATTGGCCGCCTCTCCAGTTCATTGCGTCAATCGATGTCTAGCGACGGCGCCGCCCGATGGCGAGCACCGTTGCCGTCATCGCTAGCGCCATGCCCGCCGTCGCCGGTTCGGGGACGACGACGTCGAATGCGAATCCGGCCACGCCCGCGCTGCCGCCGCCTTGGCCGCGAACCATGAAGACAAACTGCTCGCCAGCCTGGGCGCCATTGATTTCGAACACATGCATGTCAACGAACCGATTGCGCGTGACGGTACCGGTCGTCACGGGTGCGCCGACTGGAGCTCCGCCCGAGGTTTGTTGCAGCAACACTTCGGTGGGGGCCCAGACCGTCGAGTCGAGGCCGTCGGTCATAACGCTCACGCGGAACTTCGCCGGAGCGCCGGCGCCGACTTCGAAGCCCCAGCGCTCAGCCGGCGCCACCGCGGGGTCGTTGCCGGTAATCGTTCCCGTGCCGTCGAGAATGCCCAACTTCACGTAGGGGGCTTGGCCGGCTGACGAGGGAGTCTGCGTGTCGCCCCAATTCCAGTTGCGGACGCCATTGGTAAGTTGCGGATCGTCAATCAGCGAGTAGGCCCAGCCGCCAGCCTTTCGGCTCGACAGGATCTGCGAGCCGCTCACGAAGCTCGGTAGATTGATGATGTTCGGATAGACCGAGTCGTCGGTCGGGTTGACGAAAGCGTTGCCGCCAGTGGCGTTCGCGTTCGGGTAATCGAAACGCGTGCCGAAGAGAGCGTACCCGGCCGAGCCGTAGACGTTGTTCCCGTCGCCGTCGAGCGGCTTGGCGTGATAGTCGCTGCGCCACGGCACGACGACATAGGGGGTCGAACCGCCCGGGAAAAGATTCGTCAGGTCGTAGTCGGTGCCGACATAGCTGAGCGAGACGGCGCGGGCCTCGCAGACCCCCATGGCGAGAGTCGCCACGGCGAGCAAGTACTTTAACACAGTCATCATGAGATCGATTCCTGAAACAAAGATGTGGAGAAAAGAAGATTCGTTGCCGAACGGCTTTCGAGATCAACTAAAAAAAACGTCGGGGAGACGCCGTTGATCCCGCGGGCTGTGACGCAGCAAATGAAGAGGTGCCGCCTCTTTGTTGCCATGACTCGACCCGCCTCTTTAAATAATCGATGACGCCTGCCGGAATGTCAATTAAAATCGACGCCATTCCGCACTGTAAAATTTCTCAATTAAGTGTGAAAAGTGCCGGCAATTTGAGCGCTAGATGCAGTGAATAATCGCATGAACTCCGCTCGGCTCGGTCGCCGGGCTCAATCGCTCCGCTCATGCGCCTCGACAAGTTGGGGGACGAACGTGTGAAATGAACTGAAACCTCATTTCCACGAAACCTGCAGCGTTTCCCTGCCTGAAATGAGGCTTGCGCTACCCGTTTGGCGCGCTTCGCGGCGATTACAATTGACATTGAATGGCTTCGCGATCGGCGGTCGCCGACTCCCAACTTCACGCTTCAGGATCTGCAGCGAATGATCTGGTTTTCCATGCTTGCAATGTTCCGATTTCAGAAACTCGCTACCTGCTTTCTGGTCCTGGCTTTAGGAACTATCGCCGTTCCGCTCGCCGGCCGTGCTGAAGCTGAAGAAGAAGTCAACGGCGAGCCGATTTCGCCGGCGGCTCAACTTTCCGCCGCGTCGTTCCGCGTCGAGCCAGGGTACAAAGTCACTCCCGTGGCGAGCGAGCCGCTCTTCGCGAATCCGGTTGCCTTCTGCTTCGATCCGCAGGGGCGGATCTTCGTCGCCGAGACGCACCGCGTGCATCACGGTACCGAGGACAATCGCAATCACATGGATTGGCTCGATGACGATCTCGCCGCCCAAACGGTTGCGCAGCGGCGGGCCTACGTCGAACGCCGGATGGCCGACAATCTGAAGCACTACACCGAATCGAGCGAACTCGTCCGTCTGCTTGAGGACCGCGACGGCGACGGCGTCTACGACCACTCCAGCGTTTTCTCCGACGGCTACAACGAAATCGAGAGCGGCGCCGCGGCAGGCGTCATGTGGGTCGGCGATCGGCTGCTGTTCACCTGCATTCCCGACTTGTGGGAACTGCGCGACGCCGACGGCGACGGCAAAGCCGAGCAGCGCAAGTCGCTCGCCACCGGCTTCGGCGTCCACTTCGCGCTGTTCGGCCACGATCTCCATGGATTGGTGGAGGGACCCGACGGCAAGATTTACTTCTCGATCGGCGATCGCGGCCTGCATGTTGAGACGCCCAACGGAGTGCTCTCAAATCCCGACTCCGGTTCCGTCCTCCGCTGCAATCCTGACGGCAGCGAGCTGGAACTCTTCGCCACCGGACTTCGCAACCCGCAGGAATTGGCGTTCAACGAACTCGGCGATCTCTTCTCGGTCGACAACAACTCCGACTCGGGCGACCGGGCGCGCATCGTCCAGATCGTCGAAGGCATGAACACCGGTTGGCGGATGTCGTACCAGTATCTCCCTGATCGCGGGCCGTTCAATCGCGAGAAGATTTGGCACACGAAGAACGCCGACCAGCCCGCTGGCATTGTGCCGCCGATCGCGCATCTCAGCGACGGACCCTCCGGCTTGGTTTATTACCCCGGCACAGGCATGACGGACGACTGCCGCGATAGCTTTTTCCTCGCCGACTTCCGCGGCGCCCCCGCTTCGAGCGGCATTCGGCGTTTCCACTTGGAGCAGGAAGGAGCCGGTTACCGGCTGGCCAATGACAAGATGTTCATGGAGGGAATCCTCGTCACCGATTGCGACTTTGGTCCCGACGGTAACTTTTACGTCTCCGATTGGATCGAAGGCTGGAACGGCACCGGCATGGGTCGCCTCTATCGCGTCGCCGACGACGATCCGAAACTCGTCGAGGCCCGCCGCAAATCGGCTAAATCGCTGAAACAGGTTCCCACGCTGAAGACGGATCAGCTCGCGGAGTTGCTGGGAAATCCGAACATGCGCGTGCGGCAAGCGGCGCAGCGGCAATTGGTTGTCTTGGGCGCGGAGTCGGCCAAGCCGCTGGCCGAACTCGCTCGCAAGACCGACGCGAATCAGCTCGCGCGGATTCACGCCATCTGGGCCCTCGGCTCGTTGGCGATTCAAGATCCCGGTCTCTTTGACGCGATTGCCACGCTGTGCGGAGACGCCGACGCCGAGATTCGCAACCAAGCCGCCCGTACGCTGGGCCGCGCCAAGTCGCTCGCCGCAGCGGAGCGCAGCGAGTACGGCGTCGCGCTCGCCAAATTGCTCAGCGATTCGTCGCTTCGCGTGCGAGCCTCCGCGGCCACTTCGATCGGTTCGCTCGGCTACCAGCCGGCGCTTACCGAGTTGTTGAAGGCGGCCAGCGACAACGCCGAAGTCGGCGACGCCATCGTTCGCACCGGCGTCGTGATGGGGCTGGCCGGCAGCCAATCGGAAGCCAATCTCATCGACGCCGCGAAGGGGGCCGATCAAGCGGCCCGCGTTGCCATTGTGCTGGCCCTCGCGAAGCAGAAATCGCCGCGCGTCGGCGAGTTCATGGCGGACGATGCTGAAACGGTCGTGTTGGAAGCAGCCCGCGCGATTTGGGATACGCCGATCATCGCCGCCAATGCCGCGCTCGCGGGCGTTCTCAATAAGATTTCTCCCACTAATGAGCCGCTGGTGCGCCGAGCGCTCGCTGCCAGCCAAGCGATGCGTGCGCCTGCCTACATCCAGAACGTCGTGAAGTTCGCCTTGAATCCCGACGCGCCAGCCGCCATGCGCGATCACGCCTGGGAGTTGGTGAGCCAATGGGCCGCGCCTTCGTCGCGCGATCCCGTCCACGGCCAATGGCGGCCGCTTGAACCGCAAGCTGCTGACGAGGTGCGAGACGCGATGGAACAAGCTTGGCCGGGCATCCAGCAAGCGAGCGCAGCCGACCCGCGCGGCGTCATCGTCGCCACGGAACTCGGCCTGCCGGCGGCGCTTAACGAACTTCCGACGCTGCTCGAACGGCCCGATCTCGACGCCAGGTTTCAAGTCCGCGCCATCGCGGCCATGGACCATGCCGACGACGCCGTCGCCGAGCGCGTCATCGAGTTTGGACTGCAATCGCCCGATAGTCGCGTTCGCTCAGCCGCGCGACGGCTCCTCGCCGAGCGATTTCCGGCGAAGGCGATCGACCATTTAACTTCGGCCGCTAATGAAGGCGAGACGCGCGAACGTCAGGCGGCGTTGGCCCTCCTTGCCAAGATTGATCTCCCGGCCGCTCACCAAGAAATCGACGCTTGGATGACGCGCGCGGAGCAAGGAGACTGTCCGCAGGAACTGCTGCTCGAAGTCTTGGAAGCGGCGCAATCTGCGACCGACAAGTCATTGGTCGAACGGCACAAGAAGCTCGTCGACCAGCAAGCCGCCAGCGACGACCTCGCCTCGCTCTACTCCGCCGCCGTTGCCGGCGGCGATGCGGCCCGCGGAGAGCAGCTATTCCTTTCCAACGAATCGCTCTCTTGTCGCCGCTGTCACTCGCTAACCCCCGGCGAGCAACTCGTCGGGCCCAGCCTCGCCGACGTCGGCGCCAAACGGACTCGCCAAGAGATTATCGAGTCGGTCACGCGGCCGAACGCCAAGATCGTCGAAGGATTTCAAACGACGTCGATGCTGCTCGATACCGGCATGGTCGTCACCGGGATTCTTCGCCATGAGGATGACAAGAAAGCGGTGCTCCTCAACGCCGACGGCAAGGAGGTGGAAGTCGATCTCGAAACGGTCGAGGACAGCGTTCAGGGCCTCTCGGCGATGCCGGAGGATTTAATGAAATTCATGTCGCAACGCGACCTGCGCGACGTGGTCGAATTCCTCAGTTCGCAACGGAATGCGTCGCCGACTAACGACGGCGGTGCAAAAAAGGAGTCGGGGCACGAACTCGACTAATCCTTAGACGCCGACCATCATCGGCTTCTTCGCCGCGGCAGCGGCAGCCGCTTCTTCCTCGATCAGGCCGACTTCGACGGTCAGTTCGCCCCACGCGCACGAGTAGGGGATGCTGATCGTCTGCGCCAGCGAGCCGAAGCGAATCACGTGGTCCTTACCCGTGATCACGGTCGGCAGCGCGAGGCTCATCTCAAGGTGCGCAAGCCCGGTCTTCGCTCGGCCGGCAATCATGTTGGTGATCTCGCCGATCGCATCCATCACATCGGCGTTCAACGAATCGGGCCGATCTCCGAGCATCTTCTCGGTGACGCCCAGCGCGACCTCGCGCTCGACGCTCACCACGACAACGCCTGAAGCCTTGCCCGACAGACCGATGATGCCGCTCACTTCATGCGCTGGTTGAAACGCCGCATTCAAGGTTGGCGCCCCGCGTTTCAGATCGCAGTTAAGCATCGTGGAGAAAACCTCGACGGCCGAGGTGAGAAATGGATTGATGTGTTCCGCTTTCATCGATCGTGTCCTGTAGTTTTGTCGGGTGGCGGTCTGTCGATGTAGTTTGCGACACGTTAGGCGCAAATCGCGTCGACGATTTTGACGAAATCCCTTTCGTCAAACGTAGCTTTCGGCAATTGCGGAAGAGCGTCGGCCCAAAACAACGTGCCAAAGCGGATCGCGCCGATCGTGCGGAATTTTCTATCCCAAGTTTTGCTGCACAAATTTGCAGCGCGCACCGTCCTGACCTAGTTTTCGTTCGTCCGCAATCCGCCCGACGCGCAAAACCGCAGCGAAACGGCGACCTATGCCGGCGGACGACCTAGCGAAACACGGAGCCAATCCATGGCGATCGAAGATCCCGAACTGTTGGCGGAATTTATTGCCGAATCGCGCGACCATCTCAGTCACGTGGAAGGGCAACTGCTGGAGATTGAAGCCAACGGCGCCGACATCGACGTCGATTTGGTGAACAACGTCTTCCGCGGCATTCACTCGATTAAAGGCGCCGCCGGGTTTCTCGGATTGGTCACGGTCAACCGTCTCGCCCACGGCTTGGAGAACATCCTCGGCCTGATGCGGACTCGCGAACTCACGCCGACGTCGGCCATGGTCGACGTGATGCTTCGCGCCGCCGACGCCCTCGCCCATCTGGTGAACAACGCCGAAGCGTCGAACGACGCGAACGTCGACGATCATGTGATGCGGCTCGATGCCATCTTCGCCGGCGCCGAGGGAGGAGCAGTCGCCGTCGTGACGGCTACCTGCACTGCGGTTGCCGAAGAAGAGCAGCGCGAATTGGACCTTGATTCGGCAGTCGATTTCGTCGAACAGGCCATGTTCGCCGACGCCGCCGATGAAGACAACGCAGACGACGCGCCTCTCCCAACAGTCAAAGCCGAATTGGAGCCTGAGCAAATGCCTATCGAAGCCGTCGCGCCGCCCGCTCCGAGCATTATCGACGAGCCAAAATCCACAGCGAGCGCCGCCCCAACCGCGCAGGCGTCCGCTGTCGTCGCCGAAACCAGCATCCGCGTCCAGGTCGGCGTTCTCGACAGCCTGATGAATCTCGCCGGCGAGTTGGTGCTTGGCCGCAATCAGTTGATTCAAGCGCTCAACACCGACGCCCATGTCGGCATCGAAGCGGTCGCCTCGCGGCTCGACCAGGTGACGACCGAACTCCAAGAGGCGATCATGCGGACCCGCATGCAGCCGATTGGAGCCGTCTTCAGCAAGTTTCCGCGCGTCGTCCGCGACCTGAGCGCCAAGCTCGGCAAGCAGTGCGACGTCGTCATGGACGGCAAGGAAGTCGACGTCGACAAGACGATCCTCGAAGCAATCGGCGATCCTCTTACGCACCTGGTTCGCAACTCGATCGACCACGGCGTCGAACGGCCTGACGTCCGCGTCGCCGCCGGCAAGCCGGCCATCGGCACGATTCATCTCAAGGCCTACCACGAGGCGGGCAAGGTCCGCATCGACATCGCCGACGACGGCGGCGGCATCTACCCCGAAAAGCTCAAGAAGAAAGCGGTCGAAAAAGGAGTCATCACCGCCGAACAGGCGGGGCGTTTGACCGACCGCGAAGCGGTACGGTTAATCTTTCACCCCGGATTCTCGACGGCCGAGAAGATCACTGACGTCAGCGGTCGCGGCGTCGGCATGGACGTCGTTCGCACGAACATTGAAAAACTCGGCGGCACGGTCGACGTCGATTCGAATCCCGGGCAAGGCACGACGATTCAGATCACGCTGCCGCTCACGCTCGCCATCATCCCGTCGCTGATCATCCAAAGCGGCGAGGAGCGATTCGCCATTCCTCAGGTCAATATCTCGGAGTTAGTGCGGCTCCGTCGCGAGGAAATGGCCAAGCGGCTCGATCTGGTCAAGTCAGCGGAAGTTTTGCGATTGCGGGGTTCGCTGCTGCCGCTGGTCCGCCTACGCGAGGTGTTAGGCTTTGGCTTGCCCAACGCTGCCGCCACCGAAACCGATCCGCAGGCGACGACCAACATTATCGTCGTCGAGAGCGGCCAGCAGCGGTTCGGCATCGTGGTCGACGCCCTGCACGACTCGGAAGAGATCGTCGTCAAGCCGCTCGGTCGTCACATCAAGAATGCTCCCTGCCTATCTGGCGCCACGATCTTGGGCGATGGACACGTCGCGTTGATTCTCGACGTCGCCGGCATCGCCGCCCATGAACAAATTGGGTCCGCCCACGAAACCGCCGCCGAAAAGAGCGACGAAACGGTCCACGGCGACGACGAGTCGCAATCGGTCCTGCTGTTCACCAATCATCCTCTCGATCACTTCGCCGTGTCGATGGACGTCGTCGCCCGGATCGAGCGAATTCGCACCGATCAGATCGACTCGGTCGGCGGGCAGGAACTGGTGCAATACCGCGATTCGAGCGTGCCGCTGTTGCGACTGGAGAACGTCATCACCGCTCGTCCGGCGGAAACGCAGAACTGGGTCTACGTCATTGTCTTCGCGATCGGCGGCAAAGAAGTCGGCCTGATCGCGCCGCGTCTGGAAGATATTCGTCGCGTACCGACCAACGTCGACACGATCACGTTCCAACAGCCGGGCATCCAAGGCTCGCTGATCATTTCACAGCAGACGACGCGGCTGGTCGATCTGTTCCGCATCGCGGAACTCGCCCACGCCGAGTGGTTCGCCGATCAACCGAAGCCGAGCGTCGAAACAGGCAAGAAGCCGCTGGTGCTGTTGGCCGAGGACTCGACCTTCTTCCGCAAGCAAGTGAAGTCGATGGTCGAAGAGCGCGGCTACGAGGTGGTCGACTGCGAGGACGGCCTTATCGCCTGGGAACGGCTGATGGTTGGCGACCTGGATATCGACGTCGTCATCACCGACATCGAAATGCCGAACCTGAACGGTTTCGAGCTTTGCCAACGGATCAAGCAATCGAAGTGGAGCCATCTGCCGGTGATCGCCCTGACGTCGCTGGCCGGCGCCTCCGACATGCAACGGGGCATTGAGGTCGGCATCGACGACTACCAGATCAAGATGGATCGCGAAAAACTGCTGGCCGCGCTCCACAACTTTACCGGTTCCAAGGCGGGCAGCAACCGCCGTCACTTGCAGCCTGCTTAACGTCGTCGCCGGCCCGACGCCGCCGGCTGTTTCAAACAGAGTTCCTCGAGGTCTAACCACGCCATGTCCACCGCCGTCGCCGACCGATCCGGCGCAACCGCCGAACTGCAGTTCGCCACGTTTTACGTCGGCCACATGCTGTTGGGCGTCGACATCCGGGTCGTCCAAGAGATCAATCGTCAGTCCGAGATCACGCAGGTGCCGCACGCGCCCGACTACGTCCGCGGAGTCATCAATCTTCGCGGCGACGTCGCGACGATCGTCGACTTGCGGGCGATCCTCGGACTGCCGCCGTCTGAAACGAGTCGGCAGACTCGCAACTTGATCGTTCATCACCAAGGAGAAGCGATCGGCCTGCTGGTCGACCAAATCTCCGACATTCTCACGCTTCGCGAGGATGAAATCAGTCCGCCGCCGACCAACGTCGAAGGCGTCGACGGCCGCCTGATGAGCGGCGTCTGCACGCTCGATTCGGCGATCGTCGTGCTGCTCGACATCGACGAGGTGCTGGCTGACAGCGCCCGCCAGGAATAGTTCACGAGATACGCATCCGTTTCTTTGACCAGTTTCAACACAGTTCACATTTCTTTCGTTCGGGAGACACCAGTCATGAGTCGGTTCGCAAACATGGGAGTTCGGAGCAAGCTGATGTGCCTGGCGGCGTTGTACGCCGTCGGCACCGTACTATTCGGCGTCATCGCTTTCTCCACGCTCAACAAAGTGAAAGTCAACGGTCCCATCTACGGCGAGCTTGCCCAGGGCAAGGACTTGCTGGCCGACATCTTGCCTCCTCCCGAATACATCATCGAGTCGTATCTGACGGTTCACAAGATGACCGGCGCTGAGGATCCGACCGGCACCGACGAGCTGGCAAAGAAGCTCGAAACCCTGCAGAAGGATTTCGACGTCCGTCACGACTATTGGGCCGAGCATCTTCCGAAGGGGGAGATGAACGAGGTCTTGCTGGAAGAAGCCTACGAGCCGGCGACCAAGTTCTTTGAAGTCGCTCAGAACGAAATGCTACCCGCGCTCCGCGCCGGCGACAAGGAAAAGGCAAAGACGCTCGTTAGCGGGCCGATGTCGGTGCTGTACGAAGAGCACCGCGCCGCGATCGACAAGGTCGTCGCCTTGGCTGCCGAGCAGAACGCTGCCGTCGAAGTCGCCGCGGCGGCGACGACCTCGCAGCGGACTTGGCTGATGGTTGGCGTCAGCGTCGCCTGCTTGGCGCTCGTGACCGCGATCGGTTACTTCCTGGCTCGCTCGATCGGCAACGTCGTCGGTCAAGTCGTCGCCTCGATGGAAGCGGCCGCAAATCGCGATTATACCAAGCGAGTTGAAACAAAGGTGGGCGGCGACTTGGGAAAAATGACCTCGTCGCTCAACACGCTGCTCGATTCGCTCACAACGTTCGAACACCAAGCGAGCGACTTCGAAGGCCAAATCGACGCCATTGGCAAATCGCAAGCGGTCATCGAGTTCAACCTCGATGGCACGGTCGTCAAGGCTAACGACAACTTCCTGGGCTGCCTCGGCTACACGCTCGATGAGATCAAGGGACAGCATCATCGCATGTTCTGCGATCCGTCGTTCGCCCAATCGGCCGAGTACAAGCAGTTCTGGGACGCGCTCAACCGCGGTCAGTACCAAGCCGGCGAGTTCAAGCGCATTGGCAAAGGGAAGAAGGAAATCTGGATTCAGGCTTCCTACAACCCGATCTTCGATCGCAGCGGCAAGCCGGTTAAGGTCGTCAAGTACGCTACCGACGTCACCGCCGCGAAGCTGCAGAACGCGGACTTCCAAGGGCAGATTGACGCCGTCAGCAAGTCGCAAGCGGTCATCGAGTTCAACCTCGACGGCACCATCGTCAAGGCCAACGATAACTTCCTTGGCTGCCTGGGGTACTCGCTCGACGAGATCAAAGGCAAGCATCATCGAATGTTCTGCGATCCGGCCTACACGCAGAGCAGCGAGTATCGTGCCTTCTGGGACGCCTTGAATCGAGGCGAATATCAAGCCGCCGAGTACAAGCGATTCGGCAAGGGCGGCAAGGAAATCTGGATCCAAGCCTCGTACAACCCGATCCTCGACCTCAACGGCAAGCCGTTCAAGGTCGTCAAGTACGCGTCGGACATCACCGAGCAGAAGTTGGCTGCGGAGCGCAACCTGGCCCGCACGGTGAAGATTTCCGCTTTCCAGGAATCGGAAGTTGCGAAAGTCTCGACGGTGCTGAGCGCCGTCGCGGAAGGCGATCTGACGAAATCTTACTCGGTCGCTTCGTCTGATGAAGACACCAGCGACGTCGGCAACACCTTCACGAAGATCGCCGGGGCCGTCAACGCGATGTGCCAGAACCTGCGTCAGGTCTTCAGCGGCCTCACCACCAACGCCGGGCAGCTCGCCAGCACCTCGACGCAACTCTCCGCCACCGCCACGCAACTTGCCGGCGGCGCCGAAGAGACGAACAGCCAAGCGGCGACCGTCGCCGCGGCCGCTGAAGAGATGTCGACGAACATGACCAACATGGCCGCGTCGACCGAGCAGATGACCGCCAACGTCAAGTCGGTGTCGACCGCGGTGGAAGAACTGACCGCCAGCATTGGCGAAATCGCCAAGACGGCGGGCCAGGCCTCGAGCACCGCGAACTCGGCGGCCCAGTTGGCCGACTCGAGCAACGTCACCATCGGCCAGCTCGGCACGGCGGCCGACGAAATCGGCAAAGTGATCGAGGTGATTCAGGACATCGCCGAGCAGACGAACCTGCTCGCCCTGAACGCCACGATCGAAGCGGCTCGGGCCGGCGAAGCTGGGAAGGGCTTCGCCGTCGTGGCCACCGAGGTGAAGGAGCTCGCCAAGCAGACTGCCAACGCGACTCAGGACATCCGCAGCCGTATCGAAGGCATCCAAGCCTCGACCGGCGAAGCTGTCCGGTCGATCAAGGAAGTCGGCGAGGCGATCCAACGGGTCAACTCGGCGTCGACCACCATCGCCGCGGCGGTGGAGGAGCAGAGCATCACGACCCGCGAGATTGCGTCGAACGTCCACCAGACGGCGACCGCCGCCAGCACGGTGTCGACCGGCGTCGCCGAGTCGGCTGCCGCGTGTGCGGAGATCACCCGCAACATGGCGGGCGTCGACCAGGCCGCGAAGCAGACCGCTCAGGGAGCTTCGCAAACGCAGGTCGTCGGCTCGGAACTGTCGACGCTCTCGGAGCAGCTCCGCGGGATGGTTTCGCAGTTCCAACTGTAAGAAGGGGGAGCAACGCCGCGGGGCGCACGCCGCCCCGCGGCAGTTGCACGCGTCGCCGACAACGAAGGGGGAGAACCGGCGAGTTCTCCCCCTTAGCGGCGCGATTTCGCTCGACCGATAATCTTTCGCCAGCGCTGATACATTGCACGACACCATTGTCTGAAAACTGAACGCCATGAGTCCCCCTCCATCCAACCTGCCGCCGCTGCGAGTCCTCGTCGTCGACGACTCGGCCCTTTACCGCAAGGTCGTCCGCACTGTGCTCGAGCAGTTGCCTAACGTCGAAGTGATCGGACACGCCCAGAACGGCCGGCTCGCCCTCGATCGGATCATTGCCGACCGTCCCGACGTCATCACGCTCGACATGGAGATGCCGGAACTCGACGGTCTCGGCCTGCTCCGCGAACTCAAAGAGCGCCGCATCGAACTCTCCGCAATCATGATCAGCACGCTAACAGCCGCTGGCGCCCAAGCGACCAGCGAGGCCCTGCAGCTTGGCGCCTTCGACTTCGTCCTGAAGCCGACATCGCCCAATCTAAAAGCCAACGAGGATCAGCTACGCGCCGACCTCGCCCCGCGGCTGGAGGCATGCCGCCTCGTTCGCCGCGACGGAGCGTCGACTCGCGGCGGCTTGCGTCCTGCGTCTGCCGCCGCCGTCGAATCGAAGCTGCGGACTGCCTCGACTTCCCGCCCGCAATTTCCGTCGTCGGCCGCATCGCTCCGCCGCGCGCCCGAGATCATCGGCATCGGCGTCTCGACCGGCGGCCCAGTTGCGCTCAACAAGCTGTTGCCGCTGCTGTCGCCGCGGACGCCGCCGCTGGTGATCGTGCAGCACATGCCGCCGATCTTCACTAAGACGCTCGCCGACGATCTCAACCGTCGCTGTCAGCTTGAGGTGGTCGAAGGCTACAACGGCATGACCGTGCAACGGGGCCGCGCGATTCTCGCTCCCGGCGGGAAGCAGATGCGGATCGTTCGCGACGAGCGCCGCACCTACGTCCAAATCACCGACGACCCGCCGGAGCGGAATTGCCGCCCGTCGGTCGACTTTCTCTTTCGTTCGATCGCCGCCGAGTACGGGTCGAAGGCATGGGGGGCCATCCTCACCGGCATGGGCGACGACGGCGCTCTCGGCAGCCGCGCCATGAAGGAACGGGGCGCCCCGATTCTCGCTCAGGACGAAGCGACGAATGGCACGTAGATCTACGTAACTCGGTTCAGCATTTCACGTTTGAGTTCGTTCCTGGGTTTCATCATCCGATCGTATTTCTTCTGCCTGCGTTTTCTCTGTCGTGGCTCAAAGCGATCAGGCCGATTGGCGACTCGGT
>JBGSMO010000165.1:0-8551 GCA_041740115.1 Pirellulales bacterium
GGAACCACGCGGCGCCGCACGTCCGGCCAGCAGCATCGCCCGCAGCGGCGAGCGCCGGCAGATGGAGGACGAAGCCCTGGCCGAAGCGATTGGACGCCAACTCGAAGGGTGGCGCGCCGCCGGCGATTGGGACAAAGTGAAGTGCATGGAGTTGCTCTTCGTCGTCGGCGCGACGAACAAGGCGACCGCCGAGCATGTCGGTTTGACTGAGCAGCAGGTGGCGAACTTCAAGTTTGATTTTCTCGAGAGGCTGCGAAAGTTCGTTAAACAGCAACGGCTGAGCGAGGATGTATTTCCTGAGTTGCATGAATGACCCATTGGTCAAAGCCGCATGATTTTTACCACAGAGGACACGGAGAAGTTGGGAGAAGGATCGTGGTTCTCACCATTCTCCTCGCATTTTTCTTCTCTGTGATCTCTGTGGCCTCTGTGGTAAAAGCAATTGACTTATTTAGCACATAGAACAATGCCCTACACCGATGCCGATCTCGACGCCTTCCTCGACGAAGGGCTCCCCTCTGCCCGCATGGCGGAATTGGAAGCGGCGCTGCGTGAGGACGAAGCGCTCAAGAAACAACTCGCCGCCGCCGTCGGTCGCCGCGATGCGGGAGTCCATTCGCTCGGCGCCATCTGGCGCCGCCATCGTCTAAGCTGTCCGACGCGCGAGCAACTCGGCAGCCACCTCCTCGGCGTCCTCGACGCCGAGCATGAAGATTTCCTTCGCTTCCATTTGGAAGTCGTCCAGTGCCGCTACTGCCAAGCGAGCTTGCAGGATTTGAGCGATCAGCACTCGGCGGCTGAAGAGGAAGTGATCGTGAAGCGACGCTCGCGATACTTCCAATCAAGCGCCGGATACCTCTCCGGCAAGTAGGCTGGCCCTGCCATTCTAAGCGAAGCGAAGAATCTGGTAGCTCGTTAGGCGCTAGATTCTTCGCTTCGCTCAGAATGACAAGCGGCACGCCACCCTACAATCGCATGAACTCCAGCGGCGATTGCCAGAACAATCGCGGGACGAAGAGCGCCGTCAGTGTCGACTTCAATTCGGCTTTGGAGAGCCAAAGCGACTTCTGTTCGACAGCGTCGTTGATCGCCAGATTCCCGGCCAGCAGCGATTCAAAAGTGGGCCGATCGCACTCGATCCAATCGGCGGGTCGGTCGCCCATCGGTTCGAGCCGCGCGCTACGGCGCGTGAGCGTGAAGCGATACGAAGCGTCGGTTGTCGCGATGCCGATCTCAGTCGGCCGCGGGACGCCGGCGTCGTGGGCTCGCTGCCGCCAGAGAGGGTAACAGCGTTCGACCCAGCGCTCGGGGGAGAGGAGCCGCATGAGCAGCCGCGGGCCGTTTTCTTTGCGGTCGCTGATCCAGGCGCCGCCGGCGGTCACCATCAGTTCGTGGAGCGGATCGCTCGCCGGAGTGTAAAGCGAAATCGAGTGGTGATCGCGATCAATCGCGTCGCGGCAAGCGCGGGCGAGCAACTGGACGCGAGCCGTCGAGAACTTGGGAAGCGTCATCATCTCGACGATGCACGAGCCGCGGACGACGGCGTATCCGGCAGCTTCGCCAACGAGCCCGACGCCGCTGTCGCCGTTGGCGGGCGGGGCGCCGTTGTTTTCCACAGCAAGCAAGACCTGGTCTTGCGCTTTGCGGCCGATGAGCCATTGCCAACATTCTTCCGAGCGATAGAGCGGGCCCCACAGATCGGCCGCGGTCGTTTCATAAACGGCGCGCACCGCGTCGAGTTCAAAGTGTCGCCAGGTACGCACGTCGAGCGTGCCTTTACGCCGTTTGCGCGATCGCTCCTGGGCGTCGAGGTACGCCAACACCGCGCGGGCGTTCGCACGGGTGTGACCCTGCCCGCGGAGAGGACTCCAGCCTTGGCGTTCAAACCAGGCGTGGCGGTCAGCGTTTACGAGTCCGAGAACCGCCCCCTCGGCTGCGGCGATCTGCTCAGCGACCGCCAACAGATCGCGATCGTAGGCCGACTCGCGGTACTCCGGCAGGACGGCGAAATCTTCGAACTTCACCACTGGCATCCGCTGGCCATCGAACCAAGCGATGTGGCTGGCGACGTGGACGTGGGCGAGCAGTTCCTTCTCGCGATGAACCAGCAGCCGATTGCTAGGGCGGTAGCCTGGTTCGTCGAGGCGGCTCTGAAAGTCGTCGGCGACTGCCGTTTGCCTCGCGTGAGTCAACAACTGGACGACCAACGGATGATCGCCGGCATTGGCGGTGACGATCCGCCCGCCGTACGGCAGTTCTCGCACGGCGGTGCGGTCGTAGCGCGCGGCTGGACCACGACCGTTCGCGCCGTGGCGCGGGAATGCCAAAGCGGGCGGCGACTCGACATCGCTCAGATCCGCTTCTCCGTGATTGCGGTTCGCTGGCGCGGACATGCGTGCGATACCCCTACTTCTTGTTCCGGAAGTATTTGATCGAAACGGGCCGCGCATGAGAAGACGAGTGCGCGGCAGTTCGCTCGGCTGCCCCTCACCCAGAGCGTATAGCACTCAGACCGGGAAATCCAGCAAAAACTGTTGCAGGAGTTTTCGCGGAAATAGGCAAGAAGCGTACTCGCGGGAATTCAGCACGCGGTTGGCCCGCGTTCGCTCGCCGGCGGCGGCGAGACGCCGCTCGACGGACTCGCGAGTCCCGGCGACGTATGGTTGCATCGCCTGATTCGCGGCCGCGATCTCGCGATGGCGTTCCGCGGCGTTGGCGGGCGTCTTGGCCGTGGCGAGCCAGCGGCGCTTGCTCGCGACCAGTTCGGCGACGTCGCCATTCACGCTAGCGTCGGCGAAGTCGACATGCTGCTCCGGATGGAACGTCAGGTCGCGGAGTTGTTGCTGTAGACGTTGAGCAGAGTCGGCGTCGCCTGCCGTGCGGGCAATCGGCAGGTGGAGCGTGCCAGAAATCGCCGCAAACGCCGGCGGCGATGTGCCGAAGAACCGCTCGCAGATGGCGTCGGTCGCTTCGTCGTACTTGGCGCCGCCGATGCCGTGGATGAACAGGTCAGCGACGGCCAGCCGGGCGAACATTGTGGTAATGAGAGCCCGCGAGCGGAGCTTGAGGCCCTCGGCTTCCCATGCCGCCAGCTCGGCTAGTGCCCGATCGCCGCCGTCGTCGCAGACGCAAGGCAGGCGGCGTTCAAAGGTTTGCCGATCGGTGGCGACGATTCCAGCTCCATCCTTGCGGAGATAAAGCGGACGGCGGGTCGGCGTTTCCGTCGACCACACCCAGTAGGGGGCTTCCAACCAATCTCCGTCGACCGCGAGGTTCGGCACGGGTTGGGCGTGGTTGCGGAGCCGATGGACGCGGCGGTATTCGCCGAGGGCGTCGTTATAGGAGGCTACGAAGCGGGGCAACTCGTTGAACAGGTGAAGCGTAAACCGCCGGAACGCCGCAGTCTGACACATCTCGCTTTGCGGAAATTCCAAGTTGCAGCGGCCCCATTCAATCTCGGCAAGGTGGCGAGCCTGTGCGAGCCCCAGGCCAACCCGCCCGGTCACGGCGGCCCGCTCCATCGCGAGCGGCCACCAAGCGTCGAGCATCCGATCGCTCAGCAGGTTCTTCGACGCGGCGGCCACGCGCCCAGGGAACGATCGCCACTGCTCGGGATGCAGGATCGTCCGTTCCTCCCACGGCATCTCGTCGGCGGGACCGTCGAACTCGACCGATTCCCAGCGCGGCTCCTCCAGCGTCCCGGCGGGAACACGGATCGCCGTCGTACGGCAGGCGTCGTCGTCAATCACCAGGTTGAGCGAAATGGCGCCTTTCGACGCACACAATGCGGCGGCGGCGAAGTTCTTCACCCAGACGCCCGGGTGGACGAGCTCGGGCTGGTGGCCGGTAACGATTAACGGCGAACTGCAAATCCCGCCGGCGGCTTTTCCTTCGAGCGGCGTCGGCGTTGGGTCGGCGTACGTCGAAACATACTCGGCCGCGCGATCGAGGATCTCACGCCGCGCGCCGACGGCGAAGTCGTTGAGCGGCCAACCCAGCACCGTCAGCGGCGTCTCACGGCGCCAAGCGACGTTACCGGCGACGATGCGGCACAACTCGCCCCACGGGGGGGCGATGAGCTTTTGCCCGCTCTCGGCCGGCGCACGATAGCGAGCGTATTGGGCCACGGCAGCTCAGGAGCAACTGGAGGGACAACCCTGGTACTGCTCGGCGCAGCGGGGCAGGGCGAGGGGGTTCGACGGCTGCCGCTCGGCACATGCCTTCACGGCCCGATCGATCACCGAATGATAGTAAGCGAGCCGCTTCGCCGAATCGTCGAGGGCTCCGCCGAAACTCCGTTTCTCATCGAGATAAACGAGCGGGACCGCGGCTTCCACAATCTTCAGCCCTTGAAACGCCGCCTCGACCCAGAACTCCAACGGCATCGCGTAGCCGGTTTCGGTGAGGTGAAGCCGCTTCAGCGATTCAACCTTGTACGCTTTGAACCCGCAGAAGGCGTCAGTCAGTTGCAGGCCAAGCCGGCAGTTGAGTTCGTCGGTCACCTGCATGTTAATGCGACGTCGATCAATCGGCGGGGCGCCGACCGTGCCGTCGAGGCTCAAGTAACGGCTGCCGGAAACCATATCGACTTCGGCACACGCGGCGGCGAGGTTGCCGATCAGCTGCGGTTCGTGCTGGCCGTCGCAGTCGATCGTCACCAGCACGTCGTAACCATGCTCGATCGCGTAATCAAACGCCGTGTGGAGGGCGGCGCCGTAGCCGCGGTTCCGCGGGTGCGAAACGACGATCACGTCGTCGCGGGTCGCCAGCAATTCGCGGGTCCCGTCGGACGAACCGTCGTCGACAACCAGCACGTCCTGGGCGTTCCGCGTCACCTGGTCGAGGACCTCGGTGACGTGATTGACTTCGTTGTAAACCGGCAGGGCGGTGAGGAAGCGGAGGCCGGCGGGCTGAGCGGGGGAGGTTTGGTGGGCTTCCATAGTGGCGGGACTGCGCTAGGGGGGAGGGTGGTAAGCGGGGCCGCCGACCGGTTTGAAGAACCGGGGGCTAAGACGCCGGCAAAACAACCTCCGCTGGTACGCTGATCGTGAAGTTTTGGTTCACGCGTCAGCTATCATCGGCACTCCCTGCCGCAAGCTATCGGGCCATTCTAGACGCCGGCGTAACCGGGTCAACTCGCCCTAAGCGTTGGCGACGTTTGGGGTTCGGGTTGCCGAGGCTGGAGCCGGAGGGGCAAGCGGTGGAGCGCTTCGCGGCTCGGCGAGAAGGTCGCGCACCGGCTGTGCACCCAAGAAATGCGTCGCCAAAGCAACGCACTGCAGACGAACGGCGTCAGGCCCTTTCGATGGGCAGGCATGCAAACCTGAAAGGCCCTTTTCTGCAGGTTTTATGAGGCTGGTTCGCCTGGCCCACGAAAAACGTCTGCTTTTTGCGAGTCTGCCATGTCTGCCAAGTCTGCCAACTGCGGCGCCTCGTTTTTTGTTGGCATACTTGAATAATGCGTCAGCAATTCTAGAGGCTGCAGACGATTTGCGGGGCGCGATTGCTAGACGCACGCTTGGGTCGCGCCGCGGAGCGGGGAGGGGTCCGTTCCCATGCGGAGCGTGGGAACGAGTCGGTTGAAATGTCAAAGAACGTCGGCCGGGCTGGATCGCCTGACCTACCGCAGCCTAGCAACTTGCGCGGCCAATTTCTGTAGAGAACTGGCAAGATTTCTTGCGCGCATTGGCGAAGACTTGGCCGGACGGAGAAAGTCTCTCGCAGTGGAGCGGAGAGGCGGAGGCAGGTCATCCCTTCCTGACTATGAGTCCTGCCGACTTAGACTTCTCCGGCTGGTTGGAGCGAGGGGTTTGCCGACGGCGCGACGGTCGGCGATCATGGCCGGGACGGAGTCGCTCCGGGTCATGGGCGAGCGCCAGGGTTGCACCTGACAGCCAACCAATGCTGAGATGGGAACATGAAGAGAAACCGTCTTGTTCTGAGCATGGTCTTCCTGGCGTGCGGAGCATTGGGATCTTCGGGGTACGCGGGCAATCCAGTACGGGTCATCGTCGACGCCGATACGGCGAACGAGATCGACGATCTGTATGCCATCGTGAGGGCCCTGGTTGCCCCCGAGTTCCGGGTGGTGGGTTTGACCTCGGCCCACTACACCCGCTCCACAAAGCCTAACGACACCGTTCTTCGAAGCCAGGCGATCAACGAGAATATCCTCGACGCGATGGGCCTTCGCGATTCGATTCCACACCCCGTCGGGGCTGATCGCTCGATGGCCGCCCCGGCCACTCCGGTCGATTCGCCGGCCGCGCGGCTCATCATCGACCAAGCCCATGCCGGAAGCCCCGATGACAAGCTGGTCGTCTTCGCCCTGGGGGCATGCACGAACTTGGCGTCGGCGCTCGTGCTGGACCCATCGATCGAACCGAAGGTCGTTTTTGCTTTCATCGATGGCGACTACAAGGACGACCGATGGGGGCCGGGCATCTTCAACTGGAAAAACGACATCCATGCCGTCAGGGCGATCTTCGAGTCGGAGGTGGAGTACATTCACATGCCGGCCCGTTCGGTCAGTGTGGAGATGGAACTGTCTAAAATAGAAGTGGATGAGCACTTGAAGGGACGGGGAGGCGTTTGGGATCTGCTGGTCGATCGCTGGGAAACGTCTCCCCGTACGGTCAAGAGCGAGAAGAAGACGATGTGGGACCTCGCCCTGATCGAGGCGGTGGTGCGGCCGGAACTCGCCACTCCGACAGTCGTCGGTGCGCCGATCATCCACGATGCCGAGACGGTTGAACAGTTTCCCGACAATCCTCGCCGGGTCACGGTTTTTGAGGCGATCGACGCCGAGAAAATGCGACGCGATTTCTGGGAAGCGATCGACGCCGCGATTGCCGAAGGAAAACCCTCCTCTTGATTGAGGGATGTGTCGTCGCCCGCTCCTCTCTTAGTGCCTGATCCGACGGCGAGGCAGTGGAACGAGCCCGATATCCCAACCGGCTCACATTTTCTAGAAAATCAAAATGGGCAGGACTCATTGTGAGTCTCCCTGCCCTCTTTGATTCTCCCGAAATTAGTCAGAAGGAACAACAAGAGTGACAAGAACCATCGGATGTCTTTTGATTCTGCAAGTTCTCGGAACGACCATCGCCACAGTACTGGATTGTTCTACTGCAGTTGCTAATGAAGTTCTCTCGGGCATTGCTGCGGGCAAGCCAGTCGTCATCACAGCAAACACTGGCAAGTTTGCCGGGGCGATTTCCTCGATTGTTTGGAATGGGAAACAGTTCATTGACAGCTATGACCATGGGCGTGAGTTTCAATCCGCTTCAAACCATGGCATACTCGGCACTCCCTATTGCAATGAGGGATATAACCCGACAGAGGCGGGGTCGAGGGACAATGGGACAGGCCCAGCTTCCTCAAGCGTACTGAAGTCTAGTTCTGTCGTGGGCAACACTCTTTCGACGGAGTCGCAACTAGCCTTTTGGCTAAGGCCGGGGCAATCCAATCCTGAATCTTGCCGTGCCTACAGTACGGGAGTCCGCTCGGAAGTCACGCTCTCCAAAAAGGTGTCGTTGGGTGCGTTTGGCGTCAGCAACTTGATTCGTCATCATGTCACTTTCAATTTGCCTGATGACATTGACTATACCTACCATCAATTTGAGGCCCTGACCGGTTATATGCCTGCCGAGTTCTCGGTATTTAGGACATGGAACCCTGAAACGGGCGCACTGCTTCCTCTCAGCAGAGGACCGGGCGAACAGCCCCTGCCGGTCATCTTCAGCACCCCCGATGATCAGTTCGCCATGGGAGTCTTTTCCTTCAACCTTCCGCAGGATACTTATCCGACTGCTGGCTTCGGTCGGTTTGATTTTCCGACGGCCAGTTCTTCTGGTCCGGGAAACGGCGTGGTCAAGTGGAACGCCGTGTATCGCTATGGAACTCCGAACTCAACGACCGTCATCCGAGAGACAAGCTATGCATTTACGCAGTACGTCGCGTTCGGCACACTGCAGGATGTTACCGACGCATTTTCGGCAATACCTGAGCCATCAAGCGCAGGTCTATTGATGGCGGGCGGGCTCATCGTCACTCTGAAAAGACGCCTTCGCATATAACGTTAACGCTCACACTCGCAGTCTGGCAGTTCGTCTGCCAATGAAGCGACGCCCTCCTTCGTGACGCGCTGGCATGAACCGATCGACAGTTCCTTGAGATTGATCAGCGGCGAAATCTAAGGGGTCAGGACTCATTGTTGGATCGTCTATTTAATAGATGGCAATATATCGTCATGCCCCGACCGCCACGCGCCGACGAGGCCAACGGCCTCTACCATGCCCTGAACCGGGGGAACGGGCAGGCGCGCATCTTTCGCAAGCAGGCCGACTACGAAGCCTTCGAGCGCATTACTAGGCGGAGCAACAAGGAAACGAGCAAAGGAATCAGCGGTTGACCGTGGTTGCGGATGCCCTGACATCGTCGCCGCTAGCTGCGGCGAGGTGCTGGAGAAAGCTCTCGATTTCCTCGTGGACCGACTGAGTTTGCAGGACCACGAGATACTTGTCGCCGATCTTCTGAACGTCGCCGGCGC
>JBGSMO010000185.1:0-3185 GCA_041740115.1 Pirellulales bacterium
CCTGAGTCGTCGCTGGCGGCGGCGCTGTTGGCGTGGCCGGCTTGCGGCGGGGCGGCCTGGGCCACCGTGATGAACCCTTCAATTTCGTCCCGCGTCAGCAGTTTGTTGATCAGCATCTCGATCCGCGTCAGTTCGATCCCCTGCTCGGGGGTGACGAACGTGAACGCGATCCCTTCGCGGCCCATGCGGCCGGTGCGGCCGACGCGGTGGACGTAATCGTCCGACGATTGCGGCATGTCGAAGTTGATGATGTGGCTGATGCTGCTGACGTCGATGCCGCGGCCCACCACGTCCGTGGCGACGAGAATCGTGGATTCGCCGGCGCGGAACGACTTCATCACCCGGTCGCGCACATTCTGGGCCATGTCGCCGTGAATGCTCTCGATGTCTTGGATCTTCTGCGCCAGTTTCTTGTGGACCTTGTCGACGCCGCGCTTGGTGCGGCAGAAGATGATCGCCTGCTGCGGCTGTTCGCGTTTCAGCAGCCGCAGGAGCAGGTCGAACTTGCGCGAGTCGTCGACGGTGAAGTAGCGCTGCTCGATCGTGTCGACCGACTTCCCCTTGGGGGAGAAGTCCATCACTTCTGGATCTTGCATGTAGCGCTGGGCGAGCTTTTCGATCGCCGGGGCGACGGTGGCGCTCAGCAGCAGCGTTTGCCGTTTGGCGGGGCAGCGGCGGAGGATTTTTTCGATGTCGGGGCGGAAGCCGATGTCGAGCATGCGGTCGGCTTCGTCGAGGACGACGAATTCGAGCTGGTCGAGCTGCAGGGTGCCCCGGCCGAGATGGTCGAGGATGCGGCCCGGGGTGCCGATGACGATGTCGGCGCCTTTTTGGAGGCGGGCGATCTGCGTCTTGAGCGGCTTGCCGCCGTAGATGGCGGTGGCGCGGACCTTGCGACCGTGGGAGAGGCGTTCGATCTCGTCGCGAACCTGGACGGCGAGTTCGCGGGTGGGGACCATCACCAACGCGCGGGGTTGGTGGCCGCGGGCGGGCTGATCGAGCTTTTCGAGGATCGGGATGCCGAACGAGGCGGTCTTGCCGGTGCCGGTGCGAGCCTGGCCGAGCACGTCGGCACCGGCGAGGATGCGGGGGATGATGCCGGCCTGGACGGGGCTGGGAACTTCGTAGCCGACCTCCGCCAAGGCAGCGAGCATCGTGTCGGAGAGGCCCAGGTCCGTGAAGCGGACAGTGGGAGCCGAGTCGATTTCGTCGGCGGCGGGGAGGTCCTGAGTTTCGGCCAAGGGGAGAACTGTTCCGTAGAGGGGCGGCCGAGGGCGGGGACGCCCCGGCTCGCTGCTTTGAGCGGGCGCGCTCGTTTGAGCGAAAATTGATCGGGTTAGCCTAACATGGCGGGGTGGGAGGGTCAACGCGGGGGGGGAGTGCCGGGCTCCTGGGAGAGGAAAGTCAACCGCCAAGGACGCCAAGGTTCGCCAAGGAAATGCGGGGGCATTGAACCACGACGGCACGGCGGGCACGACGAGAAGCGAGTACATTCCCGGCCCGCTGATTTGTCTTTCTTTGCGCCTCTGCGCCTTTGCGTGAAATCTTTGTTGAGAAAGACATGTCTCACGCAAAGGCGCGAAGAGAAATGGGGAGATGCGATCTTCCCTTGGCGCTCTTGGCGTCCTTGGCGGTTGCCTTTTCTGAATCAACAAAAAAGGCCGGCCGCGCCTGGTGGGGCGCGGTCGGCCTGCGATAGTCACGCATGAAGCGATCGGCTTACATGCCGGCCGGCTTCTTGGTGGCGGGCTTGGCAGCCGGAGCGGCCTTCTTCGAAGCAGCCTTCTTCTTCGGCGACTTCTTAGCGGCCTTCTTCGCCGGCTTCGCAGCCTTGGCGGCCTTCTTCTTCGGGCTCTTCTTGGCGGCCTTCTTAGCAGCCTTCTTCTTGGGGCTCTTCTTCGCGGCCTTCTTTGGGGCAGCCTTCTTCGTAGCCATAGCCTTACGGCTCCTTCCCTGATAGCGCCCAGAGTTTAAAAGGTCCCCTCCTTGGGCGCTGAGACGAGGAGGCGAGACCCGCTAATCAAGCGAAGCGATTCAACTTGGCCCGTTGGGCGGTTGCGGAAAAGCTTCGTGAATTCCTAGAGATTTAGTGCGTCCTGTGGGAACAATCCTTGCGAACCCAAAAAAACGAAAGACAGCATGTCGCGACGATCAAAATGATGCGAGCTATGAGAATGACGATCGTCAGTCGCGTGTGCCGGTGGTTGATGCTTCGTGATCGAAGGGGCGTGAGAGTGATGTTACGCCGCGGGCAATCCTGCTGTCGCGACGGCGGTCGGAGCGTTGTCTCGTCAGTTGTCAGGTCGTCGTTGAAAACTCGTTTTGATCTTGTCGCTCACTATGCGACCGCTAACACTGCGCGCATTGAAGCAATTATCTCGGCAATGAGTCAAGGCGAGTTGTAGAAAAATCTCGATTTCGCGCGAGAATATTTTGCGGCGCGCGTGAATTGAAGACAAGAAAGGCAACCGCCAAGGACGCCAAGAGCGCCAAGGAAATGCAAGAGAAGTGGAACCGCCGATGGACGCAGATGAACGCCAATAAATTGTTTTCCCTTGGCGCTCTTGGCGTCCTTGGCGGTTCAATTCTTACAACATTGGGCCCACGCTTCGAGCTCGCGGAATTGGTCGGCGAAGGCCGGCGGCGGGTTGCCTTGGGGACTCTTGAAGAAGCTCGCCAGCCAGGGGAGTGGGCCCGTTTCACCCCTGTTTTTTGCGAGTGAAACGAATCTCGCGAGGTCGAGAGTCAGCGGCGCCGCGAGGATCGAATCGCAGCCCTGCCAGGTGAACTGCAGGGTCATCGGCGTGCCCAAAAATCCTTGGTAGTGGATGTGGTCCCACGCCGTCTTCCAGTCGCCGAGGCTCTCGATATGTTCGATCGAGATCAGGGTCTGCGGCGCGTAGCCGAGGATCTCGGTGATGAGCCGATCCTTGCTTTGGATCTTCGCTTGCTTGTTGGCGGGGTCATCGAGGACCTTGCCGTCGAGGTTGCCAAAAATATTGTGGCCGACCCAACTCATGACCTTTAGATTTCGCGCGGCGAACATCGGCGCCAGCACGCTCTTCATCAGGGTCTCGCCGGTCTTGCCGTCGCGGCCGGCGTGGCAGGTGTGGCGAAGCCGCGCGAGCTCGTCGATCCCCGGCGGGAGCGCCCCCAGCGAGGGGGTGAAGTTGACGAACGGCAGT
>JBGSMO010000196.1:0-12838 GCA_041740115.1 Pirellulales bacterium
CGGGAAGCGGCGGCGAGGAGGGGCCCGGCGCCAGGGGCGAGTCGGGCTGTGGCATCGAGGGCTCTCTCCGTTCCGGCGGAGCGACAAGGGACGCGAGCGCCTGCGCGACGGCGAGGTCGACTCGGACGTCGCGCCGGCGTGCTTCAGTCTATTCCTGTCGCCTGCTATCGGCAAGAAAACCTCATGCGCCCCAATCGCTTACGCGAAATGAACGGAGCCGGCCCGCGTCCCCGCTAGCGACGCTGGCGGGGACGAAACTCGACGCCGGCCAAAGCTCGTCCCCTTCGGCAGCCGATACCAACGGTACGACCCAACCATCTTGGCCCGCCGCAGCTTCGACCCGCCGCTCGGCAGGCCCTCCGCCCAAACCCCGCTGGGTGACGATATGTCTCGCCTTGTGCGCCGCCGGATCGCCGCCGGTTTGTTGACGTTCGCTCTTTGCACCGCTTCGTCGTTCTCCACAGATTTCATGGAGGCTGCTCCGCCAATGCAGCAGAAGAGCCAGCAGACGATGCAGCGGAGCGCGAGCACGTTCGTCCCCGGCAGCGGCACTGAGATCGGATTCGTCGGCGACGACTTTGAAGCCGCCGGGTGGTCGTACGAACACAAGCATCCTAAGAGTTCGCGCGAGCAGGACGAGCAAGTCCGCCACCCGATGGGGGGCTCGTCGAACGATCGCTGGCATGAAGGCCCCGAGCGCGGCCAGCCTGACCATATCGAGGTGATCAAGCTCCCCGAGCCGGGCCTTCCCGGCAGCGAGCACGGCCTGCTGCTCCGGACGCTCAACTCGTACGTCCCAGGACGGAACATCCGCGAAGTTCATCAGGACGATCTGATAGCAAACTGCGTCGCCCGACTCAGCGGCGGCGTGCCGGTTTCGGAACGGCCGAGTTGCGTCACTCGCGTTTACTTGCCGCCGGCGGAGCAGTGGGAACGCCGTTCGGGACCCCACTTCGGTTACCGCGCCAGCGCGTCGACGATGACGACCGGCAAAACGAAGGGGCTCTTCAGCCTCTCGCGCGAGAGCGAAGTCGAACCCTACTGGCCCGGCATGTGGATCCATTTCCGCACCGCCGGCACGCGCGGCGCCGAGAAGGATTCCGCCTACATCGCCGTCCGCAGCAATCGGATGGGCCACGACTTTCCCGCGAAGGAAATCAACGAGTTCGGCTGGTGGACCCTCGGCATGTCGTTTTCGCCCGACGGGATGATCCACTACTACGCCAGCCCTGGCGTCGACGATCTTACGGACGCCGACTATCTGACGTCGCAATTTCCGTACGGCTACCAGGCTCGGCAGTTCCGTACCTACTTCTTCGACGTCTGCAACAAGAGCGACGGGAAGACATGGTCGACGCCCTTCGTGATTGACGATCCGAAGCTCTATGTCGTCAACCCGACGCGGATCAACTCGATTGTCGCGCGGAAGGAGCAGCAAGCAGAGCAGATGGCGGCACGGCGTGCGGCTGCCGCTGAGCGCGCGGCGATGAAGCGGACGACGTCGCGGTCGACGCGGACGCGCTAGGGAGGGTGATTCACCCACCTTTGCCGTTGGCCTCACCAGCGATGTCCGATGTCGTTCGGTGTTGTGGCCGTGGAGGTGGGTGCGGAAGCACCCAACCTACGTTAGCCTCGCCCTCTCGGCGAGGCTAGAACGTCAGCTTGTACTTCTCCGTCAGGTTCTTCCGCACCGTCTCGGTGTTTTTCTGCAACTCGGCAAGCGTCGTTTGCGCCTCTTGGCGCATCTTGTAGACTTCGTCGGCGCTCTTCTGCAGCTTTTGGTTGTAGGCGTTGTTGTCGTAGGTGGCGCTGTAGTACGGGGCGTACTGCCGCATGAAGTAGCCGCCGTAGTTCACCGTGTTGAAGGTCGGCACGTAGGCCTCTTGATAAGTCACCGGCTGCTGCGGTTCCTCCATCGTGGCGAGCTTGTCCTGGATGCCGTAGGCCTGATCGACGACGTAGCGGAACGTTTGCGACGTGTAGGCGCCGAACTTGATCAGATCGGGATCGACATTGGCCTTTGGCAAGTTGTCGACGCGGCGGGCGAAGTTTTCGAGCCAGAGAGCTGCCTGCTGGATCGAATCGGCGCGGCTGAGATTCTTCGAATCTTCGACGTACTTATCGACCGCCTTGAAGTACCGGAGCGAGGCCTTCGCCGTAAGCTCCTCGGGGGTTGGCGGCGGACTCTTTTTGATCGGCGCCACTGGCGGCGTGTTCGCGGCGAGCGTCGCGTCGTCATCGTGAACCACCGAGGCGTCGATCGACAGCAGGCTGAAGATCCGCCGCAGGCCCGACGGCGTCAACTCGCCTTCGATCGCTAGACTTTTCCCTTTGGCTTCAGCCTTCCAATCGTTGAATTCGGGCAGCATGGCCCCAGCCCCGCCCACGATCGCTAGGATGAGGGGCTTCGCCATTGGCGACAGCGACGAGGCGTCGTCAGCGAAGTCGAGTTGCAGCTTGCCGTTGAGTTTGTCGTTGACGATGACGCCGAATTTCATGCCCTGTAGTCCAGAGAACAGCTTGGCGGTGGCCGCTTCGTCGAGCGGATCGAGCAGCTTCGATTCGGCGACTTGCGACCGAATAGCGTCGGCGCGAAGGGCGCCGGCCAAGTCGACCGCGAGGATCATCTGCGTGCCGGCGGTGTCGGCGTAGCTGACCGACCGTTCCAGGTATGGCGACAGCGGCGCCTCGGTCTTGTCGGTCGCCGCGGCGAGCCAGCGGGTCGCTTCTTGGCGATTGGCTTCGGTGAGCATGCCGAAGATCTTTGGTGCGAACTTGACGACGCAGATATCGGGCGGCAACCAGACGGCGGGGATGCTGCCGATGTCGTCGACCAGCCCGTGACGCTTGGCGGCGATTTGCTGGACGGTCGGATCGACCGAGAGGGCCATCACCGCCGCTTCCCACTGCGGGCGAAGCGATGCGATGTCGAGTTCCGCGGCGAGGACGGCTCGTTCCGTGCCCGGGGGCAACATCAGCGGCGACGACTCAGCCGAATCGGCGAACTTCGCTCGCCAGTTTTCCTTCTTGCCGAGCGGGCTGTCGTACATCGCCGTCGCGTTGACGACGATCGCGGCGTTGGCGTTGGCCGGGAGGCGGCGGCTGAGTTGCACGAACGTTTGGGCTTCAGCGGTCGCCAGCGCCGTTAGTGTTGAGGCGAAGGCAATGAAGCAAGTGAACTGGTGGGCGAAGGTCATCAAATCTGTCTCCGTGGATCGATTCGCGCGGCACGCCCGGTTGAGAGGCGGCGCGACCCCCCGGCGGAGCCGAGGGCTGAATTAAGTGCAAGCCCGTCTGGCTCGCTACGCGTCGTCATCCGAGACGTCGACCGCGCTTTCCTCGCACGGGTAAGGCGCCGGCTCCTCGCGAAGCTGGTTGATCGCGTTGTGAGCAGCCCGCTGTTCCGATTCTTTCTTGCTCTTGCCCCAGGCGGCGGTGAAGCGGCGCGAACCGATTTGAGCCGAAACCTTGAAGCATTTGCTGTGGTCGGGGCCCTTCTCGTCGAGCATGACGTAGTTGGGCGTCACGCCGAACTCACGCTGGGCGAGTTGCTGCAAGAGCGACTTGAAGTTGCCGCCGAACTCGCAGGAGACGGCCGCGTCGATTTCGCCGTCGACGTACCGCAGGATGAACTGCTCCGCCGCCGCCATGCCGCCGTCGAGATAAATCGCGGCGATCAGCGACTCGAACGCCGCCGCGAGCACCGAGCGCGGTACGGTCGGATCAGCCGCCATCCCTTTGCCGAGGATGAGGTGCTGCTCCAGCCCGATCGCCTCGCTCATCCGCGCGCAAGTGTCGCGGCTGACGACGACCGACTTGATCTTCGTCAACTCCCCTTCGGAGTACTCGGGGTACTGCTGGAAGAGCCGTTCGCAGACGACCATCCCCAGGATGGCGTCGCCGAAGAACTCCATCCGCTCATTGGAGGAGAGCCGATGCTGCACGCCCGAGGCGTGCGTGAGAGCGCCTTCCAACAACTGCAGCTCGCGGAAGGCGTAGCCGATTTGCTGTTGGCATAGTTCGAGATCGCCACGGCGCACATCGCTGGCGTCTGACACGGTATTTGTACTCATCGCAATTAGGTATTGCGGAGGCTTCGCTGACGCAGCCTAACGGGATTGCAACCCTAGCGACTGCAGCGGCAGAGCCCTCGCGGGGGATAAGGATGGTGCGGGAGAGAACGCCCCTCGCCGACCCATCCGTGAAATCCGGCCGAGAACCAAGTTGTAGGCTAAACTGGGCCGGCTGAAACGTCAACGACGGCTGGAGGCTGGCCAATCTACTAAATGTCGAAAACTGAACCGCCAAGGACGCCAAGGTTCGCCAAGGAAATGCGGGAATTTGGAACCGCCGATGAACGCCGATAGACGCAGATGAAACAATTCAATTCTTTCTATCTGCGTTCATTCGCGTTCATCGGCGGTTCCATTCTCTTCCCTTGGCGCTCTTGGCGTCCTTGGCGGTTCAATCGGAAGGATTAGGCAGTTCTCCCGGCGCCGGGGGGACGCCTGCCAGTGGAGGCAGGCGTAGCGTACACTTACCGGGCTGCAATTTGCCCGCGGTTTGACGCCCTTCGCTCCCGGCATGATCAATACCCTCCTACTCCCTGAACTCCGGGAAATGCTCGCTGCGGACGACCGCGCCGGGCTTGAGGACTTCTGCGCGGCGATGCACCCGGCCCGGGCCGCGGAGTTCATGGAGGGGCTCAGCCCCGCCGAAACCTGGGCCGTTCTCCAGGCCGCCGAACCCGCCGAGCGGGTCGAGATTTTCGAGTATCTCGATGAAGCGCGGCAGGTCGAGATTCTCGAAACGGCCGCGCCCGAGGAGACGAGCCAGGTCATCGCCAACATGGCGCCTGACGACCGCGTCGACTTGCTCAAGCTGGTCGATCCAGGCGTGGTCGAGCGTTTGCTCCCGTTGTTGCCGACCGAGGATCGCCGCGACATTAACCGGCTGAGCCTCTATCCCGAGGGGACGGCCGGCTCGCTGATGACGACGAACGTCGCCCGGCTTTCGGAGTCGGTGACCGTCGGCGACGCGCTGAAGGAGATCGCCCTTCAAACCCAGAATCACGAGACGATCTATTACATCTACGTCGTCGACGGCGAAAACCACCTCCGGGGCCTGATCACCGCCCGCCAGTTGCTGATGCACCTGGGAACGCCGGACGAATTGGTCACCGATCTGATGCAACGCGATCTGGTGACGGTCGAAGCGACTGACGACCAGGAAGCGGTCGCCTCGAAGGTGGCCGACTACAACTTCATGGCGATTCCGGTGGTCGACCACGAGCACCACCTCGTCGGCATCATTACGCACGACGACGTCATCGACGTCTTCCGCGAGGAAGCGGAAGAGGACGCCTACCGCGCCGGCGCCATCGCGCCGTTAGAAGAGAGCTACCTCAATACGCCGATCCACACGCTGTCGTGGAAGCGGGGGATGTGGCTGAGCGCTTTGCTCGCGGCGTCGTTTTTGACGGTGTTTGCGCTCAAATCATTTCATGAAACGTTAGATGCGATAGCTTGGCTAGCGCTGTTCCTGCCGCTGATCGTCTCCTGCGGCGGCAATTCGGGCGGTCAATCGGCGACGCTGATCATCACGTCGCTGACCAGCGGCGATTTAACGATCAAAGATTGGTGGCGCGTGCTGCGCCGCGAGCTTTCGATGGGGCTGCTGCTGGGGGCCTGGCTGGGCAGCATCGCCTATATTGGAGCACTGCTGGTAGTCGATGAGCCGACGGCCGGCGAACTGCTTGTGATTCCCATCACGCTCCTGTTAGTCGTCACTTGCAGCACGCTCGTGGGGGGCGCCTTGCCGCTGATGTTTCGCCGCTTAGGGCTTGATCCGGCGCTGATGAGCAACCCGTTTGTCGCGGGGATCATCGACATCACTGGCATTCTTATCTACCTGACCGTTTGCATCACGATGCTCGAACGCATCTGAGGATCGCCGCAACAATGCCGTCAGTCTCGAAAGCCTGACTTACACATCGAGCATCGGCTGACCCACATACAGTTGCAGCACCTGACTCTGCACCTTAATCGCCCGGATCAGCACCCAGACCTGGTCCTGCGAGAATTTTTCGGGATCGGAACCAGCCAGTTCTTCCAGTTCCTGCGTCATGGCGGCGTGCTGATCGGTCGCCAGTTGTAGCTTGAGCGAAGTTTGCTGGCACGCCTGCTTCAGCCGCTCGTCGTCCGCGAACATTTCGATATTGGCGTGATTGTTCGCCAGCAGCAGGCAGATGCGGGCGATGTCGTGCGCCGACGCGCCTGGTTCGAGTTGCTTGATGCGCTCGGCGAGTTCGTGGCATGTCATGGCGGGGAATCTCCAGGGCCTGAAGTGGCGGCAAGAAGAGTCGGACTTTTCGACGTGTCTCTTAATCTCTCCGGAAACTTAGGTCACGAACCTGTGGGCCCCGGCCTGGGTCTCTTGCAACATACCGCGAGGATGGTCCGCGAGACGTATCAGGCCGGTTATGCGACGCTCGCCGCCGCTGGACAATCGGCCCGTTGCCCCCGTACAACGGCGTTGTCTCGCCGCCGCGACGGCCAATTTCGCGGCCGTTGCGTTTGCGAAACGCTACCCTGAGTGTGGCGTTTGCGGCTCAGATGCGATGAGTTTTGCAGCCACCGCTCCGCCGGTGGACGCGCCGGGACAAAGGTCACGTTTATTAAAAACTCGTCCACCGGCGGAGCCGGTGGCGTTTATTGCCGTCCAGCGATTGAGAACATGCCATGGCACTCCTCGGCGTCAACATCGACCACGTCGCCACCGTCCGCGAAGCTCGCAAGACGAACGAGCCCGACCCTGTCTGGGCCGCGTCGCTTGCCGAACTCGGCGGTGCCGACGGCATCACGCTTCACTTGCGGGAGGATCGTCGCCACATCCAGGAGCGCGATCTGCATTTGCTCAGCCAAACCGTCACGGTGAAGCTCAACCTCGAACTTGCCTGCGACGACGACGTGCTGAAAATCGCGTGCGCCGCCAAGCCGTTTCAAGCGACGCTGGTTCCTGAACGCCGCGAAGAAGTGACGACCGAAGGGGGCCTCGACGCCGCCGGGCAGAAGTCGCGCGTCGGCGACGCCGTAAAGCGGCTGCGCGACGCCGGCGTCGTGGTGAGCCTGTTTCTCGATCCCGATCCGAAGCAAATCGACGCGGCCGTGGCGCTCGGCGCGGAAGCGGTCGAACTCCACACTGGCGCCTACGCCCACGCCACGGCGAAGTTCGCCGGCGAGGCGGAACTCGCCTCGCTGACCGCCGCCGCGAAGCATGTCGTCGACGCCGGCTTGACGCTTCACTCGGGGCATGGGCTCACCTATCGCAACGTCAAGCCGGTCGCGGCGATTCCGCACATGTGCGAGTTGAACATCGGCCACAGCATCATTGCTCGCGCGATTATGGTCGGTTTGGAACAGGCAGTGCGCGATATGAAGCGCCTCATCGACGCTGGCGATCGCTGAGCGGCGCATTGCGTCGGCGGTGATGCGCGTTTAGTGATGCAACCGGCTTATCGACTGCGGTTAAATCATAGTAATAACTCGCTGCAAGCCCTATCTCGATAGCGCCGCGACGCCATCTGATTGTTCTGTCGCAGGCCGCTGTTCATACTAATTCGAGACGCGAGGAATGCGCCTCTTCGTTCCCTCCATGATTTAACTTCCTTTGAGAAAGCGAGTGAGTGATGCCCCGCTTGACTGCATCGCGGATGAGATCCGCCATGGCCGCGGCGACGATCGTCGTCGCTTCGTGCAATTTCACGAGCGGAGCGCAGGTCGGCGTTTGGGACTTCAACAACTCGCTGACGAACGCGATCGGCGGCAAGTCGGCCTTAACGGCCGCGGGAGGCTGGACGCCGACCTACGTCAGCGAGACGATTGCCGGCTCTCCCGCAACGGTGCTGTCGTTTCCCGCGTTCGACTCGACGCAAGCGCTCGACATGTCGAACGACGCCAACCCGAACGGAGCCGGCGGTTCGCCGACGCGCAATAACTGGTCGATCGTGATGGACGTGAAGTTTCCGACGCTCGGTACTTTTACAGGGTTATGGGAAACCGATGCCATTGGGTCGGGCGACGGCGACTACTTCATCGATAACACGAGAGGAATTGGCATTTCGGGCCAGTACGCCGGGTTCGTTAGCAGCGACGTCTGGACGCGATTGGCCGTGACGGTCGACACGACGACCAATCTGGGGACGTACACGGTCAATGGTTACATTGACGGCTTTTTTGCCGGTTCGGCGATCACGGGCCTCGCACCCGGCGGTCGCGAGGCGGTGAAGTCATTCCTCCATCTGTTCGCCGACAATGACTTGGAAACCTCGGCTGGTTTCGTTAACAGCGTGGCGTACTACGGCGAGGCGATCAGCGAGACCGCGATCGGGGCGCTTGGCGGCGCGACCGCGGCGGGAATTCCATCGTCGGCGAATCAGGCAGGGTTGTGGAACTTCAACAACAACCTCGCTAATTCGATCTCCGGTAAGGCGGCGATGGCCGCCGCCGGCGGTTGGACGCCGACGTACGTGAGCGACACGATCGGCGGTTCGCCCGCCACCGTGCTGTCATTTCCGGCGTTCGACGGCACGCAGGCGCTCGACATGCCGAATCAGGCGTCGCCAGACGACACGGGAATTCCTACGACGACGAACCTATGGTCGATCGTGATGGACGTGAAATTTCCGGTGTTGAGCGAATTCACCTCCCTCTTCAATACCGATTCGACCGCCGCGGCCGACGGCGAATACTTCATTCGCGATGATTCGGAACTTGCCGGGCTGTTCGGCAGTCTCGGCATCTCCGGGCAGTACGCCGGCGTCGTCGAGGCCGACAAGTGGACCCGCATCGCCGTGACGATCGATGGCTCGACCGCCGGCACGTATACCGTGAGCGGGTACGTCGACGGCGTTCTGGCAGGAACGGCGACGACGGGCGTCGCGCCCAACGGGCGGGAAGCAATCGCCGACGTCTTGCACATCTTCGGCGACGACGGCGGCGAAACGGCCGCGGGGTTGATCAACAGCCTGGCCTTCTATGATGAAGTCCTTACCGCTGACGCGGTCGCCGCGCTCGGCGCCGCGTCGGCGACGGGCATTCCTGTAGCAGCAGTCAACGACGCCGACTTCGATAACAATGGCGTCGTCGACGGCGCCGACTTCCTCCGCTGGCAGCGGGGTTTCGGCATCAACGGGGGCGCCACGAATGCTCAGGGCGACGCCGACGGCAACGGCATCATCAACGCGGCCGACTTGGCGATTTGGAAGTCGAGCTTCGGCGGGGCGCCGACGGAGGCAACTGTCGCAGGGGTTCCGGAGCCGGGGGCTTGGACGCTGTTGGCCACCGGGGCTGCGGCGGCGGCGCTGCTGCGGCGCCGCATTGTCCCAGCCTTTTTTAGCCTTTGAGGCAGATCTCGGGCGACTTGGCAGCCCTCGTGCGCTGCGTCCCGGATTGCGTGGCGGTCTGGCTGGGTGCTGCGCGACGAGTGACGCTCAAGCTCGCATTGCGTAAATCCTCCGCCCTAATGATGATAAGAAGCCCTGTCCGGCGTGACGTGACGCAGTGAACGCAGCCTGGGACAGATTGGCTTTTGGCTACTCTGAGCGATGTCGCATCCCGTTCCGGCCCGCGCCCGCTCGTCCGCGAGAGGCGCCAGCGTTGATCTTTCGCTTCCTCCCTGGAAGCGGCGGCTCTACACGCTGGTGCCGGCGCTTGATTCGCTCCGTAGCTACACGCCCGATACGTTTCGCCGCGACTTGTTCGCGGGGGTGACGGTGGCCGCGGTCGCGGTCCCGCAGGCGATGGCCTATGCCAGCATCTTTGGGATGCCGGTGCAGTACGGCCTGTACACCGCCATCGTGATGACCGCGGTGGGGGCGCTGCTCGATTCGTCGAAGCAGCTCATCAACGGTCCCACGAACGCGATCTCGATCGCGATGTTGAGTGCGCTCGCGTTCGTCCCGGCGGATCAGCGCATACCCGCGGCTATTCTGATGGCGACGCTGATCGGCTTGTTCCAAACCGGAATCACGCTGTTGCGGCTGGGGGATCTGTCGCGATTCATCTCGCACGCGGTGATTGTCGGCTTCACGGCGGGCGCGTCGGTATTACTAGTACTGGATCAACTCAAGAACGTCCTGGGCCTCAAGGCGCAAGGCGAGCATCACGATCACTTCGTCAAGCGATTTGTGATGACGCTCTACTACGGCGGACCGGTGCACATGCCGACGCTGCAGGTGGCGGTGGGGACCATTGCCGTCGCGCTCGGCTTGCGGTGGATCAATCGGCGCATGAGGTGGGCGCTGCCGGAACTGCTGCTGGCCATCGCCGCCGCCGGTTTGGCCGTGTGGCATTGGGATCTGGCGGAGCAGGGGGTCAAGCTCATCGACAAGGTGCCGCGAACCCTCCCGCATTTTCAGGCGCCGGGGTGGGACTGGACATTGGTGCGCGGGCTCGCCCCCAGTGCGCTGGCGGTCGGCATGTTGGGCTTGCTCGAAGCGATCGCCATGGCCAAGAGCATCGCCGCGAAGACGGGCCAGAAGCTCGACATCAACCAGCAATGCCTCAGCGAAGGGGTCGCGAACCTCACCGGCAGTTTTTTCCAATGCTTTCCCGGCTCAGGGTCGCTCACTCGGTCGTATATCAACCACCAGGCCGGCGCCGCCACGCAGTGGTCGGGCGTCATTTGCGCGGCGATGGTCGGCCTGACGATCCTGGCGTTCGCTCCGCTGGCGCAGTTTATCCCGAAGGCGGCCCTGGCCGGCGTGTTGGTGGTGACGGCGACGCGGATGGTCGATGTCGTGGGGATCAAGTATCACTGTCGCGCGACCAAGTTCGACGCGATCATCGTCGCCGCCACGGCGCTCTCGGCGGTGCTCGTCTCGGTGGAGTTCTGCATCCTCGTCGGCACGGTGTTGTCGTTCCTGATGTACGTCCCGCGCGCCGCCCGCGTCGAAATGCACGAGCTGATCATCGCCGACAGCCAGCGGATTCGCGAACGGAATGAAGGCGACGTTCACTGCGACCGGATGCGGATCTTCAATTTTGAAGGGGAGCTATTCTTTGGCTCGTCTCCGGAGTTTGAAACTCACCTGGAAAAAATTGAGGAAGAAATCGACGACGAATTGCGGATCCTTATCCTGCGGGTGAAGTACCTCCGCAACCCCGACGCGGTTTGCATGCACCTGCTCGACAACTTCATCGAGCGGACCGAAGCGCGCGGCATCGTCGTCGTGCTGTCCGGCGTGCGCGACGGATTCTACGCGACGCTGGAAAAGGTCGGCATCGTCGATCGACTGGGCGACGAGCGTGTCTTCCGCGAAGTGCCGCAGCTCTGGACCAGCACCGCCGCGGCCGTCGAATGGGCCCATCGCCAACTGGGCGACGATATTTGCGAGACATGCCCCCGCCGCGACCAAGCCGTCGGCATCCCGCAGCAGTGGCACTTCGACATCTAACAGCCGCGGGTCAACGACCCGCCGGAGCGTCGCGAAAGACTAACCACCAAGGCACGAAAGACACCAAGAAACACGAAGAAAGGCAAGGAAAGGGAAGGGCGATAAGTCGGCGACCAGCCCAGCCTTCCTGATATGTTCTTTCTTCTCTTCCTTGGTGCGTCTTCGTGCCCTTCGTGCCTTGGTGGTTAGTCTTTCGAACCCTGCCAGAGCGAAAAGAATAGGACGCGGATCCGCGAAAATCCGAGTCCCATTCGTTCGTAGGGGCTAGAGTCAACCGCGGATCGACTCCACGCACTTCTCAGCCACCCACTCCGGCAGGCCGTGTGATTCGCTGAAGCGGAAAACGTACGACTCGATTTCACGGATCCGCGAAGGAAAGATGTCGCCCTGCACGAGCAGGTCGGCGCCCGGGTCGGCGTCGATGTAGATCAGCGTGCGGCCGTCGTCGTGGCGGCGGACGATCAGCTTCTCAGCGACGTAGCCGCCGTGGCGCACGCTGGTCCGGCAGGCCGACCCGATTTCGGGCCACTCCGAGGGGTCAAGCTCGATCTTCAATCCGCTCGACAGCCTAATGGTCATGATCCGTGACACCATACTCCACTCCCCCCTACATGCGATGCTCGAATGCGAGGCTCGAGGGTGATCCAGAAGAGATTTGCATTCTAGCGGCGCCGCCCGGCCGGCCAATCTAAATCGCAAAAACTCCGTGGAAATCATGCCTCGAACGGTCAGGGGGAACGTAAAGTCAAAAATCAACCAACAAGGACGCCAAGGAAAGGAAGAGGGGAATTAAACCGCGAATCACGCGAATCTGCGCGAATGAAGAACGGAATGATTGATTTCCATTCGCGTCAATTCGCGTGATTCGCGGGTCGTATTCCTTATCTTCGCAATTCCCCTTCATGCCTGTCGTGGTTCAACTTTCCCCGCATTCCCTTGGCGAACCTTAGCGTCCTTGGCGTCCTTGGCGGTTAATCAATGGAACTTTGCAGTTCTTCTGACCGAACTGTGGGAAGAATTGTAAAACCGCCGACTTCGCCTTCCGCCCTATGCATCCAGCTTCTGCTGTCGATTGATCTCGTCAGGGCGACGGGCGGCTGATATCGTCACTCGTTCCACTCTCAGCGTGCCGGACAGGCGCGGCCAGTGGAATTGACCGCTACAATCGCGGAGGCAGGCGCAGCAAGTCGTGTGCCTGAGGTCCGTGCGAAGCGCGACAAACGCCATCACATCGAGTTAAGCAGCCAGGAGCGAGTGGACGGATGACGGAGACGGAGGGGGTTCAGGAACAGGTATCGTTGGGGCAGACTCTAGCGCGGCAACTTCCGCCGCTCGATCCGCAGGCGGCGGCCTCGGCGCCGCCGATCGCCGGCGCCGCGACGC
>JBGSMO010000197.1:0-5491 GCA_041740115.1 Pirellulales bacterium
GCGTCGATATGTTCGGCAATCAGCTGTTCGACCTCCGCAGGTTGTTTGCCGACGGCGGCGCGACTGAGGGCAAGTTCCAGTTGGGCGAGGCTCACTACGTCGGGCCCAGCGGCGAGGTCGCGCAAGATTTGTAGCCGGAGCGTGTCGCCGGCCAGCGGCGGAGGCGCGCTGCGGCGTCCTTTCGGACGGCCAGGTCCGCCGGGATTGCCGGCGGCGAAGCGGCCTCGATCGTCGCGGGGAGCGGTCATGGAAACATTGTACCGTTACAACTCCTGAGGAGTTGCAGGGGTTCGGCACCGACGAGGCGTCGGCGGAAAGCGGCGTTCAAAGTCGGCGACTAGTTTGTCGCCGAAGACGTTCATCGCCGTATTGATTCGCACGACTTGCGGCATGCCGGCGTTAGTGGCGGCGGCCCAATCGAGCCAGTATTCGTGAATCAATAGGTGCGTGCGGCTACGGGGAATAGCTGGCTTCATGAGTGGCATCCGTGCGGTGGCGAGCGTCGCTCCCGCGGTGGCGCGCGAGGCGGCGGCAGAATTTTTCGACTGAGTAGAAACGGTTAGGAAAACGGAGTTTTCCGCGGGCGCGGGCGGGCGAGGGAGAAACCGGCGATGCGGAGGGGCGCCGGGGCGCCGTCATAACTCCCGGGTGTCGACGTACCAGGCAATCAGAAACGAAATCACCTTCCGCTCGGCGCCTCCCAGGCTCCCGCAGACACGGCCGACGACGATCGGATCCCCCTTGCGACGGCGTTCGGGAAGCGAGCCGACTTCGTCGAAGATCTTCCGCGCTAATGCCTCGGCGGTCGCCGACATGACGGCGGGATGGGCGATCGATAGGGGGTACTCGATCTCCGCGTCGAACTCGCTCGGCCAGTAGCGATCGACCTTCCGGAGGCCTCCTTTGCCGTCGTCGACTTGGTCGATGCGATGTTCGACGAACGGCAGGTCGCTAACGTAGGTTCCGACGCCGAGCGGAGCGCCTTCGCCTTTCTGGGGGAAGCCGGGGTTCCAAGTTTTCTCCTCGCCCTTCGGCTTCCCCTTCGTCGTGCGGACGGCGAAGACGTCGACTGGAAAGTTCGGCACCAGGGCGTAGCCGGCTTCCACGGCCGCTTTGCATTTTTCGTAGAAAGCGACGCGGCGACCGGCGAGTTGCGCTTGGCGGCGAAAGCTCGCGAGTTTCCAGCCGTTACGCTGGGCGATTGCGAGGTTGTCGTTGGCGTCGGCCGCTTCACGGCGGCAGGCGGCGATCTTCTGTTCGAACCAGTCGATCAGCTGGCGCTGCGCCTGTTGCATTTCCTCGGGCTGGCGGGCGACGAGTTGTAATTCAGCTGTGGCGGGCGCCACGGCGGTGAGTGCGGTCGAACCGCCTGCGACGAGTTGCGTCATGCGTGTGATCCTCCGTGGGGCGATTAGTTTCTCGGGCTGCCTCATCGAGAACGTCGAGGAGGTCGTAGACGATCGAGTGGATTCGCTCGGCGAGCGTCGGGAGCGTTGGTGTCAGAGTGGCGGCGCGGGCGTCGATGATGCGAGCCGCGGCCTGAATCTCCAGCAGGTGTTCAGTGGTCGGGCTCACCAGGGAACCTCGTTTCTCTGAAAGATCCGTTTGACGCTGGTGACGAAGTAGGCGCCGGGCGACTTCTTGAAGGCATGCCGGGCGTGCATCGCCGCCATGATGTCGAGCAGTTCCACGAGTTCCGCCGGATCGACTTTGCCGTCGACGACCGCGCGGGCGGCGCGCATCGGAACGGAGGGGTGCATGTCAGGATCTCGAACGACGTCGCAGATCTGGCGGGCCAGCTGGCGACAACGGCGGATGCCAAGCTCGTCGCCATCGGCGTGCTGCAGCTGATCGCGGAGGGAGCGGACTTCCATCGCAGGCGGCGCGCTAAATGAATGGTGGTGAATGGATGACGAATGAGGGCGCTTGCGCTTACTTAATGAGTCATGGTCATGAGGGAGTTGCGCATACCCCCCCTCCCCCCAGCGCGCCAATTGACTTTTAACAGTCGGCGGCATCCGTGCCGCCGGGGATCGATTTGCTCGCGGCAGCACGCCTAGCTGGCGACTTTGGCGGGCTTCTTATTCGGGTTTGCTTGTAGGTCGGAGAGCCGCAACACCGTCAGGCGATCGTGAGCGTGGCGACCAATCTCGCCGATCTCCTTGGCGAGCATTCGGGCGCTGTTCGGCGTAAGGCCCTCGATCAGCGCTGGCGTTTCAACGAGGGGACCGTCGATCGCTTCGACGATTTCGGCGACGTTTATCGTCTTAGCCGGTCGGGCCAGGTAGTAGCCGCCGTAAAGTCCGCGGACGGATCGCAAGATCCCGACATCGACTAAACGCTTGAGGATCTGCAAGAGGAATCGCTCTGGCATTCCGCCAGTTTTCGCGATGGCGCTGCAGGGTAGCGGCGGCGATTTGGAGTCGTGATTGAGTTGGGCGGCGGCGACGAGGGCGTAGCCGGCGGCGGCGGAAAGTTTCATGGCGGGACTCTCAGTAGCGGTGAAGTGAAGGGCTAAGCTAAGTTGCGTTCGTGTAGGCGTTCGGAATTGTAGGCTCGGATCGTTCTCCGCAATTGGCGGAGCTCGTCGAGCTTGGCCCAAGCCTGCGAGAGTTCGGACCACTTTTGCTGCAGCTCGGTCGGCAATGCTGCGAAACAGCGTCGGCAAATAGGCAGGGTGACAGGGCACCCGGAGCGGTTCTGGCAGGTGCAGTTGTGCTTGTGCAAGGAATTCTCCTGTCGAAATGGTAAAAGTGCGTCATGCTTCGAGTTGATGCGGCTGAGTCCTCGGATCGGGAGTTTCGCACAGTTCGTCCCAGGCCAACCGGGCGAGTTCCCTGACTTCGAGGGCGAAATGGTGGTCCGTCGCGAGCCGGGTGAGCAGTCGATCGACGCCGCCGCGGAGGGCGATGTCGATTTGCAAGGCGCGCTCTGCATCGAGCCGCCAGATTGACTCTCCGGCGTGCCGCCAGCGGGCGTCGATTTCCTGGCGCCGCGCGACCGCAGCGGCGGTTTCTTCGTCGGTTACCATGGGAGCTCGATCTGAGTTTCGGTGCGGAGACGGGTCGTGAAGGATGCGGGAAGTTCGATTTTGTCGACGAGGCCGGCGAGCTCGTCGAAGGAGTCTAGGTAGTGGAGGCCGGTGACGTCGTTCTGAGCGTGGTCTAAGGCGAACTTGATGCACCAGGGGGACGCGTGAGCTCGGACCAGCGTGGCGCCCCACCATCGCTTTAGGCCATGGGGTCTCAAGAGCGGCGTTCCGCACTGACGTGCTGAAGCGTTCCACTTCTTGGCGAAATTTGAAGGGTTTCGAGCCCATTTCTCCATCAGCCGAGCGTATTTCGTGAGCCAAGTAAGCGTGATTCGGGGAATCGGTTTGGTCCGTTCTCCTCGCTTCTTGTCGGTTTCGGCAGGAAAGCGAACAAACTGGCCGGCTGCGTCGATATTGTCCCGCCGTAACGACCTGACGGCTCCGTTGCGACTTCCCGTCGTCGCGGCAACCACGGCAAAGAGTGCCAGGTCCAGAGGAGCGTGGCTCACGAAGGTTTCGAGTTCGTCGTTGTGAGGAATCCGCAGCTTACGGTTTTCAGGCCGGGGCGGCTTGCACCATGGAGTTCGCGGCAACAGATCCAGTGCATCCCGGTTGCGAGGACCGGGAGGGCCTAGTTTGGAAAGCAGGTGGTTCAGGTGTCGCGCATGTTTGGCGACGGTCGCCGCTTGTCCCGGGGCCGTTGCCCGGAATTTCGCAAGCGTAAGCTGATCAATGTCGAGGATGGGAGGATCTCCGCTCACTCGCTTCCAAATCGCGAGGGTGTTGCGGTACTGCTCGATTGTGCCTGGGCGCGCGTCGGCGTGGAAAAGAAACACGAAGGTCCCTTCGTACCACTCCGGCAACGTGAGCCGTGAGAGGTCCATAATTAAAGATATAGCGGAAGAATTTAAGGAAGGTCGAGTATGCTGCGAGCGCACCCAAGAGAGCAATCTGTACATGCGCGCGCTTATGTGAGCTGGGAGGATAAAGCATGCGCGAGATGGTATATCGGCCGACATTGCGCTGAAAAATTGAGCGCGCAAAGTGAGCGCACAACGCGAGCGATCGACGGCAGGGAAGTTGGCCGGCCGATTTTTGAAGAGATGGTGGCGTGTCGAAAAAATCGGCGCAAAAAAACAGCGGCCGCGAAGACAATGTCTTCGCGGCCGCAGCGGATCTCCTTAGGAGGCGCTATACCTCCCGGCCGTCATTGCTGATCGGCCGATCCGTCTCCTTCCAAAGCGACGCTGACGGGGCTCGAACCCGCAACCTCTGGATCGACAGTCCAGTGCTCTAACCAATTGAGCTACAGCGCCGTGTAGCGAAAGAGACCGCAGCGGGGCTGAAAGTTCGCTGGCGTCGGAAAACGCCGGCATTTGCCTGCCTACGGGGCTCATTGGCCAGGGGGCCGAAGCCGTCCTGAAGCAAGAAATATAGCTCGCAAACCAAGGGGCGACAAGCGGGCCCCTGCCCCCCGGGCGAGGGAATTTGAGACTTGAGTTTGCGGGTGACAGGCCTAATTACCGTGGCTTTAGAAGGCTGCGGCTTCGTTGCCGATCGCGGGCTGCCGAATTGACGAAAAAGGCTATTTTGCTGTTGAGGCTTCCTCGCTAGACGTAGGGGGCGTAGAGGGAGCCGATTCGGCGGGCGGGTCGTCCTCCTCGACGCGCTGCAGCAACGTGGTGAAATCGTCGCGGGCCTTGAGAGCTTGGAACTGTTCGTCTTCGCGAACGTCGTCGGGGGAGATGGCGGAACCGAAGAGGAAGCCGGCGATGCCGCTCGACGATTCACGGCGGAGGTATCCCTGGCGCCACGCCAGTTCGAGTTGTCGAACGGCTTCCAGCGAGAGCGATTCAATCAGGCGTGATTGGTCGTCCACGTCTAGTTGCTCGTCGGCGGCGGCCTGAGCGGCGGCGTAGGCGAGGGCTTGGGCCGCGACGACGCGGTCGGAGGGTTCGCCGGTGACGGTAGGAAACTCTTTCGCCTGTGCGGCGCAGAGTTGGTACTTGCCCTCGTCGGCGAGGGCTTGCAGGACGCCGTCGTTGCGAATGCCGTTCACGCCGACCAATCCGGCGGTATATGCCAGTGTTTTCATCGAGGCGACGGAGGCTTTCATCCAAGGGGCTTCGGCAAGTTCGCTGCAACGCTCGATGGCGACGCTGAACTGGTTGAATTCGGCGATGGCATCGCTGAGGCGTTGCAGGTCGATCAGCGTAATGCTGCGATTCAAGCGATAGGTGGCCGCCATCAGTGCGACCTCTCCGACGTTGGGAGCAAGCTGCTCAAGCTTGTCGATGGTGACGCGGGCCAGAGCTAGCCCTTGGAGCGATTCTTGAAATTCGCCCGTCTCGCGGCTGACTTCCGCTAGTTGAAGCTGCAGATTGGCGAGGGAGAAGAGGAAGTCGAAATTGTCGCCGGCGCCGGCCGCGGCGCGGTCGAGCGTCTCACGCGCACTTTCGA
>JBGSMO010000238.1:0-9809 GCA_041740115.1 Pirellulales bacterium
AACTGCCATTGTCGATGAGTCACATCGCTGGGATACTCGCACTCCGTTTTCATGCTACGGCTCCTTCCTTCGGCTGGCACCAAAGGCAGGGAGCCGTAGCTGTTTTCGTTTAATCAGGCAATTTCAAAACACGTTCTTAGAGAATCGTCCCGCCTGTCGCCTCCAAGGGTCCTTTGGGCCCGCAAACTGTAGGCCGTGCTGGCGATTTTACTGCAAGCATCCTCTGGGTTCAGACGCAGAGCGAAGCGCCCATACAGATCACTCATGGGAATTCGACGCTATCACGGCGAGGCAAATCAGCAGCCGGGCGCGTTAGTCCAAACTGCACACTTCCCCCCGCCCGCAGGTCGCCGCTAGGGCCCGGCCGGTCCCATATCGGATTCGGTCGTGGGGATTTTACGTAATTTACCGCGATTTTTCGCAGGCGGCCTCGTTTTCGCCGTCGTTTGTCCTGTGATAATGCCGGTCGGCGCTATGTTCTCAGGAGGCCGGGGATGTTAGCATAGGCTACTTGGGGTCGTATCGAGTCAAACCCCCCGTGTTGTGTGTTAGATTCTTCCTCTCAGATCGCCTCTGGCGACTGCCGCGGACGCTTCTCTTCAATCGCGGACGACTTGTGTGCTCCTGTACTGTGGGATTGTCGCGCGTAACCGCCGGGGTTTGGCGGGAACGAGGGCGCGGCCCGTTTGTTTGTTTCTAGTTTCGTTTAGGGAGTTTCTGCGACTATGGCAGAAGGCACGATCAAGAAGTTGATTGCGGACAAGGGCTTTGGCTTCATCCAGGGCGAGAAGGGCGAGCTCTTCTTTCACCATTCCGCGGTTGAAGGCGGTCAGTTCGACACCCTCCAAGAGGGTCAGCACGTGACCTACACCGAAGGCCGCGGCCCGAAGGGTCCCCGCGCCGACGCGGTCACCCCTGTCTAAGCAGGGTTGAATTAAATAATCGAGAACGCCCCGGTCGACCTCGGTCGCCCGGGGCGTTTTTTTTTGACGGTGGCGAGTTAGCCGCGAAAACGCACAGAAGACGCAAAAAAGAAGGCGACGTTCCCCTGTCCCTTTTCGCGTCTTCTGCGCCTCTTCGCGGCAAAAATAATCAGTAACATTCAGTTATTTCACTCACATGCCAAATCATCTTGCCAACGAATCGTCGCCTTACCTCCTTCAGCACAAAGACAATCCCGTCGACTGGCATCCCTGGGGGCCTGAGGCGCTCAAGCGAGCCAAGCGCGAACAGCGGCCGATCTTTCTTTCGATCGGTTACTCCGCCTGTCACTGGTGCCACGTGATGGAGCACGAAAGCTTCGAAGACAAGCAAATCGCGATGATCATCAACGAGCGGTTTGTGGCCATCAAAGTCGACCGCGAGGAACGGCCCGATCTCGATCAGATCTACATGAACGCCACGCAGATGATGACTGGCCGCGGCGGTTGGCCGATGTCGGTCTTCCTCACGCCTGATTTGAAGCCGTTCTACTGCGGCACCTACTTCCCGCCGTCGGCTCGCGGCGGCATGCCCGGCTTCGACGAAGTGCTGCGCGCCGTCTATGACGCCTGGCTGATGCGGCGCGATAAAGTCGAACAAATGGCAAGTCAGCTAACGGACGAACTCAGCCGCGCCGGCCAGGCGACCGCTCCGGGGCAACTTTCGCGCGACTTCATCGAGACCGCCGTCGGCCAACTCGCCCGCTCGTTCGACGCCCGTTGGGGCGGTTTCGGCGCGGCGCCAAAGTTTCCCCATCCGATGGACCTGCAACTGGTGCTCCGCTACTGGCATCGCACGGGGCACGCCGAGTCACTGGAGATGGTCCGCACCACGCTCGACCGCATGGCCGCCGGCGGCATCTACGATCATCTCGGAGGCGGCTTCGCCCGCTACTCAGTCGACGCCCGTTGGCTGGTGCCCCACTTCGAAAAAATGCTCTACGACAACGCGCTCCTCGCCGGCGTTTATGTCGAAGCCTACCAAGCGACCGGCGACGCCAACTACGCGAACGTTGCGCGTGAAACCATCGAGTACGTCCTTCGTGACATGACCGGCCCCGAAGGGGGCTTCTACAGCGCCGAAGACGCCGACAGCGAAGGACACGAGGGGAAGTTCTACGTTTGGACGCCCGACGAGATCGAAGCCGTCCTCGGCGACGAGGCCGGCGCCACCTTCGGCCGCGTTTACGACGTGAGCGACTCCGGCAACTTTGAAGGGGCGAACATTCTCAACCTGCCGAAGACTCTGGCCCAATCGGCCGCAATTCTCGGCCGTGACGCGGACGACCTCGCCCAGGAACTCGCCGCTTCGCGCACCAAACTCTTCACCGTTCGCGAAGGCCGCATTCATCCCGGCAAAGACGACAAAGTGATCGTTGCCTGGAACGGCCTGATGATCGACGCTCTCGCCCGTGCGGCAGCCGCGCTCGACGAACCCCGCTACGCCGCCGCCGCCGCGAAGGCCGCGAATTTCATGCGAACGAAGCTGCTGCGTGCCGATGGCCGACTGCTCCATACCTACCGCCACGGCAAGGCGAAGCTCGACGCCTATCTCGACGACTACGCCTGCCTCGCCAACGGCCTGATGTCGCTCTACGAAGCGACGTTCGACGCGACTCATCTGACGGAAGCGTCGCGGCTCCTCGACATCGTGCTGGCTCACTTTGCCGACCCGCAAGCCGGCGGCTTCTTCTACACCGCCGACGACCACGAGCAACTCATCGCCCGCAACAAAGACGCCACCGACGCCAGCGTCCCGAGCGCCAGCGGCATGACTGCGTTCGCGCTGGCCCGCCTAGGCAAGTTCACCGGCGACCAAAAATACATCGCCGCCGCGGCCGGAACCCTCACCGCCGCCGCCGGCCTGATGCAGCAAGCCCCCGCGGCGATGGGACAGATGCTGTTGGCACTCGACTTCCAACTCGGCCCGACTTTCGAACTGGTCCTCGCCGGGGATAACGACTTCGAACTTGTCGCCAAGTCGCTCAAGGAAATCCGCCGCCAGTTCATTCCCAACAAGGTCCTCGTCGGCGCCAACGCTAAGTCCGCCGACCAATCGCCGCTGCTGCAGGATCTCAACGCCGGCAAATCTTCCGCCGCCGGCGAGCCAACGCTCTACGTTTGCGAAGGTTTTACTTGCCAGGAACCGGCCAAGGGCGCGGCCGCCGTTGCCGATGAGATCAAGCGGTTGGCGGCGCGCTGACGCGAATGTTAGTCCTCCGCTTCAGGACTCACCGCCACTGGTTTACTTGGACCAACGCCAAAATCTTTGGGCGTAGCGAATTCACCGCCGTCGTCGACGCCGTCTTTGCCCACGGAATAGACGGACCAACTGCCGGCGACCGACTTGGCGATCAGCGGCTTGCCCGTGAAAGGGTCAACTGTCGCTTCCGCCGGTAACTGCAGGTCGGCCAAGCCCGCGGCTTCAGCTCCATGTTCTTCAGCATACCGCTGCAACGCATTGAACGCTCGCAGCGAACGCAGCACGGCGCTCGTGCGATGAGCCGCGTCAAACTGAGCCTTAAACGCGGATGCCATTTGGCTGGCGAAGACGCCCAGGCCTGCAGTTCCTTGGAGAACATTCTGGTTGCTGGGCGCGAACGTCTCATGCCACGGCTGGTCGACGAGCTCCAGCACCGGCTCAATGACGTCGATGGATTCCACATAAATCGCCTTCATCGGCAGCCCAACGGTGTTGGCAACGATCGCGCTCATCCCGCCAATGTGAGCCTGCACGGCACTGATCACGCAGGCTCGCTCCGTAGTGATCGCATGCCGCAGAGTCTCTTGAGGGTCGAAGCGAATGAGTTCTAGGTCAAGCTGTCGGCGAAGCTCCGGCGTCACAGAATGATTCTCATCGGCAACCAGCGCATCATAAATCCCGCTCGCAGCATGCTGACGAACGACCATGGCGACAAGCGAGTGATTCAGGGCCGGCTCTGCGTCGTAGAGGACAGCAAGTCGCAGTAGCTGGATTCCCTTCTCCGCAGCCATATCCGATCGACCCTCGGCAATGGCCAACTCCATTTGCCATTGGACGAACCTGGCGACCGTGCGGATGTCTGAGGACCGGTCGATCATCGCTTGCAAGAACTGCGGCTGCGGCAAGCTGAAGTCGAGACGCGACGCATACGCTTGACGCGACGCGGCCCGTTCGATCGCCGCGTCGAGGTCCGGATACTGCTCCACGATTGCACGAATCGCGGCAAGCTCCTCGAGCGCGGCAGCTTCGTTCCGGACGCGCCGTTCTTCGTAGGCGAGCCCCGCCGGCGTCTTGTAAAAACGGCCCTGTTCCCGAGCGAATTCGTCGAACCGTTCCGCCACGGCAGCGAGCTGCGCCGCGGCGTCGTCCTCCGCCGGAATCGGCTTCGGCGCCAAATCAGGAATTGTCGCCGGATAGCCCGCCGCACGGATCGCCTCGATCCGGCCGCTCAGCGACGAACGCGAATAAATCGCCCAGCAACCCAGCGCCACCGAGACGACGCCAAGCAATCCTCCCAGAATCAGGAGTCGGCGGTAGAGCGGTCGCTGCGGCAAGATTCCCATGAAGCTGTCCTACGGTTCTCAGGGTCCAATTGCAAACGGAATTCGCCGCCGCCGGTCGCTCCTTGCCCGCACAGCCGTCAATTCTGCCCCCTGCCCCTCGCCATTCAGCCGAAGTAAAATCTGTCCGCGGCGCTCGTGGAAAGGTCACGCCATTTGCCAAGTCGCCGCCCACCGCACCATCCCCCGGCCGATAGCCGTAAGCTGACAGCCGATAGCCAATTCCCCGAGCCCTCCCCATGTCCGACCCCTACTTCCAAAACCTCTTCGCCGACCGCATCGGCGGCGCCCAGTACGGCAAGTCGACCGCCATCTACAAGTTCGAGAAGATCAAGCGGGCCAAGCGGCAAGCCCTGGCCGATCACCCCGAGCGGCAACTGCTCGACTTCGGCATCGGCGAGAACGACGGCATGGCCGATGAGCAGATCCGCCAGCGGATGGCCGAGGAGATCAATGTTCCGGCGAACCGCGGCTACGCCGACAACGGGACGCCGGTCTTCAAGGAAGCGGTCGCGCGGTTCATGCATCGCGAGTATGGCGTCGAACTCGATCCGACGACGCAGGTGAACCACTGCATCGGCTCGAAGTCGGGCCTCGCCATCTTCCCAGCATGCTTCATCAATCCGGGCGACGTTACGCTGATGACCGTCCCCGGTTACCCGGTGGCCGGCACGCACACAAGCTACTACGGCGGATCTGTCTACAAGCTGCCTCTCTTGGCTGAAAACAACTTCCTGCCGGACCTGGAGCGCATCCCCGCCGACGTCTGTGCCAAGGCGAAGCTGCTGGTCCTTTGCTTCCCCAACAGCCCCACCGGCAAGACGGCGCCCCCCGAGTATTACGAGCGGGCGATCGCCTTTGCGAAGAAGCACGAGATCGTCATCCTGCAGGACGCCGCCCACGCGCAGTTGTCGTACGACCGGGCGCCGAACAGTTTCCTGTCGATTCCCGGCGCCATGGACGTGGGCGTCGAGATGCACTCGATGTCCAAGGGCTTCGACATGATCGGCTGGCGCCTCGGCTGGCTCTGCGGTAATTCTCTCTTGGTAAAAGCATTCGCGGAAACGAAAGACAATTTTGATAGCGGACAGTTCCTGGCGATTCAGCGGGCTGCGATCGCCGGTCTCGACGATCCTGAAATTCCGAAGCGGATCCGTGCGAAGTACCAGCGGCGGCTTGAAAAACTCGTCGCCACGCTACAGCGATGCGGCTTCAAGTGCGAGATGCCGGGCGGCACCTACTTCCTCTACACGCCGTCGCCGAAGGGCTTGGCCGACGGGCCGGCGTTCGAGAACGCCGAGGCCTGCAGCCAGTACCTCATCACGCAGCAGTCGATTTGCACCGTTCCGTGGGACGATGCGGGGTCGTTCCTGCGCTTTAGCGTCACCTACGAGGCGGTCGACGAAGCGGCGGAAGATGCCCTGATGGCGGAGACCGAGGCGCGGCTCAAGGGCATCAAGCCGGTGTTTTGAACGACTATGTCGCTTCGCAGTTCTTTGCAGCCCCCGGCTCCGCCGGGGGGTAGGAAGCGGTGACGGCGCTGCCAACCGCTACGGCATGGTGCGCGACCCCCCGGCGGAGCCGGGGGCTGAATCACTTCGCCTTCCGCCGCAGGACGGACATCATTCCGCGATGGTCGGACGCCACCCCCTCGTCCAGTACGCGGCACTCGACGACTTCCCACGCCGCCGCCGGCCGGAACAGAATGTAATCGATTTGCTTCTCGGGCTTCGCGGCCGGAAACGTCGCCACCGGATCGGAATTGCTGCGGCCCCAAGTCTTCGCAAACGTCTCCATTACCTTGCTCTCGGGAGTGGCGTTCAAGTCGCCCGCCAGAATTAGCGGCTGACCGTCGCTGTTGGCGACGACCTTCTCGATCGTCTCGATCGACGCCAGTCGCTCGTGATCGTTCGGCCGATAGTCGAGATGCGTGCAGAGGAACAGCAGCGACTCGTCTTTGTCGCCGACCTCGACCTCCAGCACGCCGCGCTGTTCCCCTTCGTAGTCTGACGGCAGCTTGTGATTTTCATGCCGCACGATCGGCAGCCGACTGAGCACCGCGTTGCCGTACTTGCCGCCGTCGTGATCGATGTTCTTCTCGAAGACGTGCGTCATGCCGGTGAGTTTGGCGAGCACCGCCGGCTCGTCGATCCCCTGCGAACGGCGGACGCCTTGGTCGACTTCGTTGAGCCCCACTAGGTCAGGCTTCTCGGCGTTGATCACCGCGGCAATCCGCTCGAGGTCGAGCTTGCCGTCGGTTCCTTCGCCGTGGTGAATGTTGTAGGTGACGACGCGGATCTCTTCTGGCAGTTCGGCGTGAGAAGAGTTTTCAACACAGAGGACACAGAGAGCACAGAGAAAGGCAACTGTCCGAAGAACGGGAACAGACCGCGACGATCGATGATGAATGAAGCTACGCATTTAATTTTTCTCTCCGTGTCCTCTGTGCTCTCTGTGTTGAAAATCTTCTGCATTTCACACCCGCACCGACCAGCCGCGGCGGGCCATCCCCCATAAGATAATCCACCAGAAGGCCACCGTCGCCGCCGCGAACGCCAGCGACGCCAGCTTCGGGTCGCTGATGTGGTCAGTGAAAACCTTTTCGTAGAGCCAGCCTTTCGTCGAAGATTCGCCAACGCGGGTCGCTCCGAGTAGCTGCGCTAGCAACCCCGAGCCGACGAAAATAAAGATCGCGTTGATGCCGACAATTTCAAACGGCCGCGCGAGCTTGCGGTATCCCGCCACGTCGAACAGCCCCAGGCAAAGCCCCAGCCCCATCATGCCCACCCCGCTGGTCAGCAGCACAAAGCTGCTGGTCCAAAGCTTTTTGTTGATCGGAAAGACTTCGCCCCAGGCGATTCCCATCGCGGCGACGATGATTCCCGCCACGATCATGCGCCCCACGGTCCCCCAGTTGGCGCCGCGGCGCTGGATCAGCAGCCCCGTCCAGTAGCCCAGCAGCGTGTTGGCGATCGCCGGCAGCGTGCTGAGCAATCCTTCCGGTTCGGTCTTCTCGCTCTTGGCCAGCGTATACATGTGCTCGGCGCCGAGGATGTTCAAATCGACGATGCGGACGATATTCCCTTCCGGCGAGAGCCGCGTTGCGTAGTTACTCCCGGCTGGCAGCCACGCCAGCAGCGCCCAATAGCCGAGCAGCAAACCGAGGATGATCACGGCCTGCGCTCGCAGGCCCGTATGCAGCACGATCAGCGACGCCGCGAGAAACACGAGCGCGATCCGCTGCAACACGCCAAGCAGGCGCCACGTCTCGAAATGAAGTCCGTCGGCGTCGTTGAAGATCATCGCCAGCGTCCGCGCGAAGAGGACGCTGAAGAGTCCCAGAGCAAACAGCACGATCGTCCGTCGCACGATGCGCGTGTAGACCGAAGGATCGATCGCCGCTCCTTCGCGATACTTGCGCAGCGAGTAGGCGAGCGACGTCCCCATGATGAACAGGAACAGCGGAAAGATCCAATCGGTCGGCGTCCACCCATGCCACGGGGCGTGGTCGAGCGGGGCGTACCGCTGCCCCGGCTCCCATGTGCCGGGATTGTTGACCAGCACCATGCCGATGATCGTCATGCCGCGAAAGGCGTCTAGCGAAAGGAGCCGTTGCGACTTGGCCGGCGCTTGAGAATCGTGGGACATTGTGCCTTCATCAAAACTTGGCGGAAAGGCGAGCGTCATTCTGAGCGAAGCGAAGAATCTGGAACCAGCAGGGACGCTAGATCCTTCGCTATGCTCAGGATGACTAGCCGCATCGCGAACGGCAATCGCCCTATGGCGTCACTGCCCAAGGATCATACGTCCCAAAGTTCCAAACATGCCCCTCCAAATCGCGGCAAGTGAACCCGCGGCCGCCATAGCTCTCATCCTTGATGTCGATCAAGATTTCAGCGCCGGCGGCTTTCGCGGAGGCATAGACGGCGTCGGCGTCTTCGACGATCACGCAGGGAGCCTGCGTCTGGCGGCCATCGATCTGATCCGGATGAACGAGGAGCTTCGCGAACGGGCCTTCCTTGGCCAACGACCCCAGCATGATCATGCCGTTGCCGAAGGCGAGCTCTGCATGGGCGACCGTGCCGTCGGGACCGTCATAGACCGCGCGAGGTTCGAAGCCGAACGCCCGACCAAGCCAGTCGATCGCCGCCCGCGCGTCGCGGTAGCCGAGGCAAGGAATGATCGTGGCAACGGTCTGTTTGGGTTTGGAAGGCATCGGTTTAAGTGGGCTTGAAGTTCAGGAAAGAAATCGGTGTGCCACTGGCATTCTGCCAGTGGCGCCGATTCAATCGGCCAGTTGGATCCCCCAGTCATACGATGTTAGCCGACCACTTTCCACTGTTATTTTCGGCCACCCACGGTACGTTGGGGCGTCAAGGTATCGGGAGCCTTTTGCCACTGGAGTCGTACCACTCAAACTCATCTCCCCAGTGGCAAAAGGCTCCCGACACCGTTCAGGATGATGCGTTATGAGTGACACTCTGCAAGACGAAACGAACCTCGCCGCCGCTCCGCGCCTCGGCCTGTGGGACGCCGTCAGCCTGGTGATCGGCATTGTCGTCGGCACGTCGATCTTTCGCACGGCTCCGGAAGTCTTTCAGAACACATCGGGCCCCTGGCCCGCCTTAGGAGCCTGGCTCCTCGGCGGCGCCCTCTCGATCATCGGCGCCCTCTGTTATGCAGAACTGGCGACGACCTACACCCGCGCCGGCGGCGACTACGAGTATCTCACTCGCGCGTTTGGCCCGTGGGCCGGGTTCCTGTTCGGTTGGGCGCAACTGACGGCGGTCCTCACCAGCAGCATCGGCACGATGGCCTACACGTTCGCCGACTATGGCGTCCGTTTGTTCGATCTGACCGAAGCGGAGACGGTCTGGCTGGCGACGGCTCCGATTGTCGGCGCCACGGTCCTCAATGCGCTGGGGACGTCGCTCGGCAAGTCAACGCAGAACGTCTGCACAGTGGCGAAGGTCTTGGGACTGGTCGGAGTGGTGTTGGCCGGCATTGCCAGCGCCGATTGGGGGAATCTGACATTGGCTCCTCTCCCCTCGGGGGAGAGGTTGAGCGAGGGGGCGAACTGGCAGGCCTTCGGCCTCGCGATGGTCTTCGTCCTCTACGCCTACGGCGGTTGGAACGACGCCGCCTTCGTCGCCGCCGAAGTTCGCGACCGCCGTCGCAATCTCCCGCTCGCGCTCATCGGCGGCGTGTTGGGGGTCACCGCCGTCTACCTCGCGGTGAACGTCGCGTATCTAGCCGGCTTGGGCTTCGATGCCGCTCGCGCGACGC
>JBGSMO010000261.1:0-18339 GCA_041740115.1 Pirellulales bacterium
GAAGAGACTCCCCTGCCTGGAAGCTCTCCGCAGCGCGACGACGGCGAGCTTCCAGCTCCGTCGCACTGCCTGGAGGTCTCATGAAGACTCTTACGATGCTAGCGATACCAGGGGTTCGTTAGCGGCGCAAAGATCAATAAAGCCGCTGGCTGAGATGATGAACGAAAACCTTCGCCCGAAGTTCAAATTCGAGGAGTTGGAGCAGATGACGTTCGTTGTTCCCGTTCCCGTGAGCGACGAACATGGAGCGACCATTCCGGGAACCGGTTCCGAGTACACTATCTTCCGCACCGGTGCGGACGTCGACTTCAAACCTCTCATCGAAGCGTCGTATCGAACGATCAGAACTGATGAATACAAAGGGAAGCAATTGATCGCGTGGGCAGATCCTGGGCTGATCGGAACGATTGAGTACTTCAGCCCAGTGGCTGGCACGTTGATCAGCAGCCCGCGAGCGCAATTGACGCCCGTGATCGACGACCCCAAGTCCGCGGAGCCGCCAGTGGCCGCCGTCGAGTGGATGGCGGAAGCGAAGGGGCCCCTGTTTGGCGTCGTTAATATTCCGGTTCTGAAGAGGGTCTTTAGCGGCCGATCGGCTGCGCCGTTTCTGCCGATGTTTCAACCGATCTTCGATCTCGCGGACGACGCGATAATCTCGGTTGAGGACGGCGATCCGCTAACCTTGAGGACGAGCTTCAACTGTCGCAATCCCGAGGATGCGGGTCGCGTCGAGCAAACGCTCCAAGCGGTGATTGTCATTCTCAAAAATATGATCGCGGCGCAGCACGCGCAACTCTCGAATGCTGCAAATGTTTCCAAAACCGAACCGCATGCTGATATGCTTCCGATGCTGGAGATGGCGGAGCAACTCTTAGCCAACGCTGAAATCAAGGTCACTGCGGACAGAGTGGATATAACCGCGACGTTGCAGAATCCCAACCAGACAATCGCTCGCGTGCTGGTGCCATCCATTTGGGCGGCGCGCCAAGCGGCGGCGCGATCTGGAGCAGAGTTCAATCTCAAGCAACTTGGCCTGGCTGCGAATCGCTACGCAGCGATGGACCGCTTCCCTCCTGCGATCTTCTATGGCAAATCATCCCACGGCGATCTGAATAAGAGCGGCGACAACGCCGCCGACATTCCGCGTAGCTGGCGGGTTGAATTGTTACCGTTGCTTGGTCAGGAGGAACTCTACGAGCAGTATCGCCTCGACCAACCTTGGGACAGCGAGGCGAATCTGGCCGTGCTACGCAAGATGCCGGACGTTTTCCGTTCGCCCCACGACGAGCCGAAGTCCACGAACTCTTCGTATTTCGCAATAACGGGGCCCGGTACCGTTTTCGACGGCAGGGAAGGGACGCAGCTAACGGAGATTCCCGACGGGACGTCAAACACGCTGCTCTTTGTTGAAGCGAAGCGAGACATCCCATGGACGAAGCCCGAAGACATTGCGTACAACGCCGATCAGCCAGTTCCTGCGCTCGGCGACTGGCGGCCGGATGAATTCCTCATCGCGCTCTGCGACGGCAGCGTTCATCCGGTCAGCAACGCCACGGGTGCCGACAAAGACTTCCTCCGCCCTTGGATCGGCAAGGCCGACGGCCAGATTCCGCCGCCGCTGTGGACTCCGGCGCCTGCGCCGTGAAGCCGAAGTTCGCAGCATCGCACGACTGAATAGCCGGACAGCCACGCGGTCCGGGCAGCGCCGCCAAGTCGCTCGGCACTTCGACCCGGAGGGCGTGGCCCTCCGGCTAGTTGCGGTCGATGTCGATAGAAACCAACTCCAAGGTCTTCTGCGACCAATCGAACGTTGCTTTGAATTGCTCCAAGAATCCCTCGTTTCCGAGCAGCAGATAATCCTGGTGCGCGAAGTAGGCGCGCCCTTCCCAACGGAGGAAATCATTTCCTTGTCGAAGCTCGAAAGTGATGCTCGCCGGCGAAGCTTCAATGATCGAGTGGCCTACGCCGGTAAGTTCAATCGCTCCAGTCCGTTCCAGAATAACGCCGAGTTCAATTCCGAGCGATTGCGGCAGCAAGGTGAAGTCTGCCCCTGTATCTACCAATGCCATACGTCGTACAGTCGCCTTCGGACCATGAAGGGTCAAAGGAACGACCGGACGGTAGACCGTCAGCGGCGCGACGCCGTCCGACAATTGCGCGAGATAACGACGATACTTGAACTTCATATCCGGCCAACGAAGCCGCTGTTCGCCGACGGCGCTTTTTCCAGAATGGGGGCAACGACGCCGGCCGCCTCCGCGGCGGCCTTCACCTCATCGACACTGTCGCCAGCCGCGACGATCTTGACCCCTTCGTCGTCCCATGCGAGCCATTTGCCGCCGTACTCCAGCGGTACGATTTCAGCGAGTGGTAGCGGATCGGTCATCGCGACGGGTTCCCCTGGCAATAGGACGCTGGCTCAAGCTGCTTGGCAATTATACAACAATCCGAAATAACGGACCGCCCGATTCAGTCCCCAATCCGCAGCTTAAACTCCGCCGAATTCCCCCGCAGCTCCGGTGCGTACATCCCCGACGCTTTCGCAGGCAGGGCGCTGAATCGTCCCGGGATCTCCGCACGCAGCCGGTAGCTGACGCTGTGCTGTCCGCGGGCCAGTGTGCGGCAGAAGAGGGCGACTCGTTCGTCGCGGTATTCGACGTAGGCGCCGAGCTCGTTGCCGGTGTAGCCGCTGCGGACTTCGACCGGTTCGAAGCCGGCCGCCTTCATGTCTTCGAGCAGGATGTACTCGTAGTCGTTCTTGCTGTCGACGACGAGTTCGATCTCGACGAGGTCGCCGCTTGTCAGTTCTTCGAGGCTGCGAATCTCCGTGCGGTCGTACTTTTCGACGCGCTGCTCGATCGCCTGGCCGCGCCCGCCCGCCGTCGCGGCGGTCTTTTCGGCGGGAGTGAGCTTGTAGAACTTGCGGTTGATCTTCAGTTCGAGGCCGGCGGCCTCGATGTCGCGTTCGAGCGTGAAGTTGGTGAGGTAGCCGTTGAAGTAGATTGGGCCGTCGCCTTTCTTGCGGAGTTCAACCGTGTGCTCGCCGGCGCTGAGGGCGTCGCCGGTCAGCACCAGGGCGTTGTCGAACGTGAAGAGCGTCTCAGCAGTGATCTCGACCGACTTTTTCAGCTCGCCGTCGACGAGCAGTTCTAGCGACAGGTTCGGCTTCGCCTCGCCGGTCGCCTTCAGGTAATCGGCAAACGCCTCCACCACGAGCGCGGTGTCGCGGGTGCTGTTCCAGTACGTCCCATGCTTACGATTGTTGAGGAGGTACTTCACGAGCCGCGGGGCCACTTCGCTCTTGGGATCGTTCGCCATGAGGAGCTTGAGATAATAGGCCTGGGCTTCGTTCTCGCTGCCGTACCAGAACCACCAGAAGCCGCCCGGCAGGTCGAGCCAGGCGGTTTGGTTCTCGTCGTCTTGCTTGACGTACTGCGCGAGGTTTTGCATGACCATCTTAAGCATGTCAGCGGCCTGCGCATCTCCCTCTGACTCCTGACCCCTGACTCCTGACTCCTCGGTTTCCAGCGCCAATCCGAACGTCGCCAGGCTGTAGACGGCTAGTTTAGTGCGGTCTTGGTAGAGGTAGTCGCGCATGCGGTTGCGCATTTTGGCGGTGTTGTCGGCGGGGTCGACGGATTCGGTGTTGGGCCCCGGGGGCGGGGACGCCCCGGCTCGCTGGGCTTCTGTGAGGACCAAATAGACCAAGGCGTCGAGGTTGTCGGCGTTGGGTTTTGATTGCTCTTTGTCGTTGCGAGATTTGTTTGCCTCGCGGTCCCAGTTGTCGAGCTTCGCCAGTTCTTCGCGTTGATAACGTTGCAGCCATTCGACGCCGCGTTCGATGACGCCGGGGACGACAGCGACGTCGTTTTGCTTCGCGACCAGCAGCCCACGCACGACGGTCGCCGTCGTGTGAGCAGTCGAGTGCTCTCCCCAACCGCTGAACCAGCCCCAGCCGCCGTCGCTGAGCTGCATCTCGGTGAGGCGGTTGACGCCCGTCTTTACCATCGAGTTGAGTTCCGTTTCGTCGAATACGGGATTGCGCTCGAACCGCTTCCACTGCGCGGCGCGCTGGGCGGCGTCGCCCAGTTCTTGCGCGTTGAGGTTGGTGCGCTTCTCCTGAATCGCCTTGAGATCAACGCCCATCTGCTGCAGCGTCTTCTGCGTCAGCACCGCCGGCAGGAATCGGTTGAGCGTCTGCTCCGTGCAGCCGTAGGGGTAGTCGGCGAGGTAGGGGAGGGCGTCGACCATCGCCCCGGCAAGCGTCGGCGAGTAACGGACTTCCAGCCGCGTTTGCTCGGCCCGCCGCTTCTCCGGCACGGTGACGGTGAACTTGCCGGTCGTTTCGCTCGGCCTAATGACGCCGCTGTACGCTTCGGTCTTCAGCATCCCGTGGACCAGCACGGGGAAGCTTTGCTGCATCGCGTCCGACTCGGCGTCGGTGAGGGCCGACATGCGGATCGTCGCCTCGCCTTCGCGGACGGCCTTCACGCGCCAATCGACGCGCGTCTCGCCGTCGGCGGCGATCTCGACCGTTTTCTCCAGCGACTCGGGGCCTTGGAGCGTATCGCCTTCGAGGTCGAGCACGATGCGAACCTGCTTCGCTTCCTGGAGATAGTTGTGCACCACCGCCGATAGCACCACTTCGTCGGTCTCGACGAAGAACCGCGGCGCCTGCAGGCGGACGATGATGTTCTTCCGCGTGACTACTTCGGCCGAGCCTTCGCCGACGCGCGTGCCGTGGCCCATCCCCCAGACGTTGATCTTCCAGGCCGTGAGATTCTCCGGCATGGTGAGCTCGACTTCGGCGAGACCTTCGGCGTTCGTTTGCAGGTTCGCGACCCAGAGGGCCGTGTCGGCGAAGTTTTGACGGACCGCGGGTTGCACCATCTCGCCGCCGGCGGCTGGTTCATTGGCGACGCTCATCTTAGCGCTGGCGGGCGCCATCTCGGCTTCCATCGGCGCCGCCATCGGGGCGCCGAGCGCCATGCCGCGCATCATCCGCCCGCCGCCACCCATACCGCCGCCGCGAACGGCTCCATCGGCAGTCCGACTCGTCACCAGAGAAAGTTCATCATCCGCCCCGCTCGCCCCAAACACGCCCAGATCCTGCATCACCTTTTCATCCGGCTTCACCACCGGATACTCGACGCGGCTCAGACTAGTCTCGCTCTGCGGTTGATGGCTCCGCCGCCACTTCCAGAAGAACTCCCGAATGTCGGGCACGTTCCCGCCGCCAGAGATGTACTCCAGCGCCTTGTCGTAAACGGCGACCACCGTCGACGCGACGACCGGCTTGCCGTCGGCGTCGGTTAACTTCAACTGCACTTTCGCCTTCTGCCCCGGCAGATACGCCTCAGCCGACGGCACGACCTCAACGTCGAACACCCGCTGCGCCGGCGGCACGAAGATCTCCCGCACTGTCGTGTGAAGCTGCCCGCCATGGACCGTCACCGCTTCGACGAAGAAGTTCGGCATGTCGCGCTGCTCGACAGGCACTTCGACGATCGTGCTTTTTCCTTTGAGATTCACCACCTGCGGCGGCGAGTAAACTCCATTGGCCGGCCGCACGAACAGCAGCACCGTCGAGCCGGCGCGATTCGAGCTTACCTGCAGTTGCACTTTGTCGCCTGGGGCGTAGTCGCGCTTGTCGGCCACGACTTCGACGGCGTTGAACCGGAAGTCGCTGCCGTCGAATCCTTCGCCGCGCACGACGATCACCTGGCCCCCTTCGATCGACTGGCTCTCTTCGCCAATCTTCTTCGTCACCGTGTAAGCGAGCCGGTACTGCCCCGGTTCCGAGGCTTTCACTTGGAACGTTGCGCGCCCCTGGGCGTCGGTCGGCACATCCCATTTGGCGACTTCGTTCTCGACCGGCTTCCCCTCTTCGTAAGCGATCTTCAGCAGCCGCAACACGCCGCGGGCCTTCACTGGCTTGCCGTCGATGGTGCGGGCTGCCATGGAGAGCTCCATCGTGTCGCCCGTGCGGTAGTAGCCGCGGTTGGTCCAGACATAGACCTTGAACGGTTCGCGCGCCACCAGCACCCGCCCGTTCGCGACGATGGTGCGCCGCGATTGGTCGACCACTTCGGCCTGAATCTGATAGCTGTGATCGACGTTCGGGTGGAACTGCTTCGCGGCCGCCGTGTCGATCGTCACTTCATATGTGCCGTCGGGGCCAATCTCCGCTTCTTGCTCCGCCACCACTTCCGGCTGCTCCGGCGCCTGCCAGAACCACGACGGTTGCGGCCGACTGCAACCCCAGCGCCGCCATCCGGGGAACCAGGCGTAATCCTCACCGAACCACCAATAACCTGGCCCGTAGAGCCAGTCCCAGCGGCTCGGCGGGAACCAGGGCTCGTTGAATTTTGTCCGCAACACCTTGTACTTCACGCGCGCTTCAGTCACCGGTGCGCCGAAATAATACTTCGCTGAAATCTTCGCCGTGATCTTGTCGCCGAGCTTCACCGGTTCGCTGGGGGCGTCGATCGTCACCTCGAATTCCGGCTTCTTGTATTCCTCAACGCGAAAGCTGCCGCCGCCGTGGTTAACGACGTTCAGTTGATATTGCCCCAGCGGCGCGCCCGCCGGCAGTTTGTACGAACCCTCAATCCCTCCGAATTCGCCCGCCACCAGCGACTTCGTATACACTTTCTCGCCGCGCGCATCGTGGATTTCGATCACGAACGACTGCCCCGCATACGGCGAGGCGTCGGGCTGATCGAACTGCGCGTTCGCGACCCAGAACTTGAAGTGGACCTCCTGATCGGGTCGATAGACGGGCCGATCGGTGATCGTGAAAACTTTGACTTGCTTGTATTGTTCGTCGACATATTGCCCCGACCAGACGCCGCTGAAGCCGAGATACGCGAGCCGCCCCTCTGGCGTCGTCGCGGTGGCGATCCACTGGAACCGCCGGTTTGCTTCGTCGGCCCCCAATTTCACCATCCCGCTGGCGTCGGTCTTCTCGGCGAAGTTCTTCGTGTTCACCTGGAACCGCGCTCCGCCGTCGAGCGACTCGTTCCAATAGCCGAAGAACTTGACGTTGGCCTTGGGAATCGGCTTTCCCGTCACCGCGTCGGCGACGTAGTAGAGCGCCTGGTTCTCCAGCGGCTTCTTCACGATTGCCGTGTCGGCGACCCACACCACCACGCGGTGGGTGTTCCCCTGTTCCATCTTCGCGGTGAGGAGATACGCCCCCGCCTTCTGCAGCGGCGTCGTCACGGCGACGCGACGATCGAAGTGAGCCTCGCGCGGCTCGAGCTCCAGCGCCCAACTCGCCGCCTCCGCGCCGAGATATTTTTCCTGCCCGTTCACCACCAGCCGGTGGCCGAGGTTCTCCAGATTCATCTGGTTCCAATCGAGCTGCTTCGGCTGACTCTGCAGATACTTTTTCATGTCGGCAAGGAGTTCCGGCACTTTGATCGCCCGTGCCGTGAACTCGACTCGCTTGCCGTTGCGGTAGCGATACTCGATTGTCGCGCCTTTGCCCGCCGGCTGCGTCACGACCGGTTCCAGGCGGCCCCAGTTGCCGACGATCTGCTCAAACCGCTCGCGATACGGCGTGCTGGTCGGCGCCGAGGCGAAGAGTTCCTTCCACTCCTGCGCGGCCCGCGGGTACTGCCGGCGATTCTCGAATTCCTGCGCCAGCGACGACTTCGCTTGTTGCCACTGGCTCGATGCCCCCTCGGAGTTCTCGACGATCCGCCGCTGCAGCGCAATGTAGTTGTGCTCTTCCGGCAGCTTGAACCGTTTGATGCCGGTGGCGAGCTTCGCCATCGTCTCGTCGTCGGCGAGCGTATGGAGCGCGAACATGCTCTTGGTGACTTCGGCGTCGTCCGAATTGCGGTTGAACCACCAGCCGTAGTCGGCCATCGTCTGGACGCCGAATTGGCTCACCAAAAAGTCGGCGCGATCGCGCCACTCGTCGACATTGGTCTTTGGCTGCCAGTGGGTCCGCTCGGCGAGCAACCATCGCCAGCGCTCGCCGTCGTTCTGCGCCGATTTCCAGTCGGCCGGTGCGTCGTAGAAGATGGGATTGCCTGCCTCGTCGACCGGCGCTCCCTGCGGACCGCTGTTGTAGCGATAGCCCCAGCCATCTTCGTAGTCGGGCAGGACGTCGATATCGGTGAGCAGTTGCAGCAAGTAAGGCTGTCGATATGATCCGCCGTTCAGCACCGCGCTCGCAAACCCGCTCAGCAGGTCGCGAGCTTCGGTCGTCGAATGGGCGTCCGGCTTGTCGGCGACGATGTCGAGCGCTTGGCGATAGAGCTGCAGCGCCCGCACGCGGTCGCGTTCGACGGCGTTCACGACTTTGCCGCCGCCGCGATGTTGGCCGCGACGGAATTCGCCGGCGATCAAGAATCCCTGATGGTCGATCGTCGCGTAACTCCGCGCGACCGCCGCCAGGATGATCCAATCCGTTTCATGGGCCGCCGCCACATCTTCGCGATAGGCGTCGATGCCGCTCATCTCATTCAACTGCTGCAGGCAGTTGAGCGCACGCTGGAAATCTTCAGCCTCCTCGCGCGAGTCGCCGGTCTCGTCGTTGAGCGTCAGTTCCCGGAACTTGGCAAGCGCATCCTTAAAATTCCCGTCGTCCATCAGTTTGCGCGCCTGTTGCCGGTCCGTCACCGGCGCCGCGGCTCCCTCCAATTGCGAGACGCCGGTGGCCGCCGCCGCCAAAACCGTCAGGACCGCCGCCAATCTAAAAAAATTCGTCATGAGTTGCCGCCCGAAAGTTGAACCGCCGCGGACTCCGCCGCGTGGTAAAATCATGAACTTGTCATCCTGAGCGGAGCGAAGGATCTAGCACCCCAAGCGAGATTCCAGATTCTTCGCACCGCTCAGAATGACCGCCTCGTTTGCTCCTGTTCTACGCCACCGAAGCGGAACCGGTCCAGAGAAGCCTGCTCCGCGAACCTTATTGGCCATTCATTTGAACCGCCAAAGACGCCAAGGACGCCAAGGGGGAACAAATAGCATTGGAACCGCGGATGGACGCAAATGAACGCAGATTGTATTTGCCTCTCTTCCATTTGCGCTTATTCGCGTCCATCCGCGGTTCCTTCGTTCTTCCTGCGTTTTCCTTGGCGTCCTTGGCGGTGCAATCCTTCCGACGCCGAATTCATGGGTCAAGTTCCCCATCCCACGCCCAAAAGCACCCATTTTGCCGGTTGTATCTCCTCGGCGGACCGCCGCATTCGTCGCCGCACGCTCCCGCCAATCCGCCGCTGCTTCCTGAAAAACCTAGATTTGCGAGCGCCGTCCCCAGGCGCGTGATCGCCCAAATCCCACGCGGCAGCAACCGCTCCCTCCTACCAGTCACCGCCTAGTGTCCGGCAACGACAACCTCCGCTTTCGCTCCCATCGTTCGGTGGTCGATCTGGTTTACCGGCTCTCCGACGCCGCCGCCATCATCGCCGCCGCGCTCGTGGCGATCGAGTTCACGCCCGGCGCGCCGCTGTCGAGCCTGGCCATCGTCGTCGGTACGACGCTGCTGGTGCATGTCGTCGCCATCGAAGTGAGCGGCCTCTACCGCAACTGGCGCGGTTCGAAGCTCGCTCGGGAGCTCTGGTGCGTCGTCATCACCTGGATCTATGTGGCGCCGACTGTGCTCGGCATCGGTCTGCTCACGCAAGCGAACGCCCAGTTCAGCTATGCCAGCAAGCTGGTCTGGCTCGCGCTGACGCCGCTGGCGATGTCGGCCACGCGCATCGTCCTCCGCATGCTGTTGCGACAACTCCGCAAGCGCGGGTTCAACGCCCGTAAGTTCGCCATCTGCGGCATGAACCGCCTCGGCATGCAACTGGCCGACAATATCCAAAACTCTCCCGAGCTCGGCCTTCAATTTATCGGCTATTTCGACGACCGCCCCGAAAAGCGAACCAACGAAGCGACCGGCGCCCCGCTACAGCAGGCCGGCAATCTCACGCAACTGGTCGAGTTCGCCCGCACTGGCGAAGTCGACATGATCTACATCACCTTCCCGATGCGAGCCGAGCAACGGATCCGCACCTACCTCAGCAAACTAGGCGATACCACCGCCTCGGTCTACATCGTTCCCGACTTCTTCGTCTTCCAAATGCTCAGCGCCCGCTGGAACCAGATCGACGGCCTGCCGGTGGTGAGCGTGTTTGAAACGCCGATCAGCGGCATCGACGGCGTTCTCAAACGCGGCTTCGATCTGGTCGTCGGCATGCTGGCACTCGCGCTCGTCGCCGTGCCGATGGCGCTCATCGCCGTCGCCATCAAAGTGACGTCGCCCGGGCCGATCTTCTTCCGCCAAAAACGCTACGGCCTCAGCGGCGAGCAGATCGGCGTCTGGAAGTTCCGCAGCATGCGCGTTTGCGAAAACGGCGCCGACGTCAAGCAAGCCTCGAAGACCGACGATCGCATCACCCCCTTGGGCCGCATCCTCCGCAAAACGTCACTCGACGAGTTGCCGCAACTGTTCAACGTGATCGACGGCAGCATGTCGCTCGTCGGTCCGCGTCCCCACGCCAACGCCCACAACGAGCAGTACCGCTCGCTGATCGACGGCTACATGCTCCGCCACAAAGTGAAGCCCGGCATCACCGGCCTCGCCCAAGTGAACGGCGCCCGCGGCGAGACCGAAACGCTCGACAAGATGGAACGCCGCATCGAGTTCGACCACCGCTACATTCGCGAATGGTCCCTCTGGATGGACGTGAAGATCCTCATCAAGACGGCGCTCGTCGTCTTCCGGCAAGAGAACGCGTACTAACGCGCTCTGCCGCGACATTCTCTTCTTCTCAATGAAATTCTCTTCTCAAAAGCGAGCCGGGTCGTCCCGACCCCGGCGCGCGTCCCCTGCGTAGTAACAGCAGAGAGGACTCACCGCTAATAAACGCTGATCGACGCTAATCAGGAATGAAGCAATCGGCACTGGCCGCTTTGCTCATTTGTATTTCATTAGCGTCGTATCAGCGTCAATTAGCCTTGCCTCCCATGTCTCCTAAATTAACATCGCAAATCCGATGATTTTCCCCAACCAAAACACTTTCCCAATCCTGCGGCCTGCCTAGAATAGAGAATGTACACCAGTACACTAACGGAGCCGCCCGATGATTCGCACCAACCACAGCCGCCCGACGCCCAGCGCTCCCGTCGTCACCAACGAGGAGATCGCGCAAACTCTGGTCGAAATCTCCGACTTGCTGGAGCGCCAAGGGGCGAACCGGTACCGCATCCGCGCCTACCGCCAAGGGGCTGAAACGGTCGCCTACTGCCAGACGCCGCTGCAGGCGATCCTCGCCGAGCGGGGCATCGGCGGCCTGATGCAACTCCGCGGCATCGGCGACTCCCTCGCCGCCGCGATCCAGAAGATTATCCACGCCAAACGCCTGCCGCTGCTGGAGCGCCTCCGCGGCGGCGGAGCCCCCGAGCGACTCTTCAGCACAGTCGCCGACATCGGCCCTAAGCTTGCCACCCGTATTCACGAACAACTTGGCATTCGCACGCTCACGCAACTCGAAGCCGCCGCGTGGGACGGACGTCTCGCCCGCGTTCCCGGCATGGGCGAAAAACGAATCCGCGCCGTAAGAGAATCAATCGCCGGCCGCTTCCGTCGCAGCGCGAATCCGACCCCGCCGCCGGTGGCGCTGCCGACCAATCCGCAATCGTCGCGCTCGACCGATCCGACCAAGCCTGCGGATGTTCCCCGCCATCAGGGGCTGCTTTGGTGAGTCGACGACAGACGTGCGAAACGCAACTCGCCAAGCCTTCTTAGATTTCAGAATATTCAGGGAAGCGGATAATTGACGTATGAATCATACGCATCAAATCGCGTCCGGACCCCGTCGACGATAGTGAAGTCCATACTGGAAATGCGTAGTCCACAGGCGCCGTCGTAGGCCGGTTAGGCGGCCACGGATACTCGGGATTCGGGCCGCCAGCAGCGAGAGCTGGTGCTAATCGCTCCAGATCGTAAGCGATCGGCATAACTGCTCGAATCCAGTTCTGAAAGTCAGCGAATCGCGCGAATGCGAAGATGTCGGCAACGCGATCTTGATCGGGCGTTCGTATTTGCCCAAGAAAGCGTAGCAAGTGCACTATTCCGGCATGACTTCTGGGAGGTGCATCTCCCGATCGCCAACGATACGCCTTGTTGAGCTTTTCAGTCGCCATTTGCAAGTAATGCAGAGCGTGACACGAAGCTGCTCCGCTACTGCGACAGAGGGAAAACATGTCGAAATCAGACTGAGCCTGGCGCCACCAAAGTTCTTGGAAACTGTTCATTATTTTGGATAGGTCTGTTGCCCTTCCAACGACCAGTCACCAGGAAGTCGAAGCGTGTTCTTCTGGATTCGCTCCCATTGGTCCGGAGTAACGTCCAAAACGAACAGCCGATGAGCCGTCTCTGTTCCCATATCGACGCCGAAATCTATCGGCTCCAGGCTATCGTCTTTTCGAACTCCAATCAGGTTGTTCACTTCGACGAAGCGAATCTCCCGTTCGTCCGCATTGGCAGGGAGGTAGTGAACCTCCATCACCCCTGGATCCGACTTGAGGTGCTGCTTGGCGTACCATCGGGCTTGCGAATCCCGGTCGAAGTGAATTGTCGCCATTTGCTGTCCCCTATAAGGAGAGTTTATACCCGATACCCGAAGGTTCGCGTGATTGTCCTGCGGATGCGGTCCTATTTCAATTGAATTCTAAGCTGCGTCGATTGCGACAACAACGTAAACCTCCAAAGATTGCCAGTGCATGAAATGAGAATTTCAAGCGGAAACTCGCGGAATCAGCTCTCTTCGCAACTAGACCTTCTTCGCCTTCATCTTCGTCACCTTATAAACCTCGCCGTTCTTATCGTAAGTCGTCCACTCGCCGACCTGCTCGCCGTTTTCAAAATGCCCCGACCGCATCTTCGTGCCGTCCTTGCGGAACCACTCCCAATAGCCGCAAGCGTCGCCGTCGAGCATTGGGCCCTTGGCCCACACGGTACCGTCGCGGTGGTACTGGATATGTTCGGTCGTTTGGGGCTTCGTTTGAGCCATCGGCTCCCTCGGTTCACTGATTTCAAGGCGCCGTGACCCAAAGCGACCAAGCGAATTGTGAGTCGAGCGTCATCCGTTGTCAAAAGCTCGCTCCAGCGTCCAATGAGTGCTCGACTCCCCCGTTTGAGCGAAACCAAGTCGATCGTACCAGCGTCGCGCTCGGCTTTGGCGTAACACCTGCAGTCGGACTGGAAGCTGCCGAGAATTTGCCGCAGCAATCAACTCATCCATTATCCTCGTGCCGACGCCGCGCCCCTGGTGCGAAGGATCGATCTGGATCTCAGAAACGAACAGGTGATCGGGGCGCCACTGAGTCGCCACGACGCCAATTGCGACGCCGTCTAACTCGACAATCTCGAATCCTTCCTCGACCCACTTCTGCTGGAAGAACTCAGCCTGCAGCACCGGATCCCAGCTGCCAAACTGCGCGATCACGACCTCACGGTAGCAAGCAGCATGAAGCTCCCGCGCGAACTCGAAGTCAGCTTCTGCGGCTGGTCTGCGATTCACGTTCATCGACGAGTAGCATGCCACAAAGTGCAAAGAATACAAATCGAGCCGGCAGCAACCCTCTGCGCGTTCGCGCCTTTGCGTGAGATTCCTAGCCATCACCCAAAACAGAAGATCGCCCCCGCGTCCCCCACCACGCCATCCAAATCATCACCCCCTGCAGCGGCAGCCGCAGCAGATGCCCCCACTGCGGCACGTCGTGCCCGGCGATGGGGATGTCGTTCATCGCGATATAAATGTTGGCCGGAAAAACGGCGACGAGCAGCGCGATGACGCCGAGCCCCGCCCAGCGTCTGGTCCACGGCAGCAGCATGCCGACGCCCCCGAGAATCTCGAAGACGCCGCTAAGATAGACCAGCGGCAGATGGGCCGGCAGATACGGCGGCATCATTGGCAAGTAAACTTCAGGCCGCACGAGATGCAGCGCGCCGGAACTGATCAGCAGGGCCGCGAGCGACCCAACGGCCAGCCATTTTCCAATCGTCATGCCAGCTCTCGCTCGGGCCGTGGCGCGCCGAACACCCGCTCCATGTCGCTCGGCTGCGGGAAGTCGGGCGTCATCAATTCCCGCTTCACTGTTCGCCCGTAGGCGCAAGGGAACTGGCGCTCGACGAAGGTCGGTTCCAGCGTGTTCTCGACCCGCGTGTTGCAGGCGATCCGCAAGCCGCGACATGGTTCGCCGCGGTGCGTCAGCCCCGTGCGATGGACGGTGAACGCCGACATGAAGACGACGTCGCCGCGCTTCACCTCCAACGAGACGAAGTCTTCGTCGGCGTATTGCGACGGATCGATTTCGCGGTTTGATTCGCTGATCGTCCCTTCCCACAGGCCGCGCCGATGGCTCTGCGGAATCACATCGAGCGGAAACTGCGCCGCCGTCACGTCGGTCAGCGGCGTCCAGACGATGACCGCATCGAGACTTCCCTGCATCGAGGCCCAATCTTGGTGCGGCGCAAGCCCGAAATATCCGCCCGGCACGCGGAGGCAGTCGGACATGATCGACACTACCGGGCCGGTCGGCACGCTCGGCATATCGATCCCCAGCGCGGCGAGCCAGCGGCGGATCGAGCGATGGAACAACAACTCTTGCACCGACAAGAGCTTGTTCGCCTGCCGCACGGCTGCGAGATACCGGTCCACGTCGGCGACGAGCAGTAGCTCCATCGCCCCGTAAAGCGACGGACCGCCGTCGATGCGCAATGTTTCCAATTGCGTCCGCACGACCAATTCGATTTCGCCGAGCGTTTCGTCGACCGCGTCATGCGTCAGCAATCTCGGCACGACGCAATAGCCGTCGCGGCGATAGCGCTCGACGACGTCGCTAGCAATCTGAATGGAAGCGGAATCTGGCGGCACAGCAACGGTAACCATCGGCGGGTTCCTCCTCGCCCCGTTCTACCGGAGCCGGGGAGTTCGCTGAAATAGCACTTCAGCGAGATTCGCCAATTTCAACCGAGACAGACCGCGGCAGCTAGTTTAATGCCGGCTCGCCTTCTTCATCCGCCGGCTCCTCGACATCAGCCGCCGGCTCGTCCGCGGCCGGCGCTTCGGCCCCGCCTTCGCCGAGCGTCTTGTCCACAATCCGCTTGAACTCGTCCGAGGGATCAACCGCTTCGACTTCTTCCGGAATCCCCGCCTCATCGGCCTGTTCCTTCGCCGTCGCCAGGAACTCCTTCAACTCATCGTCGGTGACCTGCTCCTTGAGCTCCATATTGCCGTCCGGCTTTTGCGTTGACACCGGCGCCATTGCTTTCTTGACCTCGGCCTCGCTGATCTTCTGATCAATCGCCCCGCGCATGAATCGCTGGACCGTGACCCGCGCCTCGGTCTTCTCTTCATCGCTCAGGCCTGACGGCTCAATGTATTTCTTGTCGACCATCGACATTCCCAGCGTCGTCATCAGCGGCGACTGCACGAGATTCTGGAAGAACTCGCCCATCTGCGTCAGCGACAGCTTTCGTTCGCGCGTCGCCTCGGCGAGTCGGTCGATCTGCACCGAAATATCGACCTTCTCTTCTTCCGGCAGATCGGTTTCGTTGATCACCTGCTTGGCGCCCTCAGAGATGCCGATCGCGGCCCATTCCGGGAACTTCCGATAGGCGTACACCCCCGCAATGATCCCCAACACCAAGATCACCACAAAAGCAATCAAGCACCCCGTCAAACAAGTCGCCAGGGCGCTCTTCTTCTTCGGCGCCTCGGGCGTCGAAGCTCCCCCTTCGAACCGATCGTCTTGAACGCGAAATTGCGGGTCGGTGGCCATCGAATGAATCCTTCAGCGACGTGTGGTGTGCGGTTTAACGAGAAAGAATAACGAGACGCCCTGACGTCTCGGGCGATCAACGCGGCAACGAGCATTTTGCTCAGCGCCGAAAAGGCGAGACCAGCATCACCTGGCACCCTGGCATCGACGATCTGAGCCGCTCGATTTCCTCCGCCGTTACTCCTTCTGCTCTGAGTACAATGCGCCTAAGAGTACCAGATTGCGCCAAAAGCTGAAGATCGGCGTCGCTAATTCTGACATGCCGCAGGTCGAGATGGCTCAATTTCGACAAAGCGGCCAGATCGTTTATCTCCTGCGAGCCAAGTTGATTGACCCCCCTGCTCCCCGAGTCGATCCAAATGCAGCGCACCCCCGGAACCGACTTGAGCAATCCAGGCGGCACCGGACAGGTTACATGGAGTTGCACGAGTTGCGGGGTTCGGGCCAGGGCTCCGCACAGCGCCGCCATGCCAAACGGGCTGACGCCGCGCGAATGAACTCCTACGTAAGTCAACGAGCGAAACCGCTCTACATGCGCTGCGAAGGCCGCGACTTGACTATCGTCATGCAGCTTGACTTCGCGCACGGCCGCATCGACTGGCAGACGCATCGCGTCCCCGGCGAGCGGTTGTAGCCAGATCGGCAACGCGCGCGTCGCCGGTTTCGGCGGCGCGGGCGGCCGCGGATCGTACGGCAAGCTGGCGAAGTAGTGCTCGTTCGAGCAGTAGTCGCGCACGGCGATCTTTTCCGCTGCTAGCGCTTGAACCCCTCGCCGCGACGCCAGCGCCTCGTACAACGGCATGACGCTGATCCACATGAACACCGTCAACAGCGCCGTCGCGATCAACATCACTTGAACGCTAAAGCGAAACCCCCGCCACGCCACCAAGACAATGGCCGCCGCCAACGGCAACAAGGCGAGCATCGCGCAGGCGGCTTGGCGCAGCAATCCGCCCGTTTCGAACCAGCCGAGCGTTTGGAGCAAAATCGCCAGTACGGATTCGAGCAACAATAACGCCGTGAGCAACCATAAACGCACCGACACGCGGCGTGGAGACGGCGCAGAAACAGAGGACGGCGGCAAGTTCACGGCGTCCAAGGAAGTTCTTGCCCAGCGAGGAAAAGTCGAAAGCCTTCTCCCCAATATAGCAAGGCGTGAGTGGCCGCACAAAGCGAGCGCGTGTCATGGACCCTCATAGTCACTCTTCCAGCTCCCTTCCTCTCCACGTGAAGGGAGCAAAGGGTACGATTTGAGAACCCAAGCAGATGCGAAATAGTGTCCCCGACCATGCTGCCCTGCATCACGCAACCAGCAACCAGCATCAAGCATCAGCCCGCAGGGCCTCACGCCTCATCCCCCATCAGCAGCCCAATCACCTTCAGCACCGCGAGCATCCGCAGCGGCTGCTGCACCGTCTGCCGGTTCAGGAACTGCCAGGTGCAGCGCGCATACCGCAAGTATTCGCTCCGCGACTCCGCCACCGCCTCCGGCCCCAGTTCGGCTACCGTCTCGCGCCAGACAGGCGCCGAAGCTGCGGCGGCTGCCAGATCGCCGTCGATCGCCGGGAATATGAGGTCGTCCAGCGTTTCCAGGCGCGCAATCGCCTCCGGCGATAAATTTAGTCCGTCGCCCATGCCATTCCGCCCATTCCCGGGCGCATGGCCCCGCGTTTCCGAATCGCTCATCGCCTAATCTCCCTGCTGCGGATTTCCCCCCAGAAATCTAGCCGTCCCAGCTATACGTTCCGGGCCGCCCCATTGGTTCGTCGGTGACGGATTATTAAGGTGCGCCGCACTCGTACCCCTCGCCACCGAACCTCCGGCCGCACGCCAGCAAGAGCGATCCACCCGCCGAAATGTTCGCCTCCCAACAATGCTATTCAGCCAAAACTCCCGAATCTCGCGCATCCCAAACCGCCCAACTGGGCTAAACTGCTCCCGCAAATAAAGGCCACCCGGCTCCGCCGGTGGACGAACAACCAAGCGGCTCCGTCCGTCACTTCGTCCACCGGCCGAGCCGGTGGCTTTTACCAGCATCTAGCAACCAGCATCTAGCAGCGGTCTCGCACCCAGAAACGGAGTTCACCCATGCCCCGCACCCATTCAGCCGCATCCGCATTCCTCCTCTTCGCCCTCATCGGCGTCGCGTCGCTCGCCGCTCCGCGCACCGCCGCCGCCAACGACCCCAACGTCACGATTCAAGACGCCGAACAGGTCCTTGCTGAACTCGTCGCGATCCCGGCTCGCCGCATTCCTAGAAACATGCTGGCCGAGGCTCAGGCGATCGCCATCATCCCGCGCGTGATCAAGGTCGGCTTCGTCGTCGGCGTCCGCCGCGGCCAAGGCGTCGTGATGACCCGCGACGCGGAAGGGGAGTGGAGCTTGCCGCAGTTCCTCACCCTCACCGGCGGCAGCATCGGCTGGCAGGCCGGCGTCCAGGGAACCGACGTCGTCCTCATCTTCCGCACGCGCACCAGCGTCGAGAATCTGATGCGCGGCAAATTCACCATCGGCGCCGACGCCGCCGCGGCCGCCGGCCCTGTCGGC
>JBGSMO010000283.1:0-6473 GCA_041740115.1 Pirellulales bacterium
TCCAATCCCACCGCACGTCGAAGACGTCGCGAGCGAAGATGCCGAGTTGCGGATTGGCCGCCATGCCGGTGAAGAACATGGCCGCGGCGATCAAGTTGGCGTGGGCGCCGCACAGCATCAAGTAGCCTCCCGTCTGACGCCGCTCGCCGTAAGGCGCAGCGCCAAGCGCCAGCGCGAGCGCGTTGACGATCGGCGCCATGACCGCGCCGCCGCGCGCCGTGTTCGACGGAATGATCGGACCCAGAAGCAATTCCGAGCCCGCGATCGCATATCCCAGCCCCAGGGTCGTTCGCCCGAGCGAGCGGATGAGCAGCAGAGCAATCCGTCGGCCGAACCCGGTGCGCACGACGGTTCCCGACAGCAAGAAAGCCGAGGCGACCAACCATACGGTGGCGTCGGCGTAGCCGCTCAGCATGCCTTCGACCGCCTTCGGCCCGTCGCCATACGCCCCGGCGAGCAGCAACGTGACGAGGCCGACGAGCACCATCGGCCCCATCGGCAGCGGCCGAGAGAGAAAGCCGACGATCGTCGCGGTGAAAACGGCGGCGAACCACCACGCATTCGCGGAGAGCCCGTCCGGCGGCCCGGCGGCAATCATGCCGCCGCCCACGGCGAGCACTGGCACCCAACGCCCCAAGAATCCGCCCGCGTGGCGCCAGGAATCGCTCAAGCCGCCGCTCCGTGCGCTTGGGGGGAATAGATCTTCAGAATAGACTAACTGACGTCACCGTCATTCTGAGCGGAGCGATGAATCTGAAAGTTGAGGTAAGACACTAGATTCTTCGCTCCGCTCAGAATGACTGGCGCCCACGCAATCACTGCGGCAACGCCTCCGCCGGATTGATCAGCGAATCCGTCTCAGCCGCCTCGGGTCGCTTTGGCACAGGCAGGCCCGCCTTGCGAGCCTTGTAGGCTTCGATCGCCGGGGCGAATTTCCGCTGCTGGTCGTTAATCTCCAGCAGTTCCCACAACGCAAACCGATTGGCGACCTCTTCGTCCTCCAAGCTCAGATCAAGCTGTTCGAGGACCGCGGCGTAATCTTCGATGAACTCCATCAAGTCGCCGCCGGTGGTCGAGTCGCGCGGCATTTCGGGGAACTGGTCGAGCGCTTTCCCCCACTCGACGAAGCTTTGTTCGTAGAGTCCCATCGCCCCTTCGGGATCGCCCTCGGCAAACCGTTTCTCCGCCTGGTGAGCGAAGTCGCGCGCCTTGAGCGCTTCGGTGGTCTGTTCCAGGTTGCAGCGAATGCTCCAATACTCGAAGTTGGCGACGTCGCGATTGCTACTGATCAGATTCGCCCGGCGGTTGGCTTCTTCGATGCGCGTCGCCAGACTTTGCGCCTTCGCGGCATTCTCGGGCTGATCTTTGGCAATGCGGGCGGCAATCTTCGGCACGGAGATTTCCATCAACCCTAGCGCTTCGGTATGCCACTTCTGCTCCTCGGCGGTCGGCTCGGCGGGGAGCGACTCCCACACCCGCCGCTGGTCCGCTGTTAGCTGGCCTTGCGCTTCTTCCTTCATCTTCGCTTCGATGCCAGGATCAAGCGCGTCGAGTTCGTTCCGCAGCCGCGCAGCCTCCAGCTTCCACTTGTTCTCGTCGACGAGCCGAATCATGAAGTCGTCGGTCGAGGGCATTTCGCGCTCGCCATACTCTTTCCACAGCCGGCCGCCATCACGCCAGGCCCGTTTGGCCGTCTCGCCGAAAATGCCTTCTTCTTCGATCGCCTCGGCATAGCTGATTTGCGACCGCGCGGGGGAATCGTAGAACGTCGTCGGGTTCATCGTCGAGAGGGATTGGCCCTTCTCGTCGACGGCAGCGACCGCCTGTTCGTACCAATGCTTCGACGCGAGCCAGTTGTCGCGGAGCGACGGGTCGTCGTTCGGGTTGAGATCTTCGTCGAGTTTGTAGAGCTTGCGGTAGATCTCATGCTCGTCGGCGCGGCCGACCTTGTTGCCGGTGAACCAACCAAGGTCGTCGAGCAGTCGAGGATGGTCGCGGTTGTAACCGATGCCGTCCATGAGGTACTCGATCCCCTGCTTCACGTAGTAGAAGCGATCGCGGACGTTGTCGAGCTCCACCGAGACGTTGTAGGAGAGGTTCCACGCCTGATATTGCCATACCTTCACGAAGTAAGGCTGGAGGCGGGCGAGTTGCTCGAGGGTCGACTGGAACGCGGTCCAGTCTTCAGTCTTTTTGTAGTTATTGGCGGCGTTCCAGAGCATGGTGACGGCGATGCCGCGAAGACCGAGCGTGGCGAGGCGGATCGTTTCGCTCGCCGGGTCGATGGAGCCGAGGTCGGCCTGGCCGAGACGGGCTTCGGTCCGTTGTTGCGCGAGCTTGCCCCCCAGATCGCCGGGGCTCGAAGGTCGGCCGAGCCAGACGATCGGCACGGCGACCATCATCAGGCAGCAGAGGTAGACCATCTTGCGGAAGAAGGAGTTATTCGAATTCATCACTCACCTCAGTAGGTCGGGCGTTCGAGCCTGACCACGATTTGAAGCCACCGGCTCTGCCGGTGGACGCGCCGCGAACCGCTGTCACTCACAGTTCGGCCACCCGCCGCGGCGGGTGGCTCTTATATGATTGCGTCGTCACTCGCTTGGAACAGTCCGACTACTTCGCCACCTCGCGGGTCCGCAGCAGGAAGTAACCGATAATCGACAAGCCAATGACGTAGCCCAAACAGACCGTCACGTCCTGGAACACGCGATCCCACGGCACATTGTACCCGTCAGCCGCGTAGCGGACTGTGCTGAAGCTGCGGAAGTCGGGCAGCGTCTGCGCCACGGCCCACATGATCGGCTTGGCGAAGAACTTGTCGAAGCCGGTCACCAGGTTGTTCAGCAGCGTATCCTCGAGTTGCACCATCACGTTGGCCTGCGTCGCGATGCGAACCACCGACTCCGCCGGACCGCCGCCGTACGACTTGCCCGTGGCGATGTCCACAAAATCTTGCCGCCAGAAGCCGAGGATGATGAACCCGACGACGAACAGCATCGCCACCGGGCCGCTCACTAGGGTGCTGATCGTGACGCCGACCGACACGACGATCACCGCCTGGACCCAAATGCTGACGCAGACCTTGGCAAAGCTGGCGATCGGCGACCCGTCGGGATGGCGAATGTACATGTCGGCCTGCGCGAAGCCAAAGTACTGGCCGCGGTCGAGGCACTTCACGAGCACCTCGATCTTGCCGTCTTTGCTCACCAGATCCTTGAAGAGGTCGATCTCCTGCCGCGACTGCGAGTATTGCTTCCGCGGAATGTTGAAATCGTCGACCTGTTGATCCTGGGCGTCGAAGCTAAGCGGTTCGCTAGTGAGCCCGGTTTCGGGATTGCGCAGTTGAATCGTCCCCTGCAACGCCTGGCCGATGACCCCCTTGTGGGTCTTGAAGACGCGGACAATCAGCGACAGCGGCAGTGACTTCTCGTCCTCCGGAGCGTTGGGATCGACCGCCTCGCTCACATTGTCGAAAGTCCAGATGGCGGTCGCCGGCGTGTTGCCGTCGATGAAGCTGCGGTAGGTCCACTCGCTGCCGACGCTGATGCCGGTATCCTTCGCGGCGCCCGAGCGGTCGATAAACCGCAACTTGCCGTACTGCGGCACGCGAGCGCGAATGAACCCCAGCGGCGGCGAGACGCGGTACTTGTTCTCGCCGATCGACTCGATCGCGTGGGTGTGGCCGTTTTCGACGGTAGTCTCGCCATTCCCCTCGGCGTCGAGCGTGATTTCATGCCGGTGGCCGGCGTCGCGGGAAGTGTTTCCCTCCTTGCCGGCCTCTTCGCCCGTCGGGCTGGTGACGACTTGGAAGCTCTCGAGCTCCACCGTATGCGAGTGATCGAGCGAGCGGACGACAAAGATATAGCTGCCGACCCCCATGATCGCCAGCAGCACGGTGATCACGATCGTGAACCCGATGATCCGCCCGAGGATAATCTCGCCGGCGCGCACCGGCTTGGTGACGACGGTGTAAATCGTCTTGGTCTTGAAGTCTCCCGGCAGACTAAACGCGCTCAGCAGCAGCGCGACGCCCAACACGAGGTATGTCGAAGCCGTCAGTACAAAGCTCAGGTACAGTCGCGCAGGCTCCTGGTGATTCGTACTCAGAAACCAGTTGGCGAACAGCAGCACCAGGAAGAAGACGCCCAGCGCCACCGCCACGCGACGCCGCATCGACTCTTTAATCGCCAGCCGAGCGATCGCCCAGACGCGGCGCGGCGCGGTTTGCACCAGTTCGCTCAGCCCTTCGCTGACCGTCTTGTAGGTGACGTCGCCGCCGCGGAGGATCCCATAGCGCGACGCCGCAATCGCGAACCCGATCACCAGCGCCGCCATCGCGACGCCGACAAAGACGAAGAAAAAGCTCGCGAGCGCGCCGAGCGAATTCTCGCCGCCGGTAAGCAGCCACTGGAAATATGGGAGTAGTTGTTGTTCGACGACCATTGGGAAGGAGAGGCATCAGGCCGCAGGCGTCAGGCTGCAGGCTTTAGGTTGAGGTGGTCAATAAGGGCTTCTCTTCTCGGAACGGTTGCACTTTCGGTCCTGAAGTCTGCCGTCTGGAGTCTGCAGCCTGACTACTTCACGCCCGCGCGGCGACCCGGACGAGCCTCGCTGTCGCGGACGATGTCGAGGAACAGTTCTTCGAGCGTCGTCGTCGGATTGTCGAGCGACATCAACTCGCCATGGTGGCGGGAGATCACGTCGCGCAGCTCGTTCTGGCAATCGACCGAGAGGTTCTTCGCCCGAATCTGGGTGACGTCGGCCACCTTCAGCAGTTCGTCGACCCGGCCCAGTTCCTTCAGCTCGCCCTGATGCAGAATCGCGATCCGATCGCAGACGTCTTGCACGTCGGCGAGCAGATGGCTGCACATGACGATCGTCTTCCCTTCGTCCTTGAGACGCAGGATCATGTCCTTCATCTCGCGGGTGCCGATCGGGTCGAGGCCGCTCGTCGGCTCGTCGAGCATGATCAGCTCGGGGTCGTTGATCAGCGCCTGGGCTAGGCCGATGCGCCGAGTCATGCCCTTGGAGTATTCTTGCAACTGCCGCTTGCGGGCCTTCTGCAGACCGACCATCTCGATCAGCTCGTCGATCCGCTTGCGGCGTACGTCCGACGGCATGTCGAACAGCCGGCCGTAGAAGTCGAGCGTTTCGTCCGCCGTGAGGAACCGATAGAGGTACGACTCTTCCGGCAGGTAGCCGAGCCGCTCATTCTTGGCGACGTCGCTGGCCGGCTTGCCGAAGACGAGCGCCTCTCCCTCGGTGGGGAAGAGGAGCCCCAGCAGCAGCTTGATGGTCGTCGTCTTGCCGGAGCCGTTCGGGCCTAGCAGGCCGAAGACCTCGCCGCGGCGGACTTCCAGGTCGAGTCCCTTGAGGGCCCGGACTTTTTGACGGCCCCAGAAATCGCGGTACACCTTCGACAGGGCCCGCGTCTGTAGGATAATTTCTTCGCTCATAAACGCGATCGTGGGTCAGCGAACCGGAGAAGAAAGACGGCTTGGTCGGGTGCGGGCGACGGCGCCGCGTGGCGGCACGCCCGACATGCTAGCGAGAATCCGACGTAACACGCACTACGACGGCCGGACGGCAATGGTTCAGCAGTCCCAGAAGGGCTGTTCCAGCTTGTCCATTCTCGCTCCAAGTGAAACGCCGAGTATAAGTTGCGGCCAAACGAGCCACAAGGAGCGGCAGGCCTTGCGAGAGGGTGTTCATCGCCCCGCTGGCTCCAGCGCGTCGACCCGTGCGACACAATCCTCACAGCCTGAAGGCCTGTGGCTTTTATCGCGGCGTTTGCGCCACCGTCGCCGGCCGCAGTGGGATATACCGCAGGGTAATCCCATCCACCTGCGCCCGTCCTACCCCGCCCAGGGCAATGGTCAGCCGCATCTCGGCCCCTGGCGTCGGCACGCGTAGCATGCGGAAGGGACGCCAAGCGGGCGACGACTCGACACGAATCGCTCCCTCTTCGCCTCCAACGGAGTCAAAAATCACCAGTGGGTCGGCCACGCCAAGCGGAGCCTCGGCCACCCGCACCAGGCCGTTGATTTCGATGAGATGCCCCGGCGGCGTCTGCAACGGCGGCGAGGTCACCCACACTGGCGCAGCGGGAAGCGCCGGCGGCGTTCCCCCCGGCGTCTCATTCAGCACCTGGAGTTCCAAGCAATAGGTCCCCTGCCCAGGGGCTTCGGGCGATAGCCGCACTGCCGTCTTCACCCCGGCCGGAGGCTGCTCGATCCGCTGCCAACCGCTTTGCAGCAGGACGTTGAGATCTTCGAAATCTCCTCCCGGGATCGCTTGCGGCGGCGAGCCGCCCGGCAGCGCCGTTTCCAACGAACGCAATTCGGCCAGCGTCGTCCAATCGAGCGGCAAGGGCGCCGAGCCCGCGGGAAGCGACGGGACCGCGGTCGCCGCGATCCGTTGCAACGTTTCATCCAGTAGCCGCTCCGCCTCGGCCGCGCAGGCGAACGCGGCGG
>JBGSMO010000316.1:0-7768 GCA_041740115.1 Pirellulales bacterium
GGCCACCGCCTCGGCCAAATTCGCGAGCGCCATCTCCATGCCAACGGCGCGCGGATTGGAGGAACCGGCGAGCCCCCGGCCAATCACCTCCGGCGCTGCGCCGCCCGTGATTCGCGCGAGCCACGCCTCGGTCTTCGTCCCGCCGCCGTCGACGCCGACGACGAGAAGCCCTGCGTTCGATGTTGGAGAATCGCTCGACATCAGAAGGCAACGTCACGGGGCCAAATGAAAAACGGGCAATCTTACGACGATCAATGGCTACGCTTGCGCCATCGATTCATTGTGAACCGCCGCCAGCAAAAGTGCTACGCCACCGCAGAAGGTTCACAGCGACCGCTGCGAACTAGAGACTGCCGCTGGCCGCATGGCCGTTGCTCGACGCGTGCCCATTCCCGTTAAGCCGGCCCATCGATTCCAGCGCCGCTCGCAGATGGCCGTTCGTCGCATGCAAGATGACGCGGGCTTCCTCCGGCGTAACGCCCAGCCGATAGGAGGTGATCGCGGTCTTCACTTCCCCATCGCATGTGGCGAGCAACGACGCCGCCTGCTCGGGGGCGAGCTCCGTTAGCGTGCAGACGATCCGCTTGGCCCGCTCCAGCAGCTTCGAGTTGCTGGCGTTCATGTCGACCATCAGGTTGCCGTAGGTCTTGCCCAACAGCACCATGGCGCCGGTGGTGAGCATGTTCAGCACCATCTTGGTCGCCGTGCCGGCCTTCATGCGGGTTGAACCGCTGAGGACTTCCGGCCCGACGACCGGAATGATGCTGACGTCGGCCCGCGTCCGTAGCAGCGAGTCGCGATTGCATGCCAAGCCGATGGTATACGCGCCGACGCTGCGAGCGTAGTCGAGGCCCCCCAGCACATACGGCGTCCGCCCGCTGGTGGCGATGCCGACGACGACGTCGTCGCTGCTCAGATTAATCTTCCGCAGGTCCTCTTCCGCCAGCGTCTGCGAGTCTTCGGCCCCTTCCACAGCTTTCAGCATCGCCGAAGGCCCGCCCGCAATGATGCCGACCACTTGCGAAGGATCCGACCGAAACGTCGGCGGGCACTCGGCCGCATCGAGCAGCCCCAGCCTCCCCGAAGTCCCGGCGCCGATGTAGATCAACCGCCCCCCATGCGAAAGCCGTTGAGCGATCACTTCAATCGACTTGGCGATCTGCTCTGCCTGATCCGCCACCGCCTCGGTGCACTTGGCGTCTTCCTCGTTAATCAGCCGGACCAACTCCAGCGGAGTGAGACTATCGAGGTGTTCGGAAGCGGGGTTCCGCGCTTCGGTGGTCAGATGTTCGAGCATGCTTCGATTCTAGTAACGGTCTCGGGCGTAAGACAGATTCGATGCGCGAAAGAGAGTAAAATCTGCGCTGGCCCGGCTTATGACCGCCGCTTGCCAGTTATACTGTGAGCTATCAGCCCTTTGGCCTTGGGCGACGTGCCTGTTTCTTGCCGGCCGACTGCAAGACGCCGGGCTATTTGAGGCTGATTCGGGCAAATCGGCGTTCTCCGCTGGCAGCTCCGGTTTCGGCTGGCGCCAGTACTGAAGACTGCCTCCGAATCGTCATTTGTCTACTTCTGTCGAATTTATCGGGAACCGTTCATGCCGCTGCTGGCCGCGACGACTTCGACCCCGCAGTTCCCGTTGCGCTCCATCGACGTCGCGATCGTCGCCGCCTATTTGCTCGTCATGCTGGCGGTCGGCGTCTGGGTAGGACGGGGCCAAAAGTCGACCAAGGACTATTTTCTCGGCGATAAGTCGCTGCCGTGGTGGGCCGTTTTATTCTCGATCGTCGCTACCGAAACCAGCACCGTCACGTTTCTGAGCATCCCCGGCATGGCCTTCGCCGCTGGAGGCGACCTTCGCTTCCTGCAAATCACCTTCGGCTACATTGTCGGGCGGGTGGTGGTGGTCGCGATTCTGCTGCCGCTCTACTTTCGCGGCGAGCCCTTTACGGCTTACGAAGTCCTCCAGCGCCGATTCGGCAAGCTGTCGCGCCGTGCGACGTCACTGCTGTTTTTGGTCACGCGGAATCTCAGCGATGCGTTGCGGCTTTATCTCTCCGCACTGGTCTTGCATACCGCGATGGGCATCGACCTGCCGACGTCAATCGTCGTCATGGGGGTGGTGACGATCATTTATACCTACATTGGCGGCGTGAAGTCGGTCATCTGGAACGATTGCGTCCAGTTTGTCATCTACATTATCGGCGCGGGCGTGGCGCTCTACGAGATCATCTACGCTTTGCCCGGAGGTTGGGAGGAGTTCCAAGCCTTTGGGGCGGCCAATGACAAATTCCGCCTCTTTGACTTCCAATTCAGCCTCTTCACGCCGACGATGACGTTCTGGGCCGGCCTCATCGGCGGCATGTTCCTCACGGCGGCGACGCACGGCACCGATCAGCTCACCGTGCAGCGGCTCTTAACTGCTCGCAGTCAGCGGGGCGCCGCCGGGGCGTTGCTGGCCAGCGGGTTTGTCGTCTGCCTGCAATTCCTGCTCTTTCTCACGATCGGCGTCGGCTTGGCCGCCTACTTCAACGCCTTTCCGGAGCATAAGCAGTTTGAATCGAACGATCGGGCGTTCGCCTATTTCATCGTCCATTTCTTGCGTCCCGGGCTTGTCGGCCTGACCCTCGCCGCCGTCTTCTCGGCCGCGATGTCGACCATCTCCGGTTCGCTTAATTCGTCGGCTACCGCATTGGTAAGCGATTTCATCATCCCACTGCGTCGAACGCCAATGACTGACGTGGTGCAACTTCGTATCTCACGGATCGCCACCGGCGTCTTTGGCCTGCTGCAAATCAGCATCGCGCTAGTGAGCTACTGGCAAGGAGCCGACCAGAGCGTCGTCGAACGAGTCCTCAAGATCGCCGCCTTCACCAGCGGACCGATGCTAGGACTGTACCTGATCGCCGTCCTGTTGCCGTGGGTGAAAGAGCGAACCGCCCTCATTGCATTCATCGTCGGGCTCATGGCCCTGTCGTACGTGGAATTCAGCACCTGGGAACAGTGGCCGATCCCGGCGCTCCGTTGGCCCTGGAAGCCAATCTTCTGGCCCTGGTATGCCGTGATCGGTTCGCTGGCGACCTTCGGCCTGGCCGCATTGCTGAGCCAAACGCCGCTGAATAACTCGCCTGAAGAATCTGCCGCCGCTTGAATTCATCGATCTCGTTGGGTTGTCGCCATGATGCACGCTTCTATTTGTCGAATGATCTCGCTCGTCCTCGCAGGCATGTTGTTGGTCGCCGGCCCAGCGGCCATTGCCGAATTGCCGCAGGTCTTGCCTAGCGAACTCGGCTTCAACGCCGCACAACTCGCGCGCATCGACGAGATCGTTGAGGAGGAAATCGCGGCCAAGCATCTCCCCGGCTGCGTCGTCGCCATCGGCCGCACTGGCGGCATCGGCTTTCTGAAGGCGTACGGCAACCGGCGGGTCGAACCGTCGGAAGAACCGATGACGGTCGATACGCTCTTCGACATGGCGTCCCTCACCAAGCCGATTGCCACCGCCACGAGCGTGATGATTTTGGTGGAACAGGGCGATATTCGTCTGCGTGATCCGGTGGCCCAATATCTGCCTGAATTCGGCAAGAACGGCAAGGACGACATCACCGTCGAAGACTTGCTTGTGCATCGCGGCGGATTGATACCCGATAACTCGCTTAAAGACTACGAAGACGGGCCGAACAAATCGTGGGAACGAATCTGTGACCTGAGCGCCGAGAAAAAGGCTGATCGCGGTTTCGTTTACTCCGACGTCGGCTTCATCGTGTTGGGAAAGTTGGTCGAACAAGCATACGGCAAGCCTCTTCAGCAGTTCACTTCCGAGGAGATCTTCGAGCGGCTGAACATGCTGGAAACAGGCTACACGCCGTCGAAAGAGTTGGCAGAGCGCGCTGCCACGACCGAGAAGCGCGAAGATCGCTGGATGCGCGGCGAAGTCCACGACCCGCGGGCCTACTTGCTCGAAGGCGTCGCCGGCCACGCAGGGCTGTTCTCGACGGCCGCCGATCTGGCGATCTATTGCGACGCCTTCCTCCGCGGCGCCAACGGCACGCCTGCCGCCGGCGATGAAGAGACGCAGGCAGCGCACGCCATGCCGCCGTTCGTGATGAGCCGCGCCACGCTCGCCGAGATGATGCGGCCGCGCGAAGTTGCCGGCAACCATCGGGCCCTCGGCTGGGACAATCGCAGCGCTTACTCGACGAACCGCGGCGAGCTCCTCAGCTCGCGGGCCATCGGCCACGGCGGCTTCACCGGCACGGCGATGTGGATCGATCCCGGGCTTGACCTGTTCGTGATTTTCCTTTCGAACCGCGTGCATCCCAGTGGCGACGGATCGGTTAACCCGCTCGCCGGCCGCATTGGTACGGTGGCGGCAGCGGCGATTGACGGACCGAACGCCTCGCTCGCCACGCTTGCGTCGGCATCTGCGGAGAAGGCGCCTGCCGACAACGTTCGTATCGCCGCGCACGAACAGCCCGCAGCCTCGATTGATCACCAATCGCCAGTCACTAGTCACCAGTCACCTCCCCCCACCCTCACCGGCCTCGACGTCCTCGTTCGCGACAACTTCAAGCAATTGAAAGGCAGCCGCGTCGGCCTGATCACCAATCACACCGGCGTCGATCGCGACAGGCGACGCAACGTCGACCTGCTCTACAATGCCGACGGCATCGAATTGGTCGCCATCTTCAGCCCCGAGCATGGCATTGCCGGCAAGCTCGATCACGACGGCATCACCGACGCCCGCGACGAAGCGACCGGTCTGCCGATTCACAGCCTTTACGGCGAGACGCGCAAGCCGACCGAGAAGCAACTCAAGGGCATCGACACGCTGGTATTCGATATTCAAGACATTGGCTGTCGCTTCTACACCTACGAATCGACGATGGCGTGGGCGATGGAAGCCGCCGGCGAACATGGACTGAAGTATGTCGTCCTCGATCGACCCAACCCGATCGGCGGCGTCGCAATGGAAGGCCCGCTGGCCGACGGCGGGCGCGAGTCGTTCGTCGGCTGCCACACGGTTCCGCTTCGCCACGGGCTGACGATCGGCGAGTTGGCGAAAATGTACCGCGCTGAGCGCGAGGTCGACGTCGACCTCGAAGTGATCAAGGCCGAGAACTGGCGCCGCGGCGACTACTGGGACGCCACCGGCTTGCTCTGGATCAATCAGTCGCCCAACATGCGGAGCCTCACCGAAGCGATTCTCTACCCGGGCATGGGCGTCTGGGAAACGACGAACGTCTCGGTCGGCCGCGGCACCAACACGCCGTTCGAGGTGCTCGGCGCTCCGTGGATCGATGCGCAGGAGTTCGCCGCAGCCCTGAACGCGGCGAAGTTGCCGGGCGTGCGCTTCACGCCGATCGAGTTCACGCCGAACGACAGCAAGTTCAAGGATCAGAAGTGCGGCGGCGTCAACGTCGCGATCACCAACCAAGCGACGTTCGAACCGGTCGCCGTCGGCATGGAGATCGCCGCGACGCTTCGCCGGCTCTATCCGCTCGATTGGCAAGTGAAGCGAGCGGATCGCTTGTTGATCAACAAAGAAGTGTTCAACGCGATCGTGGCGGGCGCCGATCGGGCTGAAATCGAGACGCTCTACGCCGACGATTTGGAAGAGTTCCGCGAGCGACGAGAAGAGTTTCTGCTCTATGCCGACTGAAAAGGACGGCTCCGTTGGCGTATAATAGCGGTTTGACATTCGTCCGCCGCCATTTATCGGTGCGCAGAACGTCAATCGACGTGGTGCCACTGGCGTGTCGCCAGTGCTGAAGCGGAGACTCGCTCGGCACTTCTCACTGGCAAGATGCCAGTGGCGCCCTATCGGTCGATTCCGCTCCTGAGTTTTAATAGCCACATACAAATGTCCCAGACGGTCGCTCCGCTTGCCGAGGAACTTGCCCAGCAACTCGGCGCGGATCGAGTGCTGACGGCGCCCGAAGATCTGGCGGTCTACGCCTACGACGGCACCGCGGCGCTGCGGCAGAACCCGGCCTGCGTCGTCTTTCCGCTCACCACTCACGAAGTCGCCGCGTGCGTGCAAATTGCCCGCCGGCACGCAACGCCGATCGTCACGCGCGGCTCCGGCACTGGTCTGAGCGGCGGCAGCGTGCCGATTGCCGGCTCGCTCGTTGTCTGCTTGAATCGGATGGACCGGATCATCGAACTCGATCCGCGGAACCTCACCATCGAAGTCGAAGCTGGAGCCATCACGCAGACGATCGACGAGGCGGCCGGCGAGCATGGCCTCTTCTATCCCCCTGACCCCGGCTCGCGCAAGATCTCGACGATCGGCGGGAACGTCGCCGAGAACTCCGGCGGTTTGCGCGGGTTGAAATACGGCGTCACGCGCGACTATGTGATGGGCCTTGAAGCGGTCCTCGCGAGCGGAGAGATCGTGTGGCTCGGCAACAAGTGCGTCAAAGACGTCGCCGGGTATAACCTGCGCGATCTGTTCATCGGTTCCGAAGGAACGCTCGGCATCGTCACTCGGGTGCTGCTCAAGCTTGTCCCGCAACCGCAGAGCCGCAAGACGATGCTCGCGTCGTTCACGTCGCTCGAAGCGGCCGGTGAGACGGTTTCCGACATCATCGCGGCGAAGATCATTCCCTGCACGCTCGAGTTCCTCGACCAACAGACGATCCGCTGCGTCGAAGACTTTGCCCACGTCGGCCTGCCAACCGAAGCGGCCGCCGTGCTGATCATGGAAACTGACGGCCATCCGCTTGTCGTTGCGGAAGAAGCCGCGGCGATGGCGGCGATCGCCTCGGCCCGCGGAGCGATCGCGGTTCGCACGGCCGCCGACGACGCCGAGGCGAACAAGCTCCTCTCGGCGCGACGTTCGGCTTTTTCGGCGCTCGCTCGCGTGCGGCCCACGACGATTCTCGAAGACGTCACCGTGCCGCGCAGCGAACTCGCCGGCATGGTCGCCTTCATCGCCGCGTCGGCCGCGAAGCATGGCCTGCAGATCGGCACGTTCGGCCACATGGGCGACGGCAACCTCCACCCGACGTTCCTCACCGACGAACGGAACGCCGACGAGATGCACCGCGTCGAGCTCTCGCTCGGCGAAATCGTCGACCGCACGCTCGCCGTCGGCGGCACGATCACCGGGGAACATGGCGTGGGGCTCGCGAAGAAGCCGTACCTGCGTCAGCAACTCGGCGACCATAGTTACCAGTTGCTGAAGCTGGTGAAGCACGCGCTGGATCCTGCTGGGTTGCTTAATCCAGGAAAGATTTTTGAATGAGTTCGTTCTACGAAATAGATGAACCGCGAATCTCACGAATCGACGCGAATCAATTGAATTTAAATGGCGACGCCCTTTCTTGTATCCCATTCGCGCCGATTCGCGTGATTCGCGGTTAACAAATCTTCTGCCTTGTTTGATTGCTCGACATTGTCCGAACCAAATCTCCTCAAATCGCTCGACTATTCGGTGCTGCAGCAATGCATGCACTGCGGCATGTGCTTGCCCACTTGCCCGACGTACGACGAGACGAAATTTGAGCGGAGCAGCCCCCGCGGCCGCATCCGCCTGATGCGCGAGGTCGCCGACGGCCGGCTCGACGTGACGCCGACATTTGCCGAGGAGATGTCGTATTGCCTCGGCTGCTTGGCGTGCCAAACGGCGTGCCCCGCCGGGGTCGATTACGCGACGCTGCTGGAAAACGCCCGCGGCGAAGTGGAACGGCAGCACGTCGCCGGCGGCCCGCTGCGGCGGCTCTTTCGCTGGAGCACGCTCTCGTTTCTCTTCCGGCGGCCGCAG
>JBGSMO010000362.1:0-1980 GCA_041740115.1 Pirellulales bacterium
AACTGCCATTGTCGATGAGTCACATCGCTGGGATACTCGCACTCCGTTTTCATGCTACGGCTCCTTCCTTCGGCTGGCACCAAAGGCAGGGAGCCGTAGCTGTTTTCGTTTAATCAGGCAATTTCAAAACACGTTCTTAGATTCGATTCGGTTCCGCCTCGAACGCGACCATTTGCGAGGAAGGGTGAAGGCCGACGAACTCGGATTGGCCGATCGTCCAAAAACTGTTGTAGATCGTCTGCCACCTCCCTGCGACTAGGCATAGTCACGGATGGGCGAAGTAACGGGGCGTGGCCGGTGCGATTTGCTCCGGCCGGTCGTTGACCCGCGGCTACTGGGCGGTCCAGCCTGCTGCGGTTTGGGTGAAGCGTTCTGGCGGGGCGCCTATGAACTCGCGGCCGTTCCAGGTTCGGACTTCTAGTGACAGCGTTGGGCCGTCGATCGTGAGGACGTTGTAAGCGTTCGCTTCGTCGCGGCGGCGGTGGGAGATGGCGGTGCCGGCTTGGATGACGAGGATCGAGCGTTTGACTTCGATGTGATGGGGGCGGACATCGCCGTAGTAGGCGAAGTGGAGGTGGCCGGCGAGGATCAGTTGGCAGCCGCAGGCTTCGAGGACGCGCAGCGCGGCGGGGCCGCCGTCGACGAGGGCGGCGCTGGGATCTTTCGCCGGCGGGATGAAGGGGTGGTGGGCGATCAGGATCTTGCAGGCCGCGTCGGGCTGCGCGGTGAAGTACCGGCGGAGGCGCTCGACTTGGTGCGGTGAGATGCGGCCATCTTTCCAGGTGTTCGAGCGGGCCGTGTTGACGCCGGCGATGGCGAGTTCGGCGTCGTCGAACGTGGGCTCCAACTCACGGTTGATGAAGCGGCGATAGTTGTCGAGCGGCGTGAGCCAGCGGGAGATCACGTTGTAGAGGGGAATGTCGTGATTGCCGGGGACGACGATTTGGGGGAGGGGGATGTGTTGGAGGAAACGCTCGGCGTCGGCGAATTGCGAGGCTCGCGCGCGTTGGGTGAGGTCGCCGCTGACGATGAGGAGATGGGCGGATTGTTGGGCGACGTCGCGCAAGAGACCTTCGGCGATGGCGGGTTCTTCGGCGCCGAAGTGGAGGTCGGAGAGGTGGATGATGCGTCGCATTTGGAGTGAATTGCACGAGCAGGTTGGCCGTTTACTTCACATAGTATTTTGCGGCTCCCTCCCCCTCAAGGGGAGGGGGCCAGAGGAAAGTTAATTTATGAGTCTGATTTCTTTTGAAGTGGTTGTCGACCCCCAGCGGAGCCGGGGGCGGTAAGAGGGTTAGGGCAATAATACTCGCAACGCATGCGGCAGGATCTCGTAGTGGAGCGGAGCGTTCATCCGCATCACTTCGCCGTCGGCGGCGACGTGGAGTCGCGAGCGGCGGGTTTCCATCCAGACTTCGCGGGGATAGAGCGTTTCGAAATCGCGGTCTTGCTGGAGGCGGCCGAGGGCGCCATTAAGCAGGAGCTTTAACATGCCCCAGCGCGATTGGGCGCGGGCGACGTAGAGGGAGAGCACCCCTTCATCGAGCCGGTCGCGGGCGCCGACTTTCAGCAGGTCGAGGCGGTAGCGATTGTTGCCGACGAAGATCAGCGGCGTCTTCAGTTTGACCACGGTTCCTTCGGCATCGAGGCGGACGTGGATTAGTGGGGCGCGACGAAAGGTCTTTAGCGCGGCGAGGGTCATCGCCGGCCATTTGCCAAGCCGCGAGCGGCTGCGTGTGGCATCGCGTTCGACAAGAGCGCGGGCGTAGACGCCGAGCGACGAGTTGTTGATGAAGATCTGATCGTTGACGCGGGCGAGGTCGATGCGGCGCGGGTTATTCGCGGCGATGATTTTGGCGGCGGCGGCGAGATCGAAGGGAATGCCGAGGTCTTTGGCGAAGTGGTTGAGCGTTCCCATGGGGAGCACGCCGAGCGGCGTTTCGCCGTTGGCCAAAGCGGCGGCGACGGTGCTGATCGTGC
>JBGSMO010000393.1:0-8004 GCA_041740115.1 Pirellulales bacterium
TGAGGACGATCGTGGGGCCGGTCGGCAGGCCAGAGCTGAGGCGCACGCCGACGGCGCCGGTGGCCGCGCCGATGACGCCGGCGAGGATCAAGAGAACGTTGAAGCGATTCGTCCACATTCGCGCGGTGGCGCCGGGGAGGATGATCATCGCCGCCATGAGAATGACGCCGACCATCGGCAGGCCGATGATGGTCACCAGGGCGACGGCGGTCATCATTCCCAGGTCGAGCCAGAGGGTCGGCCAGCCTTGCGACTTGGCGAACTCGTGGTCGAACGAGACGAGCTTGAACTCTTTGTAAAACAGCAGGACGAGCAGCAGCACGCCGCCGCCGACGCCGACGAGCGTGAAGAGATCGCTGTCGAGCATGTTGCCCGGCTCGCCGAAGATGTAGGAATTGAGTCCCGCGCTGCCGCCGCCGGCGGCCGAGCGCGTGACGACTGAGAGGAGCACGATTCCCAGGCCGAAGAAGCCGCTGAGCATGATGCCGATGGCGGCGTCTTCCTTCGTGCGGGTCCAGCGGACGACTAGGGTCATGAGGCCGATCGCCAGTAGGCCGCTGACGAGGGCGCCAATCGACAGGCCAAACAGATTGCGCGAATTGGTGATCGCATAGGCAATGCAAACGCCGGGAAGCGAGGCATGGGCGAGCATGTCTCCCACCAGCGAGCGGCGACGCAAGACGGCGAATGTGCCGGCGACTCCGGCGGCGCCGCCGAGGAGCGCGGCGCCGATCGTCACCTTGTCGCTGAGAGAAAGGCCGGTCATCGTACGGGCTCGCGGTTGCGCATCGCTTCGGCCGCTTCGTCGAGAATGGTGAGCCGGCCGCCGTAGGTCTTCTGCATATTCTCGGGCGTGAACGTTTCGTTCACGGGACCGCAGGCGACGAGCCGCATGTTGAGCAGGATCACCCAATCAAAATAGTCGCGGACGGTTTGCAGATCGTGATGAACGACGAAGACCGTTTTGCCGGCCGAACGCATCGTTTGCAGCAGATCGACGATCGCCGATTCGGTGGCCGCGTCGACGCCGGCGAACGGCTCGTCGAGGAAGTAGACCTGGGCTTGCTCGGCGAGGGCTCGCGCGAGGAAGACGCGTTGCTGTTGGCCGCCGGAGAGCTGGCGAATCTGCCGGCGGGCGAAGGAGGCCATGCCGACTTGCTCGAGGCAAGACTCGGCGAGTTCTCGCTCCGCGCGGCCAGGGCGGCGGAACCAACCGAGTCGGCCGTAGGTTCCCATCAGCACCACGTCGCGTACGGTGACCGGAAAGTCCCAGTCGACTGACTCGCGCTGCGGGACGTAGCCCACCAGGTGTCGCTGGTCTTGGTAAGGCTGGCCGTAGATTTCGACCTTGCCGCTGGCGAGGGGAACGAGGCCGAGGACCGCTTTGATGAGGGTGGTCTTGCCGGCGCCGTTGGGGCCGATGACGCCGACGAGTTTGCCTTCGGGAACTTGGAGGTCGACGTCCCACAACACCGGGCGGCGGTGGTAGGCAACGGTCATGTCGTGGATTTCGAGGGCGATCTTCGACATGGTTGGGGGAGTGAGTAGGTGAGTACGTGTTTAGGTGAGTAAGTGGCAGAGTGAGTATGTTTGTGGGCTAGAGCACATTTCGTTGAAGAATGTCGGTCAAAAATGAACTCTCTGGCTACCCAGGCGTGGAGGCCTGAAAGGCCGCGCTGTGGCAGCCCAGGGCGAAGCCCTGGGTAGGCGGACGACGAAGCCGCTTAGCCCTGAAAGGGCGCGCAAGCGCGCCCTTTCAGGGCTAAGTTCTGACAACGCATCTGTTTCCCAGGGCTGCGCCCTGGGCTATCGCAGCGCGTCCCTTCGGGACTAAAAAGCGGATGCCGTTCCAAGCAAAGTGACGGATCAAGCGCAACGAGGAGCAAGATTCTTCGCTTCGCTTCAGAATGACCAGCTTTCCCTACTCACCTCAACACTTACTTACTCGCCAACACTCACTTACCCGCGGTCTCACGGCTCAGCGCTGCGGCAATCGTTTTTGCGTTATGCCGAATCATACCACCATAGTCGGCGGCGTCGCTATCGGGCGAACCGAGGGCGTCGGCGTAGAGCTCGCCGCCGATCTTCAGGTCGAGGCCTTCGGCGCGGCAGGGTTCGACGAGCGACGTCACCATCCGCGGCGCCACGGCCGACTCGACGAAGACGGCGGGAATCTTTCGTTCCACGAGCATGCGCTGGATCTCTTCCTGATGTTTAAGGTCTTTCTCTTCCTCGGTGCTGACCCCCTTGAGGCCGAAGACTTCGAGGCCGAACGTGTTGCCGAAGTAGCCGAAGGCGTCGTGAGCCGTCACCAGTACGCGGCGGTCGGCGGGGATTTTGGCGACTTCGTCGCGGCAGAACTTGTCGATTTCTGTTAGCTCAGCGCGATAGGCCTCGGCGTTTTTTTGGTAGTCGGCCGCGTGGGCCGGGTCGAATTCGCTGAGCATCTGAGCGACGTCGCTGGCGCAGTCGCCCCAGAGCAGTGGGTCGTGCCAGACGTGGGGGTCGTACAAGCCCTCGAACTCCGGCGGCTCGCGGAGCCGTTTGTCCTTGCGAGTTTGCAGTCCCTCGGTCACGGCGTACGTCGCCTTCGCGCGGGCCATCTTCACGAAGAGCTCCGCCATGCGGCCTTCGAGATGGAGGCCGTTGTAGAAAATGGCGTCGGCGTCGGTGAGCTTCCTCACCTCCGAGGCGACGGGACTGTAGAGATGGGGATCGACGCCGGGGCCCATCAGGCCTTCGACCGTGACGTGATCGCCGCCGATGCGACGGACCATTTCGGCGACGGGGCCGGTCGTGGCGACGACCTGGATCGGGTACTCGCCGTTGAATTTGTGCGCCGACGTTGGCGCGGCTTCGTGGCTTTTTTCGTCGTGCGACGGGGAGGATTCGGTGCAGCCGACGGCGACGCCTAACAAGACCAGCGAACACCACGAGAACCATCTGCGATCAATTGTCATCTATTGGCCTGTTTCATCCTGCTATTTCCTTTGCGCCTTCGCGCCTTTGCGTGAGATCAAAAACTAGAATGTCTCACGCAAAGGCGCGAAGGCGCAAAGAAGAAGGTGAGTTGGTACAGGGTACTCAGTACCGTGTTCTGGTGACTCTGTACTTGATCCATGAGGTCTCGGTTCTTTATGAATTCTGCCCCGCGATCAGTTCGCGGGCCATTTCCTGGGCATCGTACCACTCACCGGCGGCGGCTTCTTGGGCAATTTGGCGCAGCGCCGCTTCTTCTTGCGGGCCGACCTTGCCGGCGGCGATCGCTTCGGCCAAGACCTCGTCGAACTTGGCGAGGTGTTCGGTCGATTGGCGATTGCAGACGGCATAGAGGGCTTTGGCGAGGTCGTAGCTGGGGCGTTCTAGCGGGGGGGGATCGGCGCAGCCGACGAGGGTGATCGCCAATGCGATGGCTAGGAGCGCTTTCGCGCTCCGCTGGCGCGTCGCGGCTAATGGGGGATGTGAGGGGGGGTCAGAACGGGGCATCGACGGCCTCCTCTTCGGCTATGCTGGTCATCGCGGCGTAGGTTTCGAGATGCACGCCGTCGGCGACGAACTGCACCGAGGCGTCTCCCATCATGAGGTTCGCGCCGCCGGGATGTTCTGATTGCATTTGGCAGACGTGGAGCGTGGGAAAGTTCGGCGGGTGGATGATCGGGTTGCCGAGGGCGTCGGTCTCGCCGGCGGCGGGGCCGCTGTGGGCGAAGACGAGCGTCGCGGCCGACTCGGGGGCGTTGTCGGGCGAATCGAGCTTGGGGTGGACGAACGCTCCCGGCACGGCGCCGACCCAGGTTTTGTCGCTTAGCAGCGACGTGTGCTCGCCAAGGAAGACGGTGTTGCTGAGGCCATCGGTGACGTTTTTGATTTTGACCTGCGAATTGCGGTAGAAGGGGCCGTCGGCGAGTCGGGAGACGTCGCCGTCGAAGTCGCCTGCAGGGCCTGACATGTCGCCCCAGCACGATTCCTGGCCGTGACTGGCGACGTAGTGGGAGTGCGCGAGCTCAATGTGTCGGCCCTCCTTGGTGAGCGGGCTGCCTGATTCGTCGACGACGACGAACGGATCGTTGCCGCCGGTGGCTGACGGGCAGAGGAAAACTGGGAGCGTCGTTTTCACCAACTGCTCGTACTGGGGTTTCCAGAGCGGTTGGTCGAGCGACGCCTGCGATTGGAGCGCCGCCTGTTCGAGATACGGCAGCAGCAGCGCGCCCCACCCCCAGCCGGGGGCAGCGTCCCAGGTGACGGGGTCGGGCGAAGGGTCGGTCACGCGGTCGGACAAGTAGCCGGCGGGGAAGGTTTGGCGGGCGGCTTCGAAGTTATGGAGGGCGAGGCCGAGTTGCTTGAGGTGGTTGACGCATTGGGTGCGCCGCGCCGCCTCACGCGCCGCTTGCACGGCGGGGAGGAGGAGCGCGATCAGCATCCCGATGATGGCGATCGACACCAGGAGTTCGACCAGCGTGAAACCGTTGTAGCGTTGGTCGGCCTTCATTTAATTCTCTCCGCACGGCAACGACGCCTACTGGGCTATTTGTAGCCACGGCTACACTCATGTCGGCAGTTTAGCCGTGGCTACACTGCGAGTCAAGCAGGCGCTCGAAATTGATCTGCGAGCGTCACTGCAAATGACTTTGGCGAGGTTTCGCCGTATCCTACCTGCAGGCGGTCATTCTGAGCGTAGCGAAGAATCTGGAAGCTCGCTTGGGATGCCAGATCCTTCGCTTCGCTCAGGATGACGCTTGCAATGACAGCCGTGATCTACAACCGCCATGCGAAGCCGGCGCCGGTGAAGAGATCGTCGGCCGCTTCGTTCAACCCGACGCCGGCGCGGATGTCGAGTTGCAGGTTATCGTTGACCAGAAAGGTGAAGCCGGCGTTCGCGTAGTTTTGATTGTGATCGAAGTCGGCGCCGTCGGGGCAGAAGGCGAACCATTCCGTATAGGCTCCGACGCGGTCGCTCAGGCTGTAGCCGATCGTCCACGATTGGGCGAACTCGGCATAGGGTTGGCCCGAAACGCTGTCGATCGCACGATTCACCTGCGTAGAGCCGCCGGCGGAGAGCCAGTCGTTGAGGTCCCAGCCGTAGAGCCAGGAGACGCCGGGGAGCGTTTCGCCGGCGGTGAAGGCGTCCGACCCGGTCGGCACGGTCATCTGCGTGATGATCCCCATCTCAGGCAGCACGCCTGCCTGGCCGGTGAGGGCCCATTTGAAGCCGAGATACAAATCTTCGGCGCCGCTGACGGTTTCGCGACTCTCGTTGAAGACGGTCGCCGTCCCCGACGCATAATTCCAGCCGACGCGGGCTTCCAGCCATTCGGCGAGAACGCCGATGCGCAAGAGAGTCTCCGGATAAGAGTGTCCGACGGCGCTGGTCAGATTGTCGGCGTCGTAGGAGTAGGTGTAGCCAGCTTCCAACTGCACCACGCGCAAGCCAACTGTCGAGGATGCCTCGGTGAAATCGGGGCGATCCGTCACGAGGGGCTCGGCGAGCTTTTCCGCGGCGTCTTGACTCTCGCCGCCGTCGCCGTGGTTCCAAAGAAAGAGCGTGTAATGGTCGCCGCGACAAACGCTTGGCCAGCCAAACTCCTGTCCGCCCAGCAATATGGCTAGCAGGAACGCAACGTTCCGACAACGGGACGGTGACGCGGCGGCGCGGGCGGTTTGACTGAACATCGGAATCATCGAATCCTCACGCAGGTTCCACGACGCAGGAGGGCCCTGTCGAACCATGCTCTCTCTTGATCGGCTGGAAGTCGACCCGGGGTTGGCGCGGGGAGGTTGCGGATTCGGGCGAACTGCCGCGCTGGGCGCCTTTGTGGTAAACTTTTAGGGTTGATCCAGTTGCAGCGAGTCCGCTTTTTCAGCCCCCGGCTCCGCCGGGGGGTCGGTCGCCATTCGGGCAGACATCGCCTCGCGTGGCGCTACCCCCCGGCGGAGCCGAGGGCTGCAAGAGGCGCCGCCCGATCGCCACGAATAGGATCGGCGATTTTCGTAGCAAAGGCTACATTTTCTAAGCAATCTTTCGTGACGGCAGGAAGGCCGCGTACCACGCGATTACCCGGAACATTCATGCTCGAGCCTAAGACCTTCGCCGATCAGCACCGCCGGACTCGCAGCGATCACGCTCAGGAAACGGCTGCGGACTACGTCGAAGCAATTGACCAGTTGCACGCCGGGCATGGGAAATGCCGCGTCGTTGATTTGGCCCGCCAGTTCGACGTGAGCCACGTGACCGTGACGAAAGTGATCGCCCGGCTAAAGCGCGAAGGGCTGGTGATCAGCGAACCGTACGGGCCGCTGGAACTTACCGACGCCGGCCGGCAGCTAGCCGCGAAGTCGCGGCGGACGCATGAGATCGTCTTTCAGTTTTTGCGCGCCATCGGCGTGAGCGAAAAGGTGGCGGCGATTGATACGGAAGGGATTGAGCACCATGTGAGCCGGCAGACGCTGGAATGCTTTCGGCGGCTGACGGAGCAGTTGCAGGGGAAGTGACCTGCGTAATCTTCCGAGGTTTATGTTTCACGCAAAGGCGCGGAGGCGCAAAGACCGCGCAAAGGAATACGGGGAACTATTCGGCGCGAAACGTCGTCTGGCGCTACCTTAATTCTTCTTTCGTGCTTTTCGTGTGTTTCGTGGTTGGATGTATTTCTTCTTTGCGTTTTCTTTGCGCCTTCGCGCCTTTGCGAGAAACACTTCTCACTGGCAAGATGCCGTCCCGCGCTATTGCGCGGGGGCGGTTCCTTGGCTCTCATCTTCCGGCGGCGCGTCGAGACGGACCAGCAGGAACGTTTCGGTCCGCGCGGTTCCGTAGTGAACCAACAGCTGCGCTTCCGACTGCGTCAGGTTGTAGAGGCCCGTCTCGGCGACGATGTTTTCGTTGTCGCCGATGCGGAATGCGACGCGCTGCGTCTCTTTGTCGACCTGACCTTGAATCGCCTGCGTCTGGTCGGTGCTTGTGTTGTAGAGCGTGCCGCTAATGATTCCTTGCCGGTCGACGGCAAGCTGCAGGATGCGCGACGGATCGGTTTCCTTTTTGCTCGTCGAGAGAGCAAACGTGCCGAGCGGCATCCATTCGGCGGCCTCGGCTTCTTCCTCCGTCGCGGGGGGGGGCACGGTGGCGAGCACGGCCGCGCTTTTGGCGAAGTCGTCCGTCGATGCAATCTGCTGACCGCCGATGTAGACCGAGTTGTCCTGGAAGGTCACGTTGCCGCCGGGGCCATAGTCGTAATAAATCGGCTGCTGCCAATACGCGGACCCGGGCGTGCCCCAGACGAACCAATTGTTGAGCGCTCCCCAAGTGGGGATGGTCCACCAATAGTTCCAGTTGTGGTTGCCCCAGCCGTAGCCGTAGTGCCAACCGTTCCAGTTGTTCCAACGACCGTTCCACCAGTTGTTGTTGAACCAACCGTTGTTCCAGTAGTTGTGGTTCCAGTTATTGCGGACGCTGTTGCCCCAATTGTTGCGGCTGTTGATCCAACCGGGCTGGGGGCGATACCAGTTGTTCCCCGGCCGATTGATGACCGTGTTCCAGTTGTTATTGATGTTATTGATCGTGCCGTTGTTGATGTTGTTCGACCAACCGGGACGATTGTGAATGTTGTCGTTCCAGCCGGGACGGCCGGGACGATTGGCCCAGCCGTTGTCGCCTGGTCGACCTGGACGGTCACCGTCGCCAGGTCGGCCTGGTCGATTGCCTTCACCGGGACGGCCAGGTCGGTCCCCATCGCCGGGGCGTCCCGGGCGGTTGCCCTCGCCTGGTCTGCCGGGACGGTTCCCCTCTCCGGGGCGACCTGGTCGATTGCCATCGCCCGGTTGGCCAGGACGGTTACCGTCGCCAGGGCGGTTGCCGGGACGGGTGACATCGCCGGGGAGCGTTCCAGGTCGCGTTCCGGGTCGGTTTCCTGCCAAGCCACCGTCGCCGGGGCGGCCGCCGGCGCCGGGTGAAATCGGACGATGCATTCCTAAAAAGTCGCCGAGGTCGCCCGCCGTGGGACCGCCGGGGCGCGTGCC
>JBGSMO010000410.1:0-15512 GCA_041740115.1 Pirellulales bacterium
GGCGCGGCGGGTGCCGCGTCCCTCGCCGGCCATCACTGCAGCATGGGCGTGGGGGGCGTCGCGGCGTTCGGTTCCGGCGTTCAGGAGCAGCGCCAGCTCCTGATGGTCGATCTCGCCGATGCCGTTGTGGGCGACGACGTCGGTCACGCCCAGCCGGGAGCGGACTTGCTCCAGCGCGGCGCCCAGCCCCCGCTGGTAAGGCTGCCGCAACACATGGAGTTGCGGAAATTGGCTCGCCAGCTCACACGCAATCTCGTAGGTGGCGTCGGTGGAGCCGTCGTCGACCACCGCCACCTGGAGTCGGCGGCCTGTCGTCTCGGCCAATTCCATCAACCCCAGCAACGACGAGCGGAGGGTGCGCTGGGCATTGTGGACTGGCAGGACGATCGTGACGGCGGGATTCAAGGGGCGTCTCCGACGATTCAGGTAGGGGGAGGTTCGCGGGACCTGTTTAGTTCCATCGACGGATCACGCGAAGTGCTGCAGACGAGCGGCGAACGCTCATGTTGAGCCTGAATTGCCAGCCGCGCGGGTCGTGCCGACGGCAACGGAAGTCTCAGCGACGATTGGCAGAAGTGCGTAGACGCGCGCCGGTTGCGCCGGGTATCCTGAGATTGCGGGTGGCACTGGCATCTTGCCAGTGAGAAGTGCCAAGCGAGTACCCACTGCCGCACTGGCAGGATGCCAGTGGCACCCCGATGGTCGATATCTTTTTCCCTTGAGCAATGCCGTGGCGGCTGAACATCCCAACTTCCAGACTCCCGACGGGCTCGTCACGGCCGTCGTCCAAGACGCCACGACGGGTCGGGTGTTGATGCTCGCCCACATGAACCGCGAGGCCTGGGAAGAGACCGTTGCCACTGGCCGGGCCTGCTACTTTAGCCGGAGCCGCGGCCGCTTGTGGCGTAAGGGGGAGGAAAGCGGCCACGTCCAGCACGTCTGCGAGGCGTACGTCGATTGCGACGGCGACGCCGTGCTGCTGAAGGTCGACCAGACCGGAGCGGCGTGTCACGAAGGCTTTGAGAGTTGCTTCTTCCGCCGCCGGACCGACAGGGGGTGGGAAGTGATCGGCGAACCGTTGGTCAATCCGCAGACTGCTTATAAAGACAAAAACAAATAACAGTGAGCCGCGAAGAGACGCAGAAGAACGCAAAAGGAGAAAGGGAAAGGTTTGCTGGGAAAAGGCGCGCGGCCGACTACGAACGGCTCCGTCATTTAAATAAAGTCAGTAGTCTTTTCCCTTCCTCTCTTCTCTTCCTTTTTGTGAATCTTGTGCCTCTTTGCGGCCAACGAATTAATCACCACCGGAGGTCGTCGTGAGCGTCGAAGCCCGTTTTGCAGCATTGAAGTTGGAACTCCCCCCCGCCCCGAAGGCGGTCGGCGTTTATAAGCCGGTCGTCGAGATCAATGGTCTGCTCTACCTCTCGGGCCACGGACCATTGCGGCCCGATGGGAGTCTGACCCAAGGACGCGTCGGCGCCGATCTCGACGTAGCGGCCGGGTATCAGGCGGCGCGGCAGACTGGGCTCGCCATTCTCGCCACGCTCCAAAAGCATTGCGGCAGCCTCGACAAGATCGCCCGGTTGGTGAAGACCTTCGGGTTGGTCCAGGCGACGCCGGAGTTCGTCGATCATCCCGCCGTCATCAACGGCTTCAGCGAACTGATGCGCGATGTCTTCGGTGAGGAGCATGGCATCGCCGCTCGCAGCGCTGTGGGCGCTGTTTCGCTGCCAAGCGGCATGGCGGTCGAGGTCGAGGCGATCTTTGAGCTAGCTCGGTAACAGGTCGGCGATTTGTTACGACTTCCGGGCTACCGTCCGCCGCTTCGGCTCTTCGGAACCAGTTTCCGAGCGAAGTTTGGCGAGTTGGCTGCGGAAGTCCTCAATGCCGGCGAGCAACTGCTGGTCCATCTCTTCGGGGCCGCGATCAACAGTTTCGGCAGCGGCTGCAGCGGCGTCTCCGCTGGACATGGTTGCGGGCGGGGTCGTGGGGGGCGTTGAACCGTTACCGGACCTTGTCGCCGATTCGTCTGCCTGCCCGGGGACCGGTGCTGTGGTCGCACTGGCAGGATACAACTCGCTCCGCTCGTTCCGCTCGCCGACCGGCCCGCCGCCGGTTCTGGGAGAGCTTCCCTGGCCGCGATGATTCTCTAGCGTCAACGACTCGCGCATCAGGTAGACGGCGAGCGCGTAGCCGAGAAAGATGTTGAGAATTGCTGTGCCGATCAGAAACGCGAGCATGACCGGTTCGCCCTCCAGAACAAGCGACGCAGGGCGAAACCGTGTCGACGGTTAACCGCGCGAAGCCGACAAATCGGGGCCGAGAAGTCCAATGGCCACTCTTGAGGAGTGGTATCGTGCCGCGTCGGCGCCCTGCACCGAAAGAATATGTCGCCACGGGGCATTTGCACGACGAGCGGCCGCGGAGTCGGCGGCCGGCGGGCCCGTCGCTGTTCCAGTTATGACGACTATGACGGCGGATCGCTCGATCCGCGGGCGTCGACTAACGTACGACTAGCGTACAAATGACGAACCAGGTTGCGCTGCCATATTGCCCGCTGACGAAGTCGGGCGGGCGGCCGCCTCGAGCGTTTGCACGAATTCGGGAGAAGCCGTCTTGAGTTTGATGACGTCGCTGGGCGCCGCGGCGTCGTGGGGCCGGATGATGACGATCACTTCGGAGTTACCGGCCCGGCGACCAATTTCTTGAATCGCGGCCCGTTCTTCAGGAGCGAGGGTCGCTGGATCGACCTGTTGTGCCGACGCCGGGACGGCAGTCGAATGCGAGTTGGCAGCAAGTTGGCCCAGCGACGCATTCGCATTGCCACTAACGTCTTGCGGATTCGAAGCGTTTGCAAACGGGTTGGCGGCGTCGGCTCCGACCGTTGACGGCGGGGGCGTCGGGCTCTGCCCTCGAACTTCAAACGACGCCGGCGCGGCGGCGACTTGCGGTTGCGGGGCGGGCTCCATCGGCTGCGAAGAGGCGTTGGGCGGCGTCTGCAGCGTGGCGGTGAGGTTCAGCGCGTCGAGCTTTTGGTAGATCGAATCAATTGAAGCGTAGAGTCCCTCGTTCCCTTGCGGATCGGCGGCGAAGCAGACGCCGATCAACTGGCCGGCGGCGTTGAACAATCCGCCGCCGCTGCGCCCCTCTTCGGGAGCGCGGGCCGCTTCGACGTTGGCGTGGCCCTGGTAACGATTCACTGCCGTGATGCGCGTCTCCCAAGGCGTCGGGTTCGCGCCATGGCCGCAGCCGACGCTGGTGACCGGCGCCTCGACGGCGAGCGCCGAACCGCGCGGCGCCAATGGCGTGACCCCTACCGGGCTCGTCGTCTCGAAGCAGATGAGCGCGAGGTCGCGGTCGAGATCGAAATCAATCACCTGCGCCTGCGCCGATCCGATCGGCTCAGCGCCTTGGGGGCCGTTGCGAAAGAGCGTGACGTCGACCACTCCCTGCCCTTTCGATTCGCGGAAGAGATGACCGCAGGTGAGGACCAGGGCCTTTCCCTGGCGGGCGTCGATGATCGTCCCCGTGCCAGTGCTCTTTCCCTGAGCGTCGGCAATGCTGAGACGCACTGTAGCGTCGACGAGTTTCGCCGACGCGCCGCCGGTCGCGAGCGCGGAAGCCGGACCGCCCGACGCGGCGACATTTTGCGCCGGCGGCGAACCAACGGAGTTGGTAGGAATCTGCGAAAATGGATTGGGAGCCGAAGCGGAAGCGACGGCAGGCGTGATTTGCTGAGTGCTAAGCTGCGTCACGCGGCCCGGTTGCGGCTGTTGAACTTGAGCGAAGGGGTTGACCGTTTCGGCGCCCGAGCCGACGAACGCGACCGCTGGGTCCGCGTTCGCCGGGTGCTGCTGCTGTTGTTGCGCGGCGATCGCCGTGGCGCGATGGATCATCTCCACGAGCGTACGATGATCGGTTCCTCCTTCCAGACGCGCATACTCGCGCCGGTCGACCAGCACAATGAACGTCGGAAATCCAGTGACGCGATAGTCGGTGGCCGCCTGTGGGTGGCTCGACGCATCGACTTCGCGTACCGCGTATCCTTCAGCAGCGAGTTGCTGCACCACGGGCCGCATCCGGCGGCAGGGGCCGCAGTTTTGCGTCGTGAATTCGAGCAGCACCGTTTCGCCGACGGCCTGTTGGCAGGCGAGCGCCGCGAAGAGAGCGAGTGTGAAAGTTCGCAACCAGACCATTGCTTCCCTCCATGGATGCTTCGGTCAGGGCGGTTGAGCATGAGCTCGACCGCGAATGTCATGGGCAGGCCGTTGGCGACGAGAAGCATGGCGTCGCGTGGAGAGGCTCGTCCGTAACGGCAGGCGATCATTGCCTGCCGCTGCGACGGCGTCTGCACCATGACTACTTCCGTGTCGTCAGGTCGACCTGTCGGCGCCGGCCCTTGGCGCTCGCTGGCGAAAATCCATTTTCGCGTATCGAGCGGGTCGGCAGCCTGTTAGTTGTGGATGCTACGTCAGTGTGGCCGTATCTGCGCGGCGGAAACTCTTGTCTCCAGCCGCGCGGGCCAATTTGTCCAAGATTCGTAATTCTTACAAGGGCAACCATAGGTGAGAGTCCGCCAGATTGCGGCGATTCACCACGGTTGTCGAGGTTTCTGCGAGTTGCCGTCAGCATGCTAGCGGCGACTCGGCTATTCGTAGAGGGAGAGTTGCATTTCGCGTGCCGTGGCGCGAGGACGTGCGTTGTGGCGAACCAAGGCATGCATAAACGCCTCTTTTTCTCGGCCGCGATCGGTCCTGCGGCGTGGCCTCCCGGGCAATCGCGTCGGCCGGTAGAATGGCCGCTCGCATTTGCGACGCTAGCAGTAATTGTTTTTCCGTTCCCCGATCCCCAGTTACCACTCCCCCGCACTCCATGCCCCGTCGACTGCTCGTCACTTCCGCCCTCCCCTACGCCAACGGCCACATCCATATTGGCCATCTGGTTGAGTACATCCAGACCGACATCTGGGTCCGCTTCCAGAAGCTGTTTGGGAACGATTGCCGCTACATGTGCGCCGACGATACGCATGGCACGGCGATCATGATCCGCGCGCGGCAGGAAGGCCGGAGCGAAGAGGCCCTCATTGCCGACATGCAGGCGGCCCATGAGCGCGACTTCGCCGACTTCGGCATCGAGTTCGATAACTATGGCAGCACACACAGCGAAGAGAACCGCGCGCTCTGCCACGAGATCTGGGCCGCGATTCGCAAAGCTGGCTTGGTGAAAGAGCAAACGGTCGAGCAGTTGTTCGATCCGCAGGCGGGGACGTTCCTGGCCGATCGCTTCGTCCGCGGCACATGCCCGAAGTGCAAGTCGCCAGATCAGCCGGGCGACAACTGCAGCGTCTGCGGCCATCACTACACGCCGATTGATCTGATCGATCCGGTCAGCACGCTGACGGGATCCAAACCCGAAGTGCGCTCGGCGCTCCATCTGTTCATCGAACTCGAAAAGCTCCACGGCTTCCTCGCCGATTGGACGCAATCTGGCGATCACTTGCAGCCGGAGATTGCGAACTATCTCCAAGGGCACTTCCTCGGCGAGCCGCTCCGCGATTGGGACATCTCGCGGCCGGCGCCCTACTTCGGGTTTGAGATTCCCGACAGCCCCGGCAACTATTGGTACGTCTGGTTCGATGCGCCGATTGGCTACATTGCCAGCACGCAGCAGTGGTGTCAGAAGAATGGTCAGCGGCTCGACGATTGGTGGAAGTCGCCCGACTGCGAAGTCCATCACTTCATCGGCAAGGATATCACGTACTTTCATACGCTCTTCTGGCCCGGGATGCTGAAGACGGCGGGCTTCAGCTTGCCGACGAAGGTTCACATCCATGGCTTTCTCACCGTCGACGGCGAGAAGATGTCGAAGAGCAAGGGGACGTTCGTTCGTGCTCGGACCTACCTGAATCACCTTGATCCGTCCTATCTGCGGTACTTCTACGCGACGAAGCTGTCGTCGCGGGTCGACGACCTTGATTTGGCGGTCGACGAGTTCATCGCTAAGGTGAACACCGATCTCGTCAACAAGGTGGTCAACCTCGCCAGTCGGACGGCGAAGTTCGTCGAGAAGACCGGGCTCTCCACGAAGTATCCCGACGACGGCGGGCTGTTTGCAGCAGCTGCGGCCGCGGGCGACGACATTGCCGCGGCGTACGAAGAATGCGATTTCAACAAGGCGATGCGGTTGATTGTGGCGCTCGCCGACCGGGCTAATCCGTTCGTCGAAGAAAACAAGCCGTGGGAGCTGCGCAAAGTTCCCGCGAATGCCGAGCGACTGCAGGACGTCTGCACGATCGCCTTGAATCTGTTCCGCCAGTTGGCGATTTATCTTGCGCCGGTGCTGCCGAAGCTGGCCCAGCAGACGGGGGAGTTGTTGAACTCTCCGATCACGAGCTGGGACCAAGCGAAGACGCCGCTGGTCGGGACGCCGGTGGCGAAGTTTACTCATATGTTGCAACGCGTTGAAGAAAAGGATTTGTTGGCCATGATTGAGGAAAGTAAAGAGGAGGCCGCTGCCGCGACCACGCCTGCAGCGGGCGACCAGTGGAATGATGCTGGCGACGCGCTCGCCGCGGAGCCTCTTGCCGAGGAATGTACGATCGATGATTTTGCGAAGATTGACCTCCGCGTCGCTCGCATCGTCTCGGCGGAAGAAGTCCCCGAAGCGCGCAAGCTGCTGAAACTGCAACTCAGCCTCGGCGGCGGCGTGACGAAGCAAGTCTTCGCGGGCATCAAGGCTCACTACGAACCTCAGCAACTCGTCGGCCGGTTGGTCGTGTGCGTGGCGAACCTCGCTCCGCGGACGATGAAGTTTGGCGTCAGTGAAGGGATGGTCGTGGCCGCCGGCGGGGGAACGGAGGCGTTTTTGTTGACGCCCGATGAGGGGGCGAAACCGGGGCATCGGTTACACTAATCGCGAGATTTGGGTGTGCGGCTGCCCCCGGTTCGGAGAACCGGGGGCTAGTGGGAACATCATCATGAGTGGCGTGCGGGTGCTGGTGGGAACGCGGAAGGGGGCGTTTGTCCTGACTTCCGACGGGCGGCGGCAGAAGTGGGATGTGACCGGCCCTCACTTCGGCGGGTGGGAGATTTGTCACATGAAGGGCTCGCCGGTCGATCCGAATCGGATCTACGCCTCGCAATCGAGCGGTTGGTTCGGGCAGGTGATGCAGCGCTCCAGCGACGGCGGGTTGAGGTGGGAGCCAGTCGGCAATCAATTCGCCTACGACGGCGACCCCGGCACGCATCAGTGGTACGACGGGACGCCCCATCCGTGGGAGTTCAAGCGAGTCTGGCACCTGGAGCCGTCGCTCGCCGATCCAGACGTGCTCTACGCCGGCGCCGATCGCTCCCCTCCCGCATTGCCGCCGGCGTCGAACCGTTCATGATCGTCGGTGCCATCGCGGGGGGGTGATCTACTTTCCGCACGCTTCGCTGGGGATCGTTTTTATTCGAACGTATTGCGTGATCGCGCCGCTGGACTGGTCGCTTAAGCTACCAGTCCGAACCATCATCAAAGCGTTGCTATAGGAAACCGGTTCTACGCCTGGAGAAATCTTTTCAATCGCATGCGCAACGCTTCGCCTTTGGCGACCCGTGTCTGGCACTCCCATACGACCAGCACGCTCCAGCCGCGGCGGCGGAGTTTGCGGAGATTGCTGCGATCGCGCGTGACGTTGCGGTCGAACTTCGCTTGCCAGTAATCGAGGCGCGTCGCCGGCGTCGATTGGCCCCCCGGACAGGCGTGGCGGTGCCAGAAGCAGCCGTGGACGAAGACTGCTTTGCCAAGCCGCGGGAGAACGATGTCGGGCTTGCCGGGAAGGTCGCTGCCGTGGAGGCGATAGCGGTAGCCCATCGCGTGGATGAGGCGGCGGACGATCAGTTCGGGCGTGGTGTCGCCGCTCTTCACCGCGCGCATAACGCGGCTGCGTTCGGCGGAGGTGCAGCGGTCCATGGGAGGGTTCAGGCGTTGGGGTTCAAGAAAAATCAGGAGTCAGGAGTCAATACCGTCGGGTTTAGCCGCGGAGCGCTTTCCCCGGCGGTCGGGGTTCAGGAAGCGGCCGCAGGGAATTCTCTGAACCCCGAACCCTGCCCCCTGAACCCTCTCTGCGCTGCTTCGAACACCGGCGTCAGCATCTGCCGATCAATCCACTCAATCACCGGCACGCAGACGGCGTCGCCGAAGCCGAAGAGGGCTTGGATCGTGTTCTCCGGCAACACGTAGTCGCGGGCGCCTTGGAGGCGGGCGTATTCGCGAGGGGTCATCCAGCGCATCCGTAATTCGCCATTGATAAGGGCCAGCACGATCTGCTTGGCGCTGCCGCCGCGCGGCGTGCGCAGGCAACCGGCAACTCCGTCGAAGCGGACTTCCATCCGCTGCTTGCCTTCGCGCACGCGGCGGAAGGCGGTGAGCGCCAGCGGCGGGCCCCCGTGAGCGCGCAACAACTCGATCTGCCGACTGTGGCGCTCGAACATCATCGCGTAGTGGCGATCGACTTCCGTTTGGGCCCACCAGGGCTGACCGTCGCCAAAGTCGATGACGTCGCTGATCGACTGAGGCGAACGAAGTGGGTTGCCGCAGTCGATCGTAGCCCAGCCAGTGGCGGGTTCAATCGTTTCCATCGCGGCGCGCAGACGCGCCGGACGAACGCGGTCGGCGCGGGCGATCGCCCGTCGCCAGGGATCGTCGCCGGCGCCGAATTCAACATCGGTTGATTTGAGGACGAGCGGCGGCGTCAGCAGTTCCGACTGATAACCGATGAGAAACATCCGCGGCCGGCTCTGCGGAACGAACCACTGCGCGTCGATGACAAAGCTATCGACCCAATAGCCGAGCGCGGCTAATTCGTGAACCGCCGTTTCAAAATCTTTGCCGTCGTGCGAAGTGAGGAAGCCAGGGACGTTTTCGAGCAGCAGCGCCCGCGGCCGACGGTCGCCAAGCTGCTCGATCACCTGGAGGAAACCGAAAAGCGAGCCTGACTGCTCCCCGGCGAGCCCGCGCCGTTTGCCAGCGAGCGACATATCGGTGCAGGGAAACGACGCCGTGGCGAGAAAGGGTCGGCCGGGAATACGCGACAGCACTTCGTCAACCTGCCAGACGTCGCCCTCGTGATAGTGGGGCGACGGGCCGTAGTGCCCTTCGTACATCTGCCGTTTTTTGGCGTCGATGTCGTTGGCATAGCCGCATTTCCAACCGCTGCGGCGGAGGGCCTCATCCACCAGGCCGATGCCGGCGAAGAATTCGCAGAACGTTTTGTCGTCGCCGGGGTATTCCATCAAATGCTCGAGCTTCCTGCGGCAGCCGCGTCACAACGGCTGGTGATGTGCGCTTGCATTATAGGGCTCTGGCTGGCAAATGCAGCGGGCGGACGAATTTGCGTAGTTTGACAAACAAGTATCTCCCGTGCGCGGATCTACCTAGAGTGAGCAAGATTGGCGCTAACTCCGTTGTTCTTCGACTTCCCGGTGCGATACGATGGAAACTGCCTGCCACTTCCCCTTCCGCCTTTTTGGATTCATGGCGATGAAGCTTTTCGTAGCGGCCCTCCTCGCGACTGTAGTCGCCCTTGCGGCGGTTGAACGATCGCAGCACGCTGTTGCCGCCGAGAGCGCGGCAGCGTCCCCCGGCAAGATCGCCGACTTCACGCTCAACGATCACGCCGGCGCCAAGCGCTCACTGGCCGAGTGGAGCGACAAGCCGGTGCTGGTGGTGGTATTTCTCGGCACGGAATGCCCGTTGGCGAAGCTCTATGGCCAGAAGTTGGTCGAGATCGAGCAGCAGTTCGCCGAGCGCGGAGTGCAGTTCATCGGGATCAATTCGAACCAGCAAGACACGCTCCAGGAACTGGCAGGCTACGGTACGAAGTTCGGCATCAAGTTCCCGCTGCTGAAGGATGCGGGCGCCAAGGTGGCCGACCAGTTTGGCGCCACGCGGACGCCCGAGGCGTTCGTCCTCGACCGCAACCGCGTCATTCGGTACCAAGGCCGCATTGACGATCAGTATGGCGTTGGTTCGGCCCGCAATCACGCGACTCATACTGAATTGGTCGACGCGGTCGAGGCCCTACTGGCCGACAAGCCGGTGGGGGTTGCGGTCACGCAGCCGGTCGGTTGTCTCATCGGGCGTCGGACGCCGAGCGACGCCACAGGGGGCGTTACCTACGCGAAGGACGTCGCACCTATCTTGCAGAACCGCTGCGTCAGCTGCCATCGCGAGGGGCAGATCGGGCCGTTCACGCTGACGGGGTATGACGACGTAGTGGCGTGGGCCGACATGTGCTTAGAGGTGATTGATAATGGCCGCATGCCTCCGTGGGGGGCGAACCCGGCTCATGGCGAGTTCGCCAACGATGCGCGCCTCACATCCGCTGAAAAAGAAATGTTGCACGCTTGGATCGACGCTGGCGCGCCGGAGGGCGATCCGAACGACATGCCGCCGCCGCGGCAGTTTGTCGACGGCTGGCGAATGCCCAAGCCCGACGCCGTGTACAAGATGCCGGAGGAGTATCAGGTTCCGGCTAACGGGACGGTGCCGTACAAATACTTCATCTGGGATCCTGGCTTCATCGAGGACAAATGGGTCTACGGCGCCGAGGCCCGTCCCGGAAACCCCGAGGTGGTGCATCACCTGATCCTCTTCTACATCCCGCCGGGCCAAGAGAAGCCTCGTCCCGAAGATCCGCTGTTCAACGCGATCGCGGCGTTCGCTCCTGGGATGCCGGCCGTCGTCGGTCCGGAAGAATATGCGCTGCGGATTCCGGCTGGCTCGAAGCTGGCGTTTCAGATTCACTACACGCCGAACGGCAAAGCGACGACCGACCTGAGCGAAGCGGCCGTCCTCTTCTCGGACCCCAAAAAAGTGCAGAAGGAAGTTCGCATCGCGGCGGCGCTCAACTTCAAATTCCTGATCCCGCCGTTCCACCCGAACTATCCGATCGCGGCGGAGAAGGCGTTCAAAGAGGATACGCTTATCTACACGATGACGCCCCACATGCATTACCGCGGCAAGGCGTTTCGGTTTACGGCGCACTATCCCGACGGCAAAGAAGAAATCTTGCTCGACGTGCCGCGGTACGACTTTAACTGGCAGATTATCTATCTGCTGAAGCAGCCGAAGCTCCTACCCGCCGGCACGGTGGTGAAGCTAGAGGGGCATTTCGACAACTCCGCCGACAATCCGCTCAATCCCGACCCGACGCAGATGGTGCGCTGGGGCGACCAGACGTGGGACGAGATGATGCTGGGAAGCATGACGGTGAGCCCCGCGAATCAGGATTTGCGAACAGACGAGGCAGTGGCCTCCTTGCCGGATGAGAGCGGCGGCGGAAATTGAGGGGCCTTTAGAGTGAATTTCAGATGGCATCGCGCCATTCTGAGCCCTTCGCTCTGCTCAGGGTCAACTCCGCGAAGAATCTGGCCGCTCGTTTGGCGCTAGATCCTTCGCTTTGCTCAGGATGACGCAGCCTGCGCTTACCTGAACGTATAAAAACGGCTTGCGACATCTTAAATTGACGGCGCCGATCACTGTCGCATCGCGCGACCTCAATTTGGCGAAACAGTTAAAATAGGGCGTCTTTTGCGCATGCTTTGCGCCAAGAAATTGATCGGTCCGTAACTCGTTTTGATATAGCGAGTTAGCGCGGGGCCCGTGAAATATCTCAACGAAAACGTCACATTCTGTGCGTTCTTGATCAGCGCCTTTGCGCAGTAAATCGGCGGAAAGGGTTGCGGCAGTCGTCGTCGTCGGTTTAGCCTTACAGCACTTCGTAATCTTGACACCCTCCCGTTTAGCGTCGTCACGAGTTCACTGATTGGATCGACGACGCTCCCACCTTCCCGCGATCGCCGCGCCAGCGGCAGTCTACCGCGACGATCGCCAGTCCCCTGTGGAGACGATTTCGATGACAAGCCGAAGAAACAATCGCATGGCCCGCGGTTTCACGCTTGTGGAACTCTTGGTGGTGATCGCCATCATTGGCATGCTGGTCGCCCTGCTGTTGCCGGCGGTCCAAGCGGCTCGCGAAGCCGCCCGACGCAATTCGTGCGTCAACAACCTGAAGCAAATCGGGTTGGCCGTTCAGACGAATCACGATTCGCAGAAGCAGTACCCGATGGGTCGCGACAACACGGTGCAGAGCTCGACGTCGTGGGCTTTCCGGCTGCTGCCCTATCTGGAAAAGGCGAACATTTTCCAGTCGTTCAACAAGAGCTTCCGCGTCGACGAAGATGCGAACGCCACCGCGATGCGCACCCCAGTCGATACCTACGCCTGCCCCAGCCGTCGCACGGCGGCGGCGGATCGTGACTTCGACAACAACGATCAACCGCCGGTGGTGAAGGCTGCAGCCACGCTGGGCGACTACGCCGCCGTGGCGGGGCTCGACTACATGAATGGCGTCATCGGCGTTTCCGGCGGTCCTGACAGCGGGCTGCGTCCCGACCTCCGCCCCGACTCGACCGTGAGCGGCGCCATCTACAGCTTCTCGAAGATTCGCGACAAGGACGTGACCGACGGCCTGTCGAACACGATCGCCATCGGCGAGAAGCACAAGCCGCAAAATCCGACGAACAACAATCCCGACATGCTCCACTACGAGCAGGGCGACAACGCCTTCCTCGCCGGGGACTCGCCCAAGACGATCTTCGCCGGCACCCGCTTCGGTGGCGAAGGCAGCACCGTCTCCGGCATCGCCCAAGGCCCCGACGACGGCGCCAACACGAAGTTCGGCAGCGAGCACAACGGGCTGACCCACTTCATGTTCCTCGACGGGCACATCAAGGGGTTGAAGAACGATATCGACTATCAGGTCTTCAATGCGGCCGGAACGATCGGCGGGGATGAGATAGTGCCGGAGGATGCGCTGTAAGGCGCTCGCCGTCTGCAGTAGCACGAAAGTTCAGAGAGGAGCCGCCGGATTCGTCTGGCGGCTCCTTTTGTTGGCCTACCGCTATTTCAACTTCTCAGCTGACAAAAAGGGGCGTAAAGCCCGCCTGAGCGAAATGTCGATCGCCAGTGAGCGCGTCGGTAACGCCATGCTCTCGCATCAACTCGAACGAGATGCAGTCGGTCAGTGACCAGCCTTTGTCCGAGCGATTGCAGTAGAGATCCATGCCGAGTTCGAAGGAGACGTGTTCGGCTGGAATGATTGTTACTTTCGGATTGTTACGCAATCCTTGGTACAAGAGTTGGATGCTTACGCGTGTGCGGGGAGAAGCGAGAGCATCGGCGAATTCCGTCAGCACCCATTCGGTCGTAATCGTTTGGCCACGGTAGCTTCGCGAAAAATCAATCGCTTTCGAGTGCCCCTCGTCATCGACGCTCAGGATCGCCAAAAAGAAGTAGCTGTCCGCGAAGACGATCATCACTTCCTCGCCTGACCATGAATGTAGTGGTCGTGATTCCTGGCGAGATCCGGCGGCAGGCCTTGAAGAGTTCCGACGACCGGTAGGAGTTGCTCGTATAGCGTCGGCGACGCATCATCCTCGGCTTGCACTTTGCCGAGAGGCAATACTTCGACGCGCACCTTCATCCCATCAGGCAAAGTCATTGCCTAATCCAAAACCGTCACGCCATTTTCAATATGGCCTAGAAGCGTCATCTTGTGACCTCCCGAGAATTGAACGTCCGCTTATAGCTTAATTCTAGTTCGCACTGCCGCTCAAAGCCACAGCATCAGCCGCCCGTCCAGCATCTCCGGCAGCGCCCGCCGCACCATCCGCTCGACCGACGCGCCGCCGTAGCGGGTGCTCAGGTGGGCGGCAATCACCAGTTCGTTCTTGAACCGATCGCGCCGGTCGACGAAGTCGTCGAGATGCATGTGGCCGAACTTGTGGATCTTTTCCTTGCGGTGCTCCGGCGAGACGAACGTCATTTCGCAGATCAGGATCTTCGCATCATACATCGCGGGACATGCGTCGAGCCCCGCCGGCGCCGTGTCGCCCGCGTAGGCCACCAGCGGCTGACGAACTTCTTCCGTTACCGCCGTGCCGGCCATCCGCAGGTCGCGAATCTGGTCGCCGCTGAGATCGCGGTACTCCGCCTTCAGTTTGTTGCGGCGATCCCACACGACATAGCCAAGCGACGGTACGGTATGCTTCGTGGCGCTCACCGTGACGACTAGCTCGCGCGAGAGTTCAATCTCGTCTCCCGGCACGAGCGGGCGCAACTCGCACGGCATCCGGCCGCGGTCGAGGCGCACGAAGTTTTTCAGGATCTCCTGGACCGGCGCAATCGTCTCCTGCGGCAGGTAGATGACCGGCGGCTCCATCTTCATCATCCGCCGCCGCGCGACGTACACCGGCAGCGCAGCGATGTGGTCGAGGTGGCCGTGGCTCACGAACCACGTCTCCGTCCCCATAAATCCCCACGGCTGGGCGCCGAGGTCGAAGCCGATGCTCAGCTCCGGCAACCGCCAGTAGCTTTGGACCGCCGCCCGCGAGTAGCCCTCAATGGTGAGGGGGCCATGCTGAATCGTTTTGACGGGGGCGTTGTCGATCATCGGACTGGAACGGGAGGGCAAGGGTGCGGCAGGCGTGGGCGACCTCTCAATGTAAAGGCAGACCGCGCCCCGCGAAAGGATGTTCACGCGTTGGGGAGAACGGTGTCGGGAGCCTTTTGCCACTGGGCAGCTTCTTGGCGTCGCTACGCCGCTAGTGGCAAAAGGCTCCCGACACCCTCCGGCTCGTCATGCCGCTTCCGCCAGCGTCATCGCCTGCGGCGACAGCACCCAAATCTCGCCGAACAGCTCTGCTTGCTCGACGCAGGCGTGATGGTGGCGTATCAACTCCAACAGCGCGAGAAACAGCCCCACCATTCGCGAGCGGTGCATCCCCGGCTCAAAGAAGTCGGTGAACAGAATCCGCTGCTCCGCGGCGAGCCGTTCTTTGATCCGCTCCATGTGGACTTCAATCGGCGTGTCGTCGTACCGAATCTTGGTGGTCGCCTGGACGCTTTTCTGCTTAATGACGCGGCTAAACGCGCTCACAAGGTCCCATAGCTCCACCTCGTGAATCGGCTGCTCGGCGGGGTCGCTGGGCCCGTCGTCCAAATCGTCGACCCGCCGTTCGTAGCGGAGCTGCCACTGCCGGGCCCGCTCTTCGAGGACGTTGGCCGCTTCCTTATACCGCTTGTATTCGAGCAGCCGGGCGACCAACTCCTGCCGCGGGTCATCGACCGGCTCTTCCTCGATCTCCTCATGCCGCGGCAGCATCAGCCGCGACTTGATCTCCATCAGCTGCGTCGCCATTTCGAGGAAATCGCCGACCGCGTCGACGTCGATGACCTCCAGCACGGCCAGAATCTCGAGATATTGCTCCGCGACCCGCGCAATGGGGATTTCGAGCACCTCCAACTCGTGCTTTTTCACGAGATAGAGGAGCAGGTCCAGGGGACCGGCGAACATGTCGAGTTGAACGCGAAAACGCATGGGGCTACAACAAGGTGGGGCGGGCGACAGCTGGCGCCGCGGGATTATGGTGAGAACGCCGGTCCGCGACCAGAGCAGCGACACACCT
>JBGSMO010000422.1:0-16844 GCA_041740115.1 Pirellulales bacterium
GGCGCGCCCGCCGCGGCGCCGAGCCCCGGCGGCGGCAAGTCGGCGATTTGGACGCCATAAAGATCGATAGCGATTTATTCACCACGACGACACGACGAACACAACGAGGGAAAGACAAGAGTGCTCGCTGCCTTACCCTCGGGCTCAAGGTCCTGTCTTCCGTCGTGTCCGTTGTGCCGTCGTGGTTCAATTCTATGAACGACGTATCACGGTACATGGAGCGGGCGATTGAACTCGCACGGCGCGGCGAGGGGCATGTTGAGCCGAACCCCATGGTCGGCTGCGTGTTGATTCGCAATGGGAACGTCGTCGGCGAAGGTTGGCATCAACGGTTTGGCGGGCCGCACGCGGAGATCGAAGCCCTACGTACGGCCGGCAAGGCTGCCCGCGACGCCACGGCTTTCGTCACGCTGGAGCCGTGCGCTCACGCCGGCAAGACGCCCCCCTGCACCGAGGCGCTAATTGCGGCGGGCGTCGCGCGCGTCGTCGTCGCCCGTCGTGATCCGAATCCGCTCGTGAATGGCCAAGGCATCACTGCACTGCAGGCGGCGGGGATCGACGTTGACGTTCTCGTGAACCAACTCGAAGCCGAGGCGTTGCTCGCGCCGTTTGCGAAGTTGATGACGGTCGGCCGACCATGGGTGATCGCCAAATGGGCGATGACGCTCGACGGCAAGCTAGCGACTCACACAGGCGACAGCCAATGGATTAGCGGCGAAGAGTCACGCGCCGTCGTTCATCAACTGCGCGGCAGGATGGACGCCATCGTCGTGGGCCGCGGCACGGCGGAGCAGGACGACCCGCTGCTGACGGCTCGCCCAGCTGGTGCGCGGACGCCGACGCGGATCATTCTCGATTCGCAAGCAACCTTGCCGCTCGATAGCCAGCTTGTCCAGACGTCGTCGGATGCCCCAGTCTTGGTCGCGGTCGCCGCAAACGCCCCCGAGTCGCGCTGCCATGCGCTACGCGAAGCCGGCGTCGAAGTATGGCAGGCGCCGCCGGAGGCAATGTCGCTTCGCGATCGCTGGATCGCCTTGCTCGATGAATTGGGCCAGCGACGAATGACCAATATTCTCGTGGAAGGAGGGGGCCGAGTTCTTGGCGCCCTGCTCGACGCCGGCGAGATTGACGAGGTCCACGCCTTCATCGCCCCCAAACTCGTCGGCGGTTCCGGCCCAAGTCCGCTGGCCGGAGCGGGCTTCGCACTAATGGCCGACGCCAAGGTCTTGCGAAACGCCGCCGTCTCGCAACTAGGTTCCGACCTCTACATGCGCGGGAGACTACTCTCCCCAGATCGTGGCGATTAGGCTCCGCCGCCCGCCGTGGTTGCGGTGTTCGCAGAGGTAGATCCCTTGCCAGGTACCCAAGGCCAAACGCCCTTCGCGGATGGGAATCGACAGGGCCGCCCCCAGCAGCGACGCCTTCACGTGGGCCGGCATGTCGTCGGGCCCCTCGCAGGTGTGGCGATAAGGAAAATCCTCTGGGGCGAGCGCCGAAAACGACGTCTCTAGATCGAGCGGCACGTCGGCGTCGGCGTTTTCGTTGATCGAGAGCGAGGCCGAAGTGTGCTGCAGGAAAAGGTGAAGCAGCCCCACGCGGACGGCGCCCAGTTGGGGCAATTTCGCCAAAATGTCCGGCGTCACGAGGTGGAACCCGCGCGGCTTGGCTGGGAGCTCGATCGCCTCTTGGAACCAGGACACGGCGCCTCGCAAAGTCTGCCTAAACCTCGGCGTCTACCGAGTAAAATTGACGACGCTTCGGTTTAGTGCAACTCTTTTCAGCTAGCAGCTCGACCCAGGCGTCAAGGATTCGCGCAGGAGCTTTGTTAAATTGCGTTTAGGGCCCTAAGTCAAGGGGAAAAAACTTGACTTGATTCACACGCTGGTAATAATCGCTTAATCCAAAATTTAAACAGTCGGCCAAAGGCGGCGGCGAATGGATCGCCCCCCCTTGATTGAAACACCCACCACGGTTTCCCACCTCCGCTTGGCCGGCTGAGAAATCTCGCGAGCATCACTAGGCTTGGCGGCCTCGCTCGCATTGGCGCATTTTGATGCAAGGCAATATTTGTCCGTCGAAAATAGTAAAGGTAGCAGGACCATGCCCGATCCCAAGTTGAAGAACGTTTTCGAAGCGATCCTAAAGTACGGTCACGACGAAGACTTCGCCCCGCGGATGGACGAAGAATTCAAGGCGACCCAAGCTCCGGCTGGTTCTCGCGAGAAGCTGGAAGTGCTCGCTGAGCGCATCCGCTCGGGCCAACCGCTGTGGCACGAAGAAGATCGCGCCGACTACTCCGGCTTGACCGGCGCCGTCCGTCCCCGCGACTAATGGTTGGCTCGCAAGAGCCGGCAAATTATCAAAGATCAACAGAAGAGGCCGTCCCTGCATCGCCGGGACGGCCTCTTCGCGTATCGACGCGGCGATCTCAGGCGGAACGGGCCAGCGACGCCAACTCCCCGGCGGCGACCTCGATTTCCAGCGAATCGATCTCCAACGAACCGGCTCCCGCCAAATTAGTATCAGCGTGCGGCTCCAGTTCATCGCGTAAGACTAGCATGTCACGCGGGGCATCGATGCCGAGGCGAACCTTGTCGCCGGCGACGCGAACCACGGTGATGACGATTGAATCCCCCAACTTGATGCGTTGCGACTGCTTTCTCGATAGGACCAGCATTTGGTTGACCTCCATGTGTCCCGCGGCGGGGCGTTGTGTACTGATGTATAGTATAGCGAGCCGTACCGAGTTCGCAATGCCGGCCGGCAAATAATTCTCGCGTCGTGCGCTAGCAAGACTGGTCGCCTCGCTGGCGGCTTAAGCCTCGATCAGCGGGGCTTCCAGCAGGCGGGTTCGCTGCATTCGTCGCCCGCACGAGCCGTAGAACAGAATCGTGTTCTGCTCGGTTTCCCAGATCGCGGTCAGGCGGACGGCCCGAGGGCCTTGCAGGCAGTAGTAAATGCCGCACGGTTTGCCGGAGCGATTGAGAATCTGTCGGGTCAGCGGGAAGCGATCGGGTTCTAAGGTCTCCAGGCGACTCAGGGTTTGGGCGACGTACTGATGGAGTTGCTCCAGCGTTGGCAGACGCTCGGCGTTCTCGACCATCGAGCGGCGAACCTCATTGGGGACTTCGTCGTTGTCAACTCTTGGAGCGGCATGCCGCCTAGCGAGCAGCAAATGCTGAAGGATGAATGCTGATTGCGGAGGGAAGAAAAATCCAGTTCCTTTATCCCTCAGCATTCATTCTGCAGCCTTCGCCAGCGTTAAGCTGGGCGACTTGCGACAGCCTTAGATATCGGCGGGGGCTCCCCGCTAGCTGCAGAGCAGACGTTAAGATTTGACGAGTAGCAAAGCTTGCACGCTGTCGGCGCCTGCACTGACCGAGACGTTTGCGCGAGACGGTAGAGGCGCTGCGAGACGAATCTCGGAGAAGAGAGTGAACTTCCGCGCTGACGCGCGTCTTCAACCATGTTGAGCGCGCTGATGGTCGCGCGTCGCTTGAGCGCAAACGAAAAATGATCGCGACGCACGACTCATTCGGCGGGAAAGATGCCGGCGCCAAAACCCGTCGGCGGCGGTTCGCGATAGGCGCTGCGACTCGAGGAGGGCGATGACGGCGGCGCGTTGCGATCTCGCGCCGGTCCGCCCGCCTGCGGCCGGATGTTCCCCAGGTGGGAATGCCGCCGTTGGTGTGCCTGATCGACGCGGGTATCGCCGTTGGCTTGCTGCTGCGGCCGCTTGAAATCGCCGAAATCCATGTCGAAATCGTCGTAGCGCGAGACGTAATTGGGCTGCTTGGCCCGTTCGATCTCCTCAAAGTATTCCTGGACGACGACCTCTTGAATCATTTCCCGGCAGGCCGAATTGATCGGATGCGCGATGTCGGCGTAGAGCTTGGCGCGGCCGTCGGCGTCGAGCGGCATCCGATCGTTCGAGAGCTGGCTGCCGCATTGATTGCAGAACGGCGCGCGGAGATGATTCTTCATCCCACAGCGGGGGCAGTGAGCCGTGAGCTTGCGGCTTGGCATCGCGACGAACGGGCCGCTCGTCCCTTCGATGATCTTCAAATCGCGCACGACGAAGCAGTTGTCGAACGTGATCGAGCAGAACGCCTTGAGGCGCTCGCCAGGCTCATCCATGAGTTTGATGCGGACCTCGGTGATTTCCACGGCAGTACTCCTTGCGAGGTAATCCTTAGCGGCACGTCGCGGTCGTGAAGACGGTCCCGAAATTGGAGGCGGCGAGGATGGCGGCAGTTCGACGAGCTTGCCAGGCGGTGCGCATCACGCCGAAATAAGCAGATCCGCTGCCAGTAAGTTGATGGGCGTCGCACCCCAGCGCCGCAAAGGCTGTGCCGAGGCGTTCGATCGTAGGGCAAATTTGCGCGGCTGCGGCCTGGAGGCTGTTAGTCATCCATTGAGTCGCCGCGGAGATGGAACCGCGACGAAGGCTCTCGAGCAGCCGAGTTAGCCGGTGCGACTCTCCTTGGGCGGCGAACTCGCCGTCGGTCCAGGCGGGCGTATGGAGTTGACCGAAGGCGTCGGCCGTCGAAACTCCTTCGCGCGGGGCGACGACGACGACGTTCAAGCGGGGCATCGCCGGAATTGGCTCGACGCGTTCCCCACGGCCGCGGCAGACCGCGGTTTGACCCGCTAGAAAAAACGGGATGTCGCTGCCCAATTGTGCCGCAATTTCGTTCAATTTGGTCAGCGGATAGTCGATATTCCACGCAGCGTTCGCCAACACGAGGGCGGCCGCGGCGTCGCTGCTGCCACCGCCGAGCCCGGCTTGAATCGGAATTCGTTTGGTGAGGACGAACGAGCCGTAAGGGCGACAGCCCGCAGCGGTGGCGAGAGAATCGACAGCGCGCCACACGAGGTTGCGGTCGTTCGCCGGCGCCTGGTCGACCAAGCTGGCCGCAGACGCGGGATCGTAGGTGAACGCGAAGTCAGTGGCACCGTCGTCGTTACGTGGGCGCCACACGAGCCGGTCGTAGAGGCGGATTGGCGCCAACAAGGTTTCCAACTCGTGGAACCCGTCCGTGCGGCGTCCGAGGACGTCGAGATAGAGATTCAGCTTGGCCGGCGCGAGGGCCTCCCAAGCGTCACCAATCCTCCGAGCATACATTCTCGCAGCCCCATTCCCTGAGGGCATGGCGCCAAGGATTGCAACCGGCGACCCGAGCCAGGTCGAACCTTGGCGTGCGTTCCGTGCATCTCCGGCATCGGGCCGGCGGCGTCTACCTGCACGGGAATCACACTGTTGTCGTATCGACGATCTACCCCGCGGTTCGCCAGAAGGAAGCGGCCGTGCGGGGCAGTTATTTCGCGAACATTGAACGTAAGCTTAAGTGCCATGGGATTTTAGCGCTTTTTGGGCACTGAGTCAATTCGGACTGCCCAGGTTCCTGAAATAGCCGATTGAGCAACCTTTTCCCCGGCAAACCGGTCTGATTCCAGGCTGTTCACAGGGCGATTCCGGCTAACGGCTCGCGAACAGCCTCGTCGCGATCGAACGGATTTCATCCTGAACGGCGTCGACTTGCCGATCGGCCGCCACGACGTGGACCGTTCCGTTCGAGGCGGCCGCCTCGGCGAGGAAACCGGCCCGCAGGCGTTCTCGATAGGCCGTTCCTCGATTCTCAATGCGATCGAGTTGCCGCCCCATTCGGGCTAGGGCGACGGCTGGATCGAGATCGAGCAGGAAGGTGCAGTCGGGCGCGACGCCGTCGATCGCGACGGCGCCGACCTGCCGCACGGTCTCTATCGGCAGACCGCCGCCATACCCCTGGTAGACGACGTTGGCGAGCAAATAGCGGTCGGAAACCACGGTCCGGCCGGCCTCTAAAGCCGGCCGAATGATTTCATCCACCAACTGTGCCCGCGCCGCCATATAGAGGAGCATTTCGCTCCGCGGGGCGATGGGAGTCGAATCGTCGCTGGCAAGGAGAAGGCTACGAATCTGCTCCCCAGCCGCCGTGCTGCCGGGGTCGCGGCAGACCACCGGATCGCGGCCCTGGTCAATAAGCCACTGGCAGAAGAGCTTGAGCTGGGTACTCTTGCCGCCGCCGTCGATGCCGTCGAATGAGAAAAAAACTGACATGGGGCGGATTTGCGGTGCGGCGTCGGAAGGGGCGTTCTCACCGCAGTTTTACCCGAGGACCGGGGCTACTCCCAGACCCGGCGGGAGCCGGGCCGCCGTTGACGCCATAGATTTGGCAGAGATTCTTGGCTCGTTGGGCGATCAGTTTGCGAAGCTTTACCGGACGAACTACCTCGGCCTGGTCGCCGTAACCGAGAATCCACCACACGATTTCACTCAATCCCGAGACGCGCGCATGGAAGTCGAGCGAGCCGTCGTCGAGCCATTCGAGCCGCTGCGTCTTGTGCCAGGTCACCTCGGCGACGTTCTTGGCCACCAGCGGCGCGAAGCGGATGACGACGCTTTCGTCGGGGCCGGGGCTCGGAATAATGTTCCAAGCGTTGCCGAGATAGCGTTCGACGCTGAAACCGCGCGGCCGGGCGTACTTTTGCTGTAGTAGCTCGATGCCGGCGATGCGGCCGACGTTGAATGTGCGCGGCCCGCCATGGAGCGAACTGCGGCCAATGACGTACCAAGTGTGGCGGTTGAACAGCAACTGATAAGGGCGGAGCTTCGTCTCGATCTCCTCCCATTCGGTCAGGCTGCGGTACTTGATGCGGGCGATCCGCTGTTGGGCCAGCGATTCAATCAACTGGCTGTAAACGACTTCTGATCCCTCCAACTGGTCGAGCGGATTGAGCCGAATATTGATGCAACGGGCGAGCGAGTGGACGTCGCGCCGCATTGAGGCGGGGAGGGCGCCTTGGATTTTCAGCGCTGCTGAGCGTGCCGCGCCGAAAAATGGAAGCTCATTGCCGCCGCCTAGTTCATTGGTCAACGCCACGATCGCCAGTGCTTCGGCGGAAGTGAAATTCGTCGGCCGGAGGAAGTAGTCGCCCGCGATCGAATAGCGCGAGCTCGCCTTATCGAACTGCAGCGGAACCCCTGCTTCGCGGAGCGTTTCCAGATCGCGAAACGCCGTGCGACGGCTCATGCCGCAAGCCTTAGCCAAGCCGTCAGCGTTGTCCCCCTGCCCAGCCTGCAGCGTCTGCAGCAGTTTCAGCAGACGCGTGATTCGCTTCAGGTTCATAGGCGGCAGACTCGCCGGCGACGCTTGGCGTCGTCACGGCGGGGAGAGGCTGAGACGCACCGAACGGATTCGGAACGGCGCTGCCGGTAGGGGCACTTGCCGACACGTCAGGGGTGGGAACGGCGTTGGAACGAGGAAAAGGATTGATGGGAGCGACGTCCGACGCGCCGGAGGCGACGACTCCTGCCGCCGGAGCCGTCGACGGACCAGCGGGCGTCACCGACTCCTCCATGTTAACGACTGCGGGCAATACTTCCAGATAGCCTACTGTCGAGATATTGTTGGCTGAAATAAACTCCGTAGAATCCGTTGCGGAAGCCTGCGGCGACGCGGCCGGCGAAGCAATTGGCTCGGGTACCACCGTGGGGACCGGCCCTTCATAGGGGGCGCCCTTCGCCGTTCCGGGGGCCTGGTTGTAGACTCCGCGGCTCATGACGTTCGGACGAGTAAATCCATAGTCCAAGTTGATCGCCGCGTCGCGACGACGGGCCCGGCGAGTCGCGTCGAAGTAAGCCTTGCCCGGCCAGGGGCCTTCCTGCAGGAAGATGCCGTTGTATTCCAGCAGCGAGCCTTTGCGCCAATGAACCCGCATGATCGCCCGGTTGTAGTCGACCAGCGAACGATAGTAGGCCGACTCGGCTTGGGCGCGGCGTTGTTGGGCTTGGAGGAGTAAGTCGAGGGTGACGCGGCCGACGTCGTAAATCGCCGCCACGGCCTTCACGTCGTCTTCTGCGGCGGCCCGTTGGTTGAAGTTCGTTTGCGTTGTGCCGTAAGACAAATCGAGATCGCGGATCGTCTGGCCTAGCTGATGCGACACCGAAAGCTCAATTTCCTGTAGCACGGCCCGTTCGCGAGCGAGCAATAGCTGCGAGTGGCGAACGGTCGTCATGCCGAGGCGGAAGCCGAGCGGCATCGAGAACTGCAGGCCTGCTTCCCATTCCTGGAAGTCGCCGCTGGTAAGCGATTCCCAGGCGGTTGAACCGTCGAGGAACGGCGGAATCCCATTGCGCGGCACGTCGATCAAGTTGTCGCCGGCGCCGAGCCAACGGTAGCGACCGACCAAATCGAGCCGCGGGAGCAGTTGATTCTTGGCGGCGATCAATTCGAGTTCACGACGCTTGATCGTCCATTTCTGGCGACGAAGCTCCTCGCGGCGGGCCAGAGCTTCGGAGTGGATGGTGGCCCAATCGAACTTCACCGGCGCGACCGTCGGCTCGTCGGAGGGACGAATCAGCCGACCATCCGAGGCGCCTAGACCCATCAGGTAGCGAAGGCGATTTTCGACGGCAAAGAGGTTTGACTGCGCGACTTCGACCTGAGCGCGAAAGTTGAAGTACTGCGAACGGGATTGGGCCTCGGTGTTCGCTTCGCCCCCTTCCCCGCCGATGCTAAACTTCGCTTTGACCTTCCGCCACGTTTCCAACGCACTCGCCTCGCCAACGCGGCGCGATTCTAGATCTCGGTAGCAGAAGTAGAGCTCCCAGTACGCATCCTCTGTTTGTTGCACCAGATCACGAATGCCGGCTTCGAAGTCGGTCAGCGTCACGTCGGTGCGAATTTTCGCGATCAGCACGCCGTCGATCTGGTCGGAGAAATTACCGGCTGATTCGGAGAAGCTGCGCGGGCCGGCAATGCGGTTGTATTCCGTGCCGGCGCCTTGCAACAACGGTTGCGTGACGGCCGCTTCGACGTTGGCGAACCAGTCGCTCGGCTGCGTGCGGCTACCGTTGTTGTTTTGGTCGTAGTTGGTGTTCGTGCGGGCTTCGAACGTGCTGCCGTTGGCGGCGGTCTTCGTCAGGCCCGTGGTAAAGCGGCCGGTATCTTGCCGAAACAAGGGGTTAAAGAAGTCAGGCGCCGCCGCGAGACCGAAGTTCTGCGGCCGATCGTTCTTCTGCCAGACCAGGCTCGAATCAAGCTGCGCGTCGAATTCCGAGAGGGCCGCTTCGACGCCGCGGCCGCTGAACTGGCTGCCGGTGTTGCCGCCGTAGCCGCTTTCGGTCAATGCGGCGTCGTAGGTGGTGATCGCATTGCCGCCGCCGGCGGTAAGCGATTCGGGGGCGGTCGTCGAGATGTTCTGGCCGCCGTCGTTGATCCGGCCGCCAAGCGTGCGAACGACCGTACTGTTTTCGAGCGTCAGGCGGACGACCTCCTCGAGCGAGAGGTCCCACATCTTGAAGTCTTGAGCGTTCGCTACGGTCAGCGGCGCCTGGGCGTTCGCGACGTCGTCAATCGGCGGGGCGTTGACGTCGGGATATTCAATATTGGTCGCGACGTCCATGTAGTGAGAAAGATCGCCGTCTTCCTTGAAGTAGAACGGCTGAATCGGCGTGCAACCGCTGCAGAGCGTAAGCCCGCACAGCAGCAGCGAGGTTGCCGTCCGTAGTTGCCGATTCATCATGCGCGATCTTTCTGACTGCCATTTCGCACCCCCCAGTGCGGAATCGCGGCTGTTTCCAACCGCGACTTTGTTGGTCCGCTAGCACCGCGGCGCGATTAATGGAGCACGCGCGCAGGCTGACGGAATACTCAGCAGAATCAGTATCGTCTGCGCAATCGGCAAACTTTGACATTTTGCAAAAATGTTGCGACAGCAGTGCTAGCGCAGCCGCCGTCGCTTGCGCTCCCATCGGGACGGCCTTAGACGTCCATGCCGCCCAGGCCGTCGAGCTTGTCGGTAGCCGCTGACTCTGACGAAGGGCCGGCATGAGCGGCCAATTGCCCCGCAGCGATAAAGCGATCGAACTCAATCGCCACTGCTCGTCGGACGCGATCGACAAGCCACTCCCGAACGGCGTCTGGCACGCCGCCGCATGTTTCACTTACGAGGGCGACCTCCAGGATCGCCTCTTCGCACTTCCGATCGCCCGCGTCGGTGCGGGCCACGCCTTCAAATTCAAAGCGGCAAACCCCTTCGACGTCGCTATTGGCAAAGCGAAAGACGCAACGGGCGTTCTGCAGGAAGTAGGTCCGTTCGACGCCGTACGAATTGATCGCCGACTGCATGTGAGCGGCGCGGCGGCGCTGGACGTCGGAGGCGTCGAGCGGGATGTCGAGCCGGCCGATGGTGCGCAGCGGGACGCACTCGAATTCAACGTCGACGACAGATGGCAGCGGGTCGGTCATGACGGACAATTTTCCCCTGTCGGTATCATGGCGTCCCTTGTTTGCCCACGCCAGTCAACAATCGGCGTGCAACGTTTAGCCTTCGGTCGTTGATCGCGGGCTAAGGTCGTTCACGGGACCGCCGGCGGCAAGATCCAGCCGACGGTGAGCCACCCATCCTTGGCTTCCAGTTGGTCGAGCAGCAGCGTTCCGACATTGGTGATCCGGATCGGGTCGATCGGAATCTCTCGGGGGAAACTCTCGCCGGCGTTGGCGCGGGCGTTCATGTTCTTCGCGAGCGTGCTGCGGAAGCCCGACTGCTGGGCCGTGAGCTGCTTATCCCACGCCGGGTCGAAGCCGGTCGGGAAGACTTCGATCTCGCCGACGCGCTTTAGCACGACTCGTTCGCCGTCCTGCGTGATGGCGTAGGCGATGATGAAATCCCAGTTGTCGTATTTCATTTCGTCGCTCACGAGCTTCGACGCCCGAATGCGGATGACGACCTTGCCGTCGTCGAAGCCGACGCCAACCGGGGCTTCGGGATTGAGCGTGATCGAGTAAGGCTTGAACGGCGGCAAGGCAGGGGGATCGTTCGGACCGCGCTCGTCGGCTTGACCTTCGACGATCTGATCGGCGGCTTTCGACGCCTCATCGACAATGGCGGCGCCAGTTGCGGCGGCCGCCGCCAATTGCGGGTTTTTCGCCGACATCAGCTTGATCCAGTTGGGAACGTCTCCTTCGAGATTCGGCGGTTGATCGGCTGTCTGTTGGCTGATGCGGGCCGAGGCGAGCGCTAGCGGCAGGTAGTTGTTCACCGCCGATTCGTGGATTTGCAGCGCCAGATCGAGCCCCGGCTTGAGTTCCGGCGCCGAGCTGTTGGCGCCAAGCTGATTCCGCCCGGCAAACGTTGATTCGATAGCGACTCCATCGGGCGAGGAGCTCATCTTCAGGTACTCGGGCGTCACGGCCCGGCGCGTAAGCGGATCGCGAATCTTCGTCTGGTAACGCAGCCGCGCGTCGCCGAGATCTTTAGCGACGCGCTCGTTGAACTCGTCGATGACGTTCTGCCGCGTATGCTCAGCCGAAATGAGTTCGGCTTGCCGTTTTGATTGCGAGGCCCGCTTCCAGGCGACCTTTTCAATTAGTTTGGCGCCGAACTGGCCGCCCGTTTTCTGGATCGAGTTGATGTGCGTGCGGGTGTCGACGTGCGCCTCGGCGGGATCGGCTTTGAACGCCTCGTCGCTAATCGTGATTAGCTTGCTGGCCGTGTAGACGGTGCTGCCTTGGCTGTTGATCCGGACCGGACCGTTGTAGCCGTTAGTGCGCGAATGAGCCTGACCGTCGAGGTAGACCGTCAGTTCGACGCTATCGTCGGAAGGTTGCAGCTCGTAACGGACGTTTCCCATCGTGTGGGCCGAGCCGAAGATGCTCGTCCCCAAGATGCAGTCGCGAACGGGGCGGACTTGGTCGATATTGCGATTTGGCATCCGCTCGACAAAGTCGACCGAGACGACGGCGGAAATGTTCTTTTGGGCGAATCGACCGCGCACCGCGGCGACGAAGTCGGCCGAATGGCCCAGCGTGTCGATGACGCCGAGGATGCGGCCGACCTGCCACGCCGTTTCCGTCGTTGGGCGTTCCAGATGGCGCTGAAGTTCTTCGCCAAGACTGTCCATCAGTCGCTCGTAGTCGGCGCGGAGATCGCGCGACTTTGAGGCGGCTGCCCAAGTGGCGAGAGCGCGGTATTTGGCGATCGCGCGGGCCGCTTCGGCGAAGACCGGCAACTCAAGCCCCGGCTGGTTCGCACGGAACCGCATGAGGACCTGGTCGAGCTTCGTGAGCGACGAGCGGGTAACTTCAAAGTCGTCGGCCAAGTGGGGCGTCAGGTCGTCCCACAGCAAGAACTTCTTCCAACTGCGGGCGAGGGGAGTATTGGCGCCCATCGCTTGGTCCAGCTCGCGGGCCTTGTCTCGCATTGTTTTGCGGAGTTGGGCGAACTCTTCGGGAGTCAGCGGTTGATGGTCGCCGCGAGCAGCCCAGGCGAGCTTCGCGAAGTCGCCGTTGAATTGGGAGCGCAGCGCTTTCAAATAGCCAGCGAGAGCGTCGCGCACTCCCTGGAACGGCGCGAGTTGCAGACCATTCGCCTTCCCTGACAGGATCTGCAGCGACGCAGCGAGTTGAGCCGGATCGACCTCGGCGCCCTTGGCGAGATCGGCCCGCAATTGGTCGGCTTTGATGAAGTTGCGCCAACGATCGCCGTTCGGGCCGGCGCCGACCCAGGCGTCGAGTTGATCGAGCGCCGCGATCACCGGCGCGGGATCAACTGCCTGCGGGGCGTCGATGACGGCTGGCGGCGACTCTTGGGCATGCGCCGCCAATCCGCCGCCGCAGGCGACGATCGACAAAGCGATAAGCGATGCAACTCTCCTCAGGCTCAATATCACCGATGCGCTCCCGCGTCCCAGATGTGCATAAACTTGGCGCGATCCTACGCCGGCCTCATGCTAACGGCTAGGCACGCCTTGCGCCAATTATCCAACCCGCCTAGTCGTGCAAATCGCGTGCCCGCCGACTGGATTTGGCTTGGGCGGGACAGGCAGGGGAGGCTCTATTTAGAGCGGCCTAGGCAGGGCGGCGTTACGACTCCAGATTGGCCGCCCATCGCGCAGCGGCGATCATGATGTTGCGAAAAGACAACGCCTAGAAAGAGAAAGTGACCGCTACTCCCCGTCGCGCAGGCGGTTGAAGTAGTCCTCAGCATTCTCGCGCTGAGTCTTGGGAAGCTGCTCGATCACCAGCGGATCGGCCGGTTCGCTCGCCTGGGCGGTCATTTCTTCCTGGATCGCTTCGCGGACGTCGCCGCGAATGTTCGGGCCGTCGGCTTCGCCCGTAATGACGGCGGCGCCTTTGCCCGGCTTCTGCTTCACTTGGGAGTCGCGGAAGGCGACGTCGTTCTTTTCGTCAGGTCGCTGACCCTGGCCGCGACCGGCGCCCATGCCGTTACCCCTGCCAGTCCCCGGCTTCTGGCCGAAGCGGCCGTTCATGTTCCCTTGGCATTCCTTGCACCCTTCGCCCATGCATTCGGAGCAACTCATCGACGATTTGGCCATTTCGAGTTGTTCCATCGCCATATCGAGCATTTCGCCCTCGCCCATCTCCTTTTGCATCTGCTCCATCTGTTGGGCCATCTGCTCCATCGCCTGAGCGGCGGCTTTCTGGTCCCCCTTCTGCATCGCTTGCTGAGCTTCAGCAAGCTTCTGGGCCATTTGCTGCATCTGCTTCGACTGCTGCTGTTGCTTCTGCATCTGGTCGAGCTTCTGCTGCAGTTGGCCTGCTTCGGCAAGGTTACCCTTCTTCTTTTGCTCGGCGATTTGCTTCTTGATCTCGTCCATCGCCTGCTGCTTTTCAGCTGAGGCTTGTTCGAGCTTCTTCTGCAACTGCGAGAGCTGTTTTTGCAGTTCCTTCTTGCCGGCGCCGTCGAGCTTGCCCGCCTTCAATTGTTCCTTCAGTTTATTGAGTTCTTGCTGGGCCTTATCCCAATTCCCCTCTTTCATCGCCTCGACCATCTTCTCGGCCGGGCCCTTGCTGAAGTCCTTCATGCCGGCGAGCTGCTTTTTCAACTCGTTGTCGCCGCCGAGCTTTTCGCGACGCTCGGCGAGTTGCTTCGCAAGGTCGTTCATCTTGACCATCGCTTGCTTGCGATCGACGTCTTTCTTCACCGCCAGCTTCTCGACGTCTTTGTCGACCTGCAGCAGCAGTTCCTCGGCCTCCTTGAGGCCCTTCTTGGCGGCTTCCTTGCGGCGCTCGACGAGTTTCTTCCGCAGCGCGTCGGTTGAGTTCTCCAGCGCCTTCGGCGTGAGATTGGTCGTCGCGGGGTCGACGCTGCTTTGCGCTTGCTTGTTATCGACGAGCAGCACGAGGGCGCCGGCGAGCAGCGCGGGTACCAGCGGCAGCAGCGCGGTGCGGCCGAGGTTGATGCGGAAGCGCTGATCGATTTCCAAGCGGCCGATCGCTCGCAGGGCGTCGGCGAGGAGGGCGCGGCCGGCAGGAGTCTCGGCGGCTTCGGGCGGAAGCGACAAGCTGCTGGCGACGCGCTCTTTCAATTCAAAGCGGCGATCGATTTCCATCGCCGCTTCGAGCTCGCTGCGACCGCGGAGCCAGGTCCACACGAGCGCGACGGCCAAACCAGCGACAATGGATCCGCCAAGCCAACCGACTGTCCAGTTCGCCGGCAGATCGGCGATGGCGACGAACTTCGGCAGGGCAATTGCCACCGCAGCGATGATCAGGGCCACAAACCAGCAATTGACCAGCCGGTTGAGGAACAATTCCATCCAGAGCCGACGGCGAGCCCGGGCGACTTGCTTGCGGATTTGGTCCATGGCACGGCTTTCCTGCTGCGAAAGTGGAAACTGGGGCGGACGCCAAGTCGACAGCTATTCTATCGGCACTGGCCAGCGGGGTCACGCTGAAAGGGCGTCCGGGGGCCGTTTTGAGGGGTAAACTGTTAACGGAAGCACGGTTTGGCGGTTAGGCTGGGTCGGACTATGGAGGCATTCGCCCTAACAGGTCGAATCTAGCCGGAGGGCCACGCCCTCCGGGCTCCCGGATCGCGTGGCGATCCGGCTAGATTGAAGAGTCGACGCCGCTGAGAATTTGCTTGCTGAACTTTGTTGTTCGCTATTGCTTGGACGCTGCACGATGACTGCTAGTTCCCTCACCGCTCCCCTGCCCCGCCCTGCCGTCAGGCCCAACGCCGACGTCGTGATCTACGACGGCGACTGCGGGATCTGCACCGCTCAGGTTAACAAGCTGCCGTGGTGGGATTGCCAGGGGAAGCTGGCGTACCTGTCGCTCCATGATCCGGAGGTACAGCAGCGGTTTCCCGATCTGTCTCATGACCGAATGATGCAGGAGATGGTGATCGTCGACCGCCACGGCAATCGGCACTGGGGACCGGCGGCGATTCGATACCTCACCCGCCGGCTACGGCGACTGTGGTGGGCGGCGCCGGTGCTGTACTTCCCCGGCAGCATGTTGTTATGGCGACCGCTGTACCGCTGGATTGCGCGGAATCGTTATCGGCTGAGCAGGAGCAAGTGTGCGACCGGATCCTGCCAGTTGCATCAGCACTGAGGCGCCCCGACTCCCGTTGGTGACCGCAACTAACGGACAGGCGACAATCGCGCCAATCGGTAGCCCGCCGCCCATAAAAAAATGAACAGCGCCGCGAGCAATCCGCCCAGCATGGCAAACCAACCCCACCACAGATCTACCATCTCAATAGAAAACCGGATCAAACTCATCGATGGCCAAGGCCCATATTGAGCGAGCCAACCTTGGCTTTGCGCACGCATGAGTAACGTGGCGCCGCCAATGGCGCTGACAAAGGCGCCGACGCGGAGTGCGAGCATCCCTGAGCCAAGCGTGAGCCAGAGAGCTGCGAGCGTAATCAAAGCAATGCAGCCGCAAATCAGGCCGGCTGGGTAGACGTCGACCATCCCGGCCCGACGAAGCGAGATCATCTCTAGACCTCGCAAGACAACCATCAATGGGGCTAGGGCCGCCGTCCAGACCAACATGTCTTTGACGCCAAAGCGAAACACTTGCCCTCTGTCTCGCTCGCTTCCACTCCCTTCGCTCAGATTGAGCATTTGGAATCTCCCAAGTCGGAGCGTTAAGCAGACTCCCGCGACAATCAGTCCGGCCAGCGCTTGAATCAGCGGTAGCAACTCCCCTTCCCAGCCGGTTTCAACCCTGGATGAGAGCAATATCACGCCTGTAATCGCTACTAACCCGCAGGACAGCCGCCATACCACGGCCACGTCGCCCAGAATGGACCAAGCGACCAAAAAACCGATCTGTGCCGAGATGACGGTTGTCGCCAAGCTCGCATACTGGTGGCTCATCATCCCATGTGATGCGCCGTAGGCATGAATGCTGACGAGTGCCTCGCCCCATAAAAAGAAAACCCAACCGAAGAGCGTCACGCCAAGGAATCGACCTGCTACCCATGCCAGGAGTGCGGTTTCAACCACAATCCACGGAAAATAGAGAGTTCGACGCACCGCACTAGAGGATCCGATTAACGATGGGCTTAAACACAGAAAGTGGTCGATCAGGATCAAGGCGAGAGGAAGAGCGGTCGCGATGATTGCAACCTTCATTAATCGGCCAACGATTTGATCGTTCGCTGTCATCGGTCGCCAGAAGAGTGGGACGGGTAGCGAAGCCTCGGTGAATCAATGCCGTCAATAGAAGCTTCGCGATTCCAAACGCCTACTCAAACGTATGCTCCGCCGCAGGAAATACCCCGCCCCGCACCTCGTCGCGAAAGCCGCGCACCGCGTCGACCACCGTCTTGTTGAGGTCGGCGTACGCCTTCACGAACCGCGGGGCATAGTCGCTTGCCATCCCCAGCACGTCGTGCAGCACGAGCACCTGGCCGTCGCAGTCGGCGCCGGCGCCGATGCCGATCGTGGGAATCGAAAGCATGCCGGTGATCTTCGCCGCGATGCCGCGCGGGATGCATTCCAGCACCATCGCAAACGCCCCCGCCTCGGCCGCCGCGCA
>JBGSMO010000372.1:0-9802 GCA_041740115.1 Pirellulales bacterium
CATGGCGCCCCTCTCGATCGGCACCGACACCGGCGGCTCGATCCGCCAACCCGCCGGCCTCTGCGGCATCGTCGGGATGAAGCCGACCTACGGCCGCGTCAGCCGGTTCGGCCTCGTGGCGTTCGCAAGCAGTCTCGATCAGGTCGGCCCGTTCGGAACGACGACCGAAGATGCGGCCTTGCTGCTCCAAACGATCGCCGGCCACGACCCGCGCGACTCGACCTCGATCAACCAGCCAACGCCGCGCTACACGGAGTCGATCAACAAGCCGCTCGCGGGACTAAAGCTCGGCGTCGTCCCCGAACACTTCGGCGCCGGACTCGATCCCGAGGTGGCGTCGTCGGTTCGAGCGGCGATCGAAACCTACAAGTCACTCGGCGCGGAAGTGAAAGAGGTCCCGCTGCCGCACGGCAAGTACGGCGTCGCGGCCTACTACGTCATCGCCCCCAGCGAAGCGTCAAGCAACCTCGCCCGCTACGACGGCGTTCATTACGGCTTCCGCGCCGATCAATCGGGCGCCCTCGCCGAACTCGCGGCGGAGCGGCAAGAGTTAATCGCCGCCGGCAAAACTGCCGCGGCCGACAACGTCGACTCGCCGCTGGTCCGCATGTATCGCAGCACGCGCGAGGCGGGCTTCGGTCCTGAGGTGAAGCGACGGATCATGCTCGGCGCCTACGCGCTCAGCGCGGGCTACTACGATGCGTACTACTTGAAGGCCCTCAAGGTGCGGCGGCTGATCCGTCGCGACTTCGACGAAGCGTTCAAGCAAGTCGACCTCATTGTCGGCCCCGTCACGGCGGGGCCCGCGTTCAAACTCGGTGAAATGGTCGACGACCCGCTCGCGATGTACTTGGTCGACCTCTACACAGTAAGCGCGAACCTCGCGGGCATTCCCGCAATCAGCGTTCCGTGCGGCATGACCAAAGCTGGCCTCCCCATCGGCCTGCAACTACAAGCGCCGCCGCTGGAAGAGGAAAGACTCCTTCGCGGCGCTCGTATGTTCGAAACGGCGACCGAATGGCACGCGCGGCGTCCGTCGCTGGAGGACGCACGATGAGCGACGCTCCTTACATCACCGTGATCGGCCTCGAGGTCCACGTTCAACTCGCGACGGAGAGCAAGCTCTTCTGCCGCTGCAGCACGAAGTTCGGCGCCGAGCCGAATACGCAAACGTGCCCTGTCTGCATCGGCATGCCGGGGTCGCTACCGGTGATGAATCGGCGGGCGTACGAGCTGTCGCTGAAGACCGCGGTCTCCCTCAACTGCAACATTCCCGAGTTCACCAAGTGGGACCGGAAGCAGTATTACTATCCCGACCTACCGAAGGGTTACCAGATCAGCCAGTTCGACCTGCCAATGTCGGCCGACGGCTATCTGGAGATCAGCGATCCGAAAGACAAGTTCCCGCCGAAGCGCGTCGGCATCATCCGCGCTCATCTCGAAGAAGACGCCGGCAAGAGCGTCCATGACGAAGCGGCCGGCAAAGCCGACAGCGAGATCGATCTCAACCGCACCGGTACGCCGCTGTTGGAAATCGTCTCCCAGCCTGACATGCGCAGCGCCGCCGAAGCGCGGGCGTTCCTGCAAGAGTTGAAACTGCTCCTCACCTACATCGAGGTTTCCGATTGCAACATGCAGGAGGGGAGCCTGCGGGTCGACGCCAACGTCAATCTCCACATCGAGAGGGATGGCAAGCGGATCGCCACGCCGATCGTCGAGATCAAGAACATGAACAGCTTCCGCGCCGTCGAGCGAGCGCTGGAGTACGAAGCCCCGCGTCAGTACCGCGAATGGCAGGAGACGGGCCGCCAACTCGGCGAGGCGCCGAAGCAAACCCGCGGCTGGGACGACGTCGCCGGCGTCACGCGCGGCCAGCGGAGCAAGGAAGAGTCGAGCGACTACCGCTACTTCCCCGACCCCGATCTAGCGCCGGTGATTACTTCCGCGGCCGAGGTTGACGCTGTAAGAGAATCGCTTGGCGAACTCCCGGCCGACTTACGTCGGCGGCTCACCGAGGGGTACTCGCTCTCGCATTACGACGCCGACGTGATCGTCAACCAAGGCCGGCCGCTCGTCGACTACTACTTGGCCGTGGCCGACGTTTCGGGCAACCCGAAGTCTGCTTGCAACTGGGTGACCGGACAGGTGCAACGCGAGCTCAAGGAACGCGAACAAACAATTGCAGACTTCGGCATGCCGGCCGTGAATCTTGCGGGATTAATTCGCGCGATCGATGAGGGGGCGCTTCCCTCAACGCGCGCCCCGGAAGCTTTCCAACTGATGCTCGGCAAGGGCTGCGACGTCGCCGCCGCTCTTGCTGAGTTGAAGATCGAGCGCGTCGACGAATCGGCGCTCGTCGCGATGGTGCAGGAACTCCTCGCCGCCAACCCGAAAACAGTCGCCGACATCAAGTCCGGCAAATTGCAGGCCGCTGCCTCGCTGATCGGTCAGGCGAAGAAGAAGAACCCGAACGTCGATCCGAATCGCGTCCGCGAGTTGGCGATTGAGCTCGCGTCGCAGACCAGTTCATAGTTGCCGTTTAGATGGCCGCACGATTGATTTGTAACAATCAGGAAGTTCGTGCAGCTGTTCGTCGCGGGGCGATCATCCTCGACGAAATCACTCCCGTATATCCGAGGGGATCGCTGCATGTTGCGGTCGTCGATCCGGGGGCGGGCACGTCCCGGTCGATCGTCGACGCCGAGATTGGCGACCAGCGGTATATCTGGCCTGATACCGGCCTCTTCTCGCGGTTGGCGAGTCGGCTCGGCGCGTCTAAGATACGTGCTATCACCGAGGAGCGGTGGTTCCGGCAGCCGGTGGCGCCGACGTTCCACGGTCGCGACATCATGGTGCCGGCGGCAGCGCAGCTGACTTTGGGCGTTGGCGCCTTGAACGGGCCAGACGACCTAGGGCCAGTCCTCGCGCAGCTCGTCTCGCTCGATAGGCCGGGAGCAGTGAAGGTGGCAAATCGCATCGACGGCCAAGTGACGGCGATCGACTCGTTCGGCAATCTGATCACTGACATTACGCGCGAGATGCTTGCGGGCGTTCCGACCGACGAAACTGTCGGCGTCTTTTGCGACGAGCATGAAACCCGCGGTATTTTCAACGCCTACGCCGACCAGCCGCCGATGACGCTCATCGCGCTGATCGGCTCGAACGACTGCCTGGAACTGGCGATTGTCGACGACAGCGCCAAGATCATGCTCGGCGTGAAAGTCGGGGCGCCGGTGCAAGTCAGGTGGTGAGCAAGAAAGAGAACCGCGAATCACGCGAATTGACGCGAATGGGGAGGGTTGGGAACTCAACCGTTGCCTTCGCATGGTTTCCCAATTTCCATCCCCGATCAACGACCTTTGCCTTCAAGCCGGGAAAATCCTTTTTTTCTTCATTCGCGCGGATTCGCGTGATTCGCGGTTAACTCTCTACGGACTCAACGCAGTAATTGGAGCACGGATGTCGACTGCATCGGAGTTGACAGACTGGGACCTCCGCCACTTCTGGCACTCGTTCACACAAATGAGCGAGTACGAGCCGATGGTCATCGAGCGGGCCGAAGGCTCCTGGCTCGTCGACGTCCATGGCCGTCGCTATCTCGACGGCGTCAGCAGTCTCTGGTGCAATCTGCTCGGCCACCGCCATCCGCGGATCGAAGCGGCGATCGTTGAGCAACTCGGCAAGCTGCCGCATGCGACGACGCTCGGCATGGCCAACGTTCCCGCGATTGAATTGGCAAAGCGGCTGGCGGAATTGGCCCCGGGCGAGCTCAATCGCGTCTTCTACGCCAGCGACGGGGCTTGCGCGGTCGAAGCAGCGCTGAAGATCGCGTTCCAATACTGGATGCAATGCCCGACGCCGCGCACTGGGAAAACGAAGTATCTCGCCTACGACAGCGCCTACCACGGCGATACGCTCGGCAGCACCGCAGTCGGGGGGATCGAGCGATTCCACGCTCTCTACAAACCGCTGCTGTTCGACGTCCTGCGACTGCCGCCGCCTGACGCTCGGTCGGGCGATGCGAGCCATCACTTAGCGCTGTTGGAGCAAATGCTCCAGCAGCGTCATGAAGAAATTGCGGCGCTCGTCATCGAGCCGCTGCTGCAAGGCGCCGCCGGCATGGTGCTGCAGCCCCCCGGCTACTTGCGCGGCGTCCGCGAGTTGACGAAGCGTTACAACGTCTTGCTAATCGCCGACGAGATTGTCACCGGTTTCTGCCGCACCGGTCGGATGTTCGCCTGCGATCACGAGGGGGTGACGCCCGACATGCTTTGCCTGGGGAAGAGCATCACCTCGGGAACGCTGCCGCTCGCGGCGACGATCGCTACTGATGAGATTTACGAGGCCTTTCTTGGCGACTACACCACTGGCTGCACCTTTCACCACGGCCACACGTACGCCGGCAATCCGCTGGCGGCAGCGGCGGCCTGCGCCACGCTCGACGTGATCGCCGACGAGCGCGTGCTGGAAGAAACGGTCCCGCGACTTGCCGAAAAGCTAGCCCGTGTGTTGGCGCCGCTCCGGGAGTATCCCCACGTCGGTGACGTACGACAGCTCGGGACGATTGCCGGCGTCGAACTTTGCGCCGATCGAGCGAGCGGCGGCGCCTACCCGGCCAAGGAACGCCACGGTTACCGCGTCTGCAAACAGGCGACTGCGCAAGGCATCTGGCTGCGGCCGCTCGGGGACGTCGTTGTCGTGATGCCGCCGCTGTCGATCAACGACGCGGAACTAGAGTTGCTCGGCCGCGTCCTCCGCGAAAGCATCGACGCCGTGTGCCAGTAGCTGCCAGTCAACGACCGGCCGAAGCGGTGAAGGCAATGCTGAATGCTGAAGGACGAATGCTGAAGGAACAGATCTCTTCAGCATTCCGCATTCATCCTTCAGCCTTATCTTCTCCGCTGCGGCGGCTCGTTGAGCCGCGGCTCCCCTTAGTAGCTTACCGCCGGCAGCCGCTTCTTGAAGGCGCCGGTCGGTTGCACTGGCTTCCGCGGCAAAACTTCGCCCAGCTTCTCCGGCGGGAAGTCTTCAGCGCGCGACGTCGCGTCCATCGCCACCGACCGATTGTCGATGCGCCACCCCATCAGCTTGACGAACTCCTCCAGCGGAATCGTCTCGATGCCAAGTCGCTCAGCATCTTCGCTTAGCGTCTTCCAACTCGCCCGTAGCCCATCGTCCCGAGCTTGCGTGCCGTCAGGATAGGCGCCAAGCACCAAATAGCGGGTATCGATCTTGAGATCACCCTGCAGTGCGCCGGCTTTGTCGGGCGAAGCGTCAACGCGGCCGCTGTTGGCGGCGATGATATCCTTGAGACGCTGCAAATCGTCCTGGCCATCCTTATCGAGGTCGATTTTGCCCGCGATGGCAAAGCCGACGGTGCGGCCGCGATCCCAGACCTGGCTGTAAATGCGGTCGCCGGTAAGGATCGGGTTCTTTGGATCGTCCGAGGTGATCTGCGCTTCCGCCATGTGGGCGTCGAGAACGCGGATCACTTCGATGGTCCCTTTCTTCTCGGCCTGCTCGGCGTCGGCGTTTCCTTCAGCGGCGACGCTGAACGTCACCTGCGGACGAAGGCCGTCGCTCGAGCCGAGGTCGATCCAGACTTTGCCGTAGCGCTGATTCACCCAGGTGACGCGGCCATCGGCCGGCTGGGCGAACTGATCGACGTCCGGCAGGCCTTCGCGCAGCTTGTCGACCTGACGTTCAAGCTTCGTGTTGGCCGTTTCCAATGCGGTCATCTCGGCGTTAATCTTGGCCATTTGTTCAGCGTGCGTGGCGCGATCCTTATCCATGCTGGCCGCCACTTCCTTGTTCTTGTCGCTGATCTCGTCGTATTGCTGCTTCGCCTTCGTTTGGACGTCGTTGAGATCTTGCTTGGCTTTCTCGAGTGCGGTGAGATGCTCCTTCACCTGGGCGTCTTTTTGCGCCTCCAGGGCGAGCAGGCGCTCCTTCAGATCCTTCACCTCCGCCTTCGCGTTCGCTTCGTTCTTGACGAGCTTTTCCTTCTCTTCGAAGACGTTTTGCAGCATCGTCTTGTACTGGCGGCTCGCTTCATCGACGCCCAGACCGAAGCGGGTCTTGTCTTCATCGAACTGCGGCTGCAGCGATTCGTAGAGGGCGTCTTCCGGGAAGCCGATCCAAGCCTTGTAGTTATTGGCCTCGGCCTGCATCTTCGCCTCGGAAGTGCGCGAGGCGGTCTGCTGCGTTTGAAGGTCTGCGACTTGCGCCACTGCCGTCTTCCGGGCGTTGTTCACGAGCAATAGTCCCACCCCCGTCAGGAGCAGGAAGATCGTGAGCACAATGACAATGGCTTGCAGCCCCTGATTCTCTTTCGCGGCCATGCGGCGACCTCAATGTTCTGATCTGCGCTAACTTCTCTGTTCGCTAACTACGTTCGTCGGGCGGAAAGGCGTGGCGAGTCGGCAGGAAAAGATCTTGGTGGGAAAAGATCGTAGCAGCGACAGGCCCAGCGCTTCCGCGCGGCGACGTGGGGCGATAGAATCGCCGTAAGTCGAGCTTAATTGCGGGATTAGGGTGTGTCAAACGCCGTCGCGAGTGATGCCTTAACGCATCGCCCGCGGCTGCCGCGTCATCGTCGAACGCCAGTCCGTCAGCATTTTATGGCCTATTTTCGCCGAGCCTAGAGAATTTCTCCCAAATGGCCAAAACTGCCCGCCAAACGAAGTTCCCGGGGATGGAGGACGCCGAACCGGCCCAGAGGGTCGCGAACGGCGGTTCCGACGTCTCGACACCGCCAGTTGGGGGGCCGGGCAGTTCGGGCGGATTCCCAACGAACGTGTCTGACGGCGGCGAACCCTCCATCGGCGACTGGACGATTTACGTCGTCGACTCCCATTCGCTGATCTTCCAGGTGTTCCACGCCATGGCGGGTTCCGACCTGACCAGCCCCCGCGGAGAACCGGTCGGAGCGGTCTACGGCTTCACGCGCGATCTAGTGCAGCTCATCGAACGCAAACAGCCGACCGCGCTACTTTGCGCGTTCGACCTCTCAGGCCCCACCTTCCGACATGAGTTGTACGACTTCTATAAGGCCGATCGCGGCGAAATGCCCGAATCGCTCGTCGCCCAGATGCCAAAGATCCGCCAAGTCGTCGAAGCGATGGGGATTCCCGTCGTCGAGCTTCCCGGCTTTGAAGCCGACGACGTCCTGGCCACCGTCGCGCGGATGTGCGACGAAGCGGGCGCTCGTTGCCTGCTCGTCACCGGCGACAAAGACTGCCGCCAACTGCTGACGAAGCAAGTCGCTATCTACAACATTCGCAAGGATGAGGAGTACGGCGCCACCGAACTATACGGAGACTGGGGAATCGCGCCGGAACAGGTGGTCGACTTCCAGTCGCTGGTGGGGGACAAGGTCGACAACATCCCCGGCGTCCCTCTCATTGGACCGAAGATCGCCAAGGAACTGCTGGAGAAATACGGCACGCTGGAAAACGTCCTCGACCACGCGCACGAACTTGGCGGCAAGCGGAGCCAAAACCTCATCGAGCATCGAGAGGCGGCCCTCCTCTCGCGCAAGCTGGTCGAACTCGACAAGCACATGCCGATTGCGGTCGACTGGAATGCAGCACGGATCGGCGGCTTCGACGAAGCGCGACTCATCGAGTTGTTTCGCGATTACGGCTTCCGCGGCCTCGCCGAGCGCGTGATGGCCGTCGCCGGCGCCGACGTGCAAAAGTCGCCCGGCACGCTGCTTCCGACGGTCAGCGACTGGCAGGGCGACTACCAAGTCGTCGACACGCCCGAAGCCCTCGCTGTCTTGATCAGCCAAATGGAGCAGCAAGAGCAGCTTTCGATCGACACCGAAACGACCGACATCTCGCCGCGGATCGCCGAGGTCGTCGGCTATTCCTTCGCTTGGCGTCCGGGGCAGGCGTTTTACGTTCCCGTCCGCGGCCCTGAAGGAGATCGCGTCCTCGACCCCGCGGCGACCGCGAAGGCGCTCAAGCCGATCTTCGAGAATCCCGCGATCGCCAAGATCGGCCAGAACATCAAGTACGACCTCATCGTACTGCGTACGCTGGGGATTGAACTCCGCGGCATCACCTTCGACACGATGGTGGCCGACTATCTCATTGACTCCGGCGAGCGGACGCACAATCTCGACCACTTGGCGAAGAAGTACTTGGGGCACGACACGATTCGCATCAGCGAGGTGATCGGCTCCGGCAAGAACCAACTGCGGATGGATCAGGCGCCCGTCGCCGCGGTGGGAGAATACGCCGCGGAAGACGCCGACGTGCCGCTGCGGTTGCTCCCGCTGCTCGTCGATCGGCTTTCCGCAGACGGGCTGGCGGAACTGAACGAAACGATCGAAGTGCCGCTGATCGAGGTGCTCGCTGATCTCGAATACCTTGGCGTCAGCGTTGATGTCGCCCGGCTCAAGGAACTGAGCGTCGAGTACACCGAGCGACTCCACCACATCAAGGTCGACATCGAAGAGATGGCAGGCCGGCCGCTAAACATCGACTCGCCGAAGCAACTGGCGGAGCTACTCTTCAACGAGTTGAAGTTGCCGGTCCTCAAGAAGACAAAAACGGGAGCGAGCACCGACGCCGGCGTCCTGGAAGAACTCGCTCCGCTCCACCCGCTGCCGGCGAAGATCGTCGAGTATCGGCAATACTCCAAACTCCTGGGCACGTACATCGATGCCTTGCCGGAACTAGTGAACCCCGCCACCGGCCGCGTCCACGCCTCGCTCAACCAGGTCGTCGCCGCCACCGGCCGGCTCAGTTCCAGCAACCCCAATCTGCAAAACATCCCGATCCGCACCCGCGAGGGCCGCGAAATCCGCTCGGCCTTCAAAGCGGGCGAACCAGGCTGGGTGCTGCTCGCCGCCGACTACTCGCAGATCGAATTGCGCGTCCTCGCGCACTATTGCGGCGATCTCAGCCTGCGCACGGCCTTCGAAAACGACGAAGACATCCACCGCCTCGTCGCCAGCCAGGTGAACGGCGTTCCGATGGACGAAGTCACCAGCGAGATGCGTCGCGGCGCCAAGGCGGTCAACTTCGGCATCATCTACGGGCAAAGCCCGTTCGGCTTGGCGAAGGGGCTCGGCATTTCGAAGGAAGAGGCCGCCGACTTCATCGAGAAGTACTTTGCCACTTACCCCGGCGTGATGGATTACCTCGTCGAGACGCTCACCCTCTGCCGCGAGCAAGGCTACGTCACCACGCTGTTCAATCGCCGCCGTGCGATCGACGGCGTCCGCCCCGTTCCGCCCGGGCTCCGCGAGAAGTCAGGCATCCTCCGCTACCTCAACGTCCCCGAACGAACCGCGGTGAACGCCGTGATCCAAGGGACCGCAGCCGACCTCATCAAGCTCGCGATGATCCGCATCCAGTACCGACTCCGCGCAGAAAAACTCCCGGGCCGGATGCTGCTGCAGATCCACGACGAACTGCTGTTCGAAACGCCCCCTGAAGCTGCCGCCGAACTCGCCACGCTCGTCCGCCAAGAAATGTCGACCGTCGCGGAACTTGCCGTCCCCCTCAAAGTCGAAGTAAAAATCGGCCCCAACTGGGCCGAGTGTGAAGCCTGGGACGAATGAGATTAAAATCATGCGGTCCCCTCCCCTTGAGGGGGAGGGTAAGGGAGGGGTGAAAGCAGCGGGCACCAGCGTTAAGTACCCCCTCCCCAGCCCTCCCCTCAAGGGGGAGGGAGCCAGAAGGTTCACTGCAGCTGGTCCTCTACTAGATAAGTTCTAAAGCTGGATATTGCAGATACGACTGAGATCCTAATCCCATGCTCACCATCGGCCTCATCGGCGGCGTCGCCA
>JBGSMO010000444.1:0-32797 GCA_041740115.1 Pirellulales bacterium
ATTGAGACGGCAGGCGGCGCCGCGACGGGCATTAGCCGCGACGCGTTAGCGGAGCGCTCCGCTGGCGCGTCGCGGCTAATGCCCGTCGCGGCGCCGCCTGCCGCATCAATCCATCGCTATCGTCCGCGCCAGCGGTTGCAGCACCGAGTCGATCACGTAGTTGTCGACCACGTCGCGGCAGACGTCCCACAGCTTGTCGAGCATTGTGGCGTACGTCTGATTCGGCGGCAGACTGCCGTACTGCCGAGCGGTGACGTAGACGCTCAGCTGTTCCTCCTGGAACTCGTTTGTGCGAATCTGATAAGCGTTCGTGCGGGCTTCGATGTTGAACCGGCACTGAATGCGGCACTCGTCGTCAAGGGCGAAGGTGAACGACGGCTCGTTGTTGATGATCGTCGCCCCGGGGATCGTCGCCATCCGTTCCAGCGCAGGGCAGACGCCGAGCGCCTCGGCAATCAATTGGTTGTGGTTGCCGCGATAGCTGAAGTCGAACCCCATTAGCAGATCCATCGCTTCGCAGTCGAGCGGACTGACCGAGAGGGCGTACGGCGCCAACTCCAGCGTCAGCCGATGCTGCTCCAGCGCTTCCTCGACAGTTTGCGGGTTGACCTGCCCCGAGCAAATCCGCCGCGGCTCGATCGAAGCCCACCGGTATGCCCCGCGATCCTTATCCTCTTCGAGGATAAAGTCGTTCTTGTCGCGGGCGTAAAAGTTCCGCATCTGCGGATACTGCTTCTGAATCTGCTCGAAATAGTGCAGCACCGTCTCGCGGCTGCTCGGTAGATCCATCTCCGTGCTGAGATTCAGATTGACGTAAAAGTCGTCGGCGAGCGAGCTGTACGGGTTCATCGCGGGGGGCGTCCTCCAGAGGTTCGTTCATCCTGCGTCGAACGCTGGGCGTTCGACGTTCGGGCCATGGGTGGCCAAGCGGCCGCGTCAGTGTTCGCCTCTCGTGTAAGTATAGGTTCGCTGGGAAAATGGTGTCAAAGACCCGGGGGGGCGAAACCGCACAGTTTGCGGGCAGTTTCGCCGCGCGGCGGCGAGATTTGCCGGTTTCGGGGAGGAGTCGTCGCAGGTCCAGAATAGCCGTGGTAAGCTGGAAGTCAGCCGGCGGCGGGCGACGCCGCGAGCGAATGGAGACCAGTCGAGGCGGCAAAATGGCATCCGTGCGGGATAGGCAATTGGTAAGGTCGGCTCTCGTCTCCGGCGAGAGCGATCTCGGCGGCTTGGCCGTGGCAGTCGTCGGCGGGAAAGTGGTCGGCGTGTCGTTCGGTAATCGCACCGCGGGTGCAGCGGCCGTGGCGCTGACTCGACGCCTAAGTGGCTATGCCGCTGAGACTGCGGAAACGGACGCCGTCGAACCAAACGAAGACGACCTCGCGCTGGCTGACGACGTCCTGGAACTGCTTCAACAATTCGCGGCTGGCGAAACCGTCGACCTGACGCGGATTCCCCTCTCGCTCAACCATCTCACCCTGTTTCAACGCCGCGTTGTGAAGGCTTGCCGGGCGATCAAGCGTGGCCAGTCGCTCAGTTACGGCGAAGTCGCGGCCAAGGCGGGCAGCCCCGGCGCCGCTCGCGCCGTGGGGCAGGTGATGCGGACCAATCGCATGCCGTTGATTGTCCCCTGCCACCGCGTCGTCGCCGCCGGCGGTAAGCTTGGCGGCTTTTCAGCCCCGCAAGGCTTGGCGATGAAGCGACGGCTGTTGGAACTCGAATCGGATCGGCTTTTCACCTAATACATCTCAACTGCTGCTCGAATCCATGATTTCTTTCTGCTAGATTCTGCTAGTCGACGAGTTGCAGTTCTTTCATCTTATTCTGGCTAGGGCGCTTAAACTTCTCATGCGACTTCAGCTTTTACTACGTCGGCATCTCATGTCCAGCGCGGCTTCGTTGATGCTGGCGGCAGGGTTATTGTTCACGGCGACGGTCCGCCCCTCCCTCGCCGTGAACATCACGCTCGACTACACCTACGACACGTCGAACTTCTTCGGCGCGGGCAACCCGAGCGGCGCGACGGCTGGCGCACAAGCCAAGGCAACGCTCGAGGCGGTCGCCAGTTACTATTCGACGATTCTCGACGATTCCTTTTCGGCGATTCAAACGCCGCCCAACTTCGCCAGTTCGCAATTCGACGGCGTTGCCTTTTGGGACTGGTCGCTGAACTTCAGTCATCCAGGGACAGGCGGCTCGGTGACGTTACAGAATCAGACGATCCCAGCCAACGAATATCGAATTTATGCCGGCGGTAGAAACATTGCCGGCGCCACGCTGGGCATTGGCGGCCCGGGGGGATTTGGCTGGTCTTCGAACAACAATGGGGGAGGTTTCAGCTCGACGGAAATCAGTCAGCTCAATCAGATTACCTCGAACTTTTCCACTGCCGTCGAAGACCGAGGCGAAACGTCCGGCTTCGCCCGTTGGGGCGGTGCGATCACGTTTGATAGCGATGGCAGTACGTCTTGGCACTACAATCACGCGACGACGCCAACTGCAGGAACGAGCGACTTCTTTTCCGTATCCATCCACGAGCTTGGGCACGCACTCGGTTTGGGAGTTTCCGATGAGTGGAAGAAGTATTCATTGACAGCCAACTTTATTGGTCCAGCCGCGACGTCGAGCTACGGCGGCAACCCGCCCCTTTCGCCGCTAATTGGCGGAACGCGAGGGCATTGGGCCTCCGGCACGATGAGCAAAGTCTTCGGCACGAATACAGCGCAAGAAGCGGCGATGGATCCCGAAATCACCAATGGCACGCGCAAGTATCTGACAGCGCTCGACGCCGCCGCGCTTGCCGACATCGGTTGGTCGGTGACCGCCCCCCCGCCGACCTACAACCCCGCCGACTTCAACGAAGACTCGTTCGTCAACGGCGCCGACCTCGCCATGTGGAAAGGCGCCTTCGGCCTCAATGCCAACGGCGACGCCGATGGCGACAACGACACCGATGGCCGCGACTTTCTCATTTGGCAGCGCAATCTTGGCGCGACCGCCAGTCTCCCCGCCGGCAGCGGAGCCTTCGCCGCCGTGCCGGAACCCGTTACTGCGGTTTTGGCGCTCGCAGGCGCCGCCGCGTTCGCCGTCTTCCGCCGGCGACGCTAAGCGATGCTTGTCCTCCAGCGAAATGCCGCCAGAGCCATCAGCCCCGGATGGGGCGAAATGTTGTAGCCAGGGGCGCGAGCCCCTGGAAAGGTGGTTACGGTATCGCGCCAAGCCCTGAAGGGGCGACATGACTCCCGATCTCGAACTGGCGCACAGCGGAGAACGGTGTCGCCCCCTCGGGGCTTTGTCGCTCATCGCATCGACCGAACCCAGGGGCTCGCGCCCCTGGCTACACGATGTCGCTCCTCCGGAGCTAGAACTCCACTCACTTCGCTGTTACACGACTTTGCTGCTACGGGACGAGGCGAGGAGGCTGGGGTAGCTATTGCCTCTACGCCGCTTCCAACGGCCGCATCCGCGCCGCATTGCGAATCCACTCGGCAATCCGCTCGCTCGACGGCGCTCCACCGTTGCGGAGGATGCGTTGTCCCGGGGCGCTGCGACAAGTGTCGCGGACCCGGTTCACGAGATCGTCGACCTTCGCGCCGGCGACTTGTTCCGCTTCATGAAACCCGCTGGCGACGAGCAACTGGGCGCCAACACCGCGCAGCTCCGGAATGCGGCAGACTAAGCGGGCCTCGCGCTGCCAGCGCGTAATCACCGCGGCGCTGACCTTCGCTTCGCCGAGCTCGTCGGCCATCGACTCCGGATTGGCGTTGAGCAGATCGGCCACCGTGCGAACGCCGACGCCTGCCAGGCGCTCGGCGGCGATCGGACCAATCGACGGGGCGTCGACCACCGGGCTGCTTCGCTGCAAGAAGAACCGCAACGGCGTCGACGACTTTCCTGCTTTGCCTGACGTGACTCGCGCCGGAACGACGGCTGTCTGTTCGCGCTTCATCGGCTTCTCAACCTTCGCCTGACGAGGCGCCGCCGCGACCGGCGTCGGCCGATCGACCCAGCCATATTTCTTCTTCGCCAGCATCCAATTCTCGCGCTGCGTCCGCGCGAGTTTCTGCACCTCGGCCAATTGATCGCGTGTGTAGCGGCTCCGCAGCGCGGCGAAGCGGCGGCCGCGGTCGCCGCTCAGGAATTGCTCGATCGATTCGCTAAGCAACCGTACGTCGATGGCGAACAGCGCTTCCGGCGAGCCGATCTCGTTGGCGGCCAACACCTGCGCGTCGTTCAGCGAAACTCCTGGAATGAAGCACATCAGACTCATGTGCGTCTGCCACAACCGCACCGCTTCGGCCGTGAGGCCGGGGCGACTCAAGCGTGCGGCGACTTCGTCAGCGTCGGCGGCCAGCAAGTCCTCGACCGTCGCGATCTTCAGTTCGGCAAAAATCTTCGCGGTGTCGTTGCCGAGTACCGGAAAGTCGGCGATCGAGCCAGTCCGCGACAAGAAAAAGACGTCTTGCTCGTCGTCATCTGGCGACCACTCGCCGGCGATGCGGAGCTGCGGCTTCCGCTCGCCGACCGTTTCACGCACGATTTTTACGGTGGCGGCCGCCGGCTCGGGAGCCGGTTCGACGACGGGCGGGGCAGGGGAGGGGGCTCCCGATACGCGAACTTCGCGTCGCAGCGTATCGATGTCGCGCACCTCGTCGCCGAGCGATTCGAACCGCCGCGCCGCTTCGCGATCCTCCGTGAAGAGCACCGTCTGCCGGCCTTGCCGGGCGAATTCATGCAGCACGCCCGCCATTGCCGCGACGCCGCGCGGATCTTGCCGCAGGAACGGCTCGTCGAGGAACAAAGGCAAATCAATGCCGCGCGCCGAGAACGACGACACGAGCGCCAGCGTCAGCGCTAGGTAGAGTTGATCTTGGTGGGCCGGCGTCAAGTCGGCGACCGCGAGTACACGGCCTTCGCGATCGATGATCGTCGTGCCGCCTCCTTCGCGATTCATCCGAATCTGCACCAACTGTCCGTCGGTGAGTTGAGCGAGCGCGTCCGACGCCCGCCACGGCCGGCGATGGGGTGAAGCGTGCGGAGCGTGGAGCAGGGCCGTCGAATCCGAGGTACGAATCGCCCGCTGAATGTCGCTTTCCAGTTGCTGCAGTTCGCCGCGCAACTGGTCGAGCGTCGACCGAGTGGTCGTCTGCGCTCGATACTGCTGCAGCGCTTGCCAGCGGGCTTCGAGCGCCTTGATTTCCTTCTGCAATGCGTCGCACGCGCCGCGAAGCTCGTTGCGCTCGCGTTCGACTTCGGTCCGGCTTTGCTTCGCGACTTCTTCGTGCCGGCCTCGATCGGTGCGAGCAAGCAGCATCGCGTCGGCGCCGCGCACAAACTCGGCGTGGCCGTCGCACTGACAATGACTCGCCGCCGGCGATTGCGGCAGCAAGACCATCGGCCGATAGGTCAGCTGAGCCGCGCGGACATGGGCCTGCCGCCGCAGCAGCAGATGTTCCAACTGCTCGCTCAAATCAGTTTGCGCTCGCGAGAGCTGTCGGCTCTCGGCGTTGAGTTCCACGCGCCGCACCGCCCGCTCTTGTTCGGTCACTTGCCCGCACAGGGCGTACAATTGTTGCCGCAGCATCTGGGCGACCGGCGACATCCGCGCGTGCGAATCGCAGCCGACGCAGCGTCCCGGCTCGTGCGAGCGGGCCAGCTGCGACACCTCAGCGTCGAGGTCGTCTAGAAGCCGCTCCAACACGCCAACCGTTGCCCGCTGATCGGCCAGCGAACTCGCACTGTCGGCCGTGCCGTCAGGGTGGACCTCGGCCAACTCCCTCCGCACGGTCGCTTCGCGCGATTGCAAATCGCTCAGCGTCTGACGGCAGCGGCCAATCTCGGCGTCGAGCTGTTCAAGCTCCAGGCGGTGCTTCTCCGCATCGATCTCCGGACCGCGTCGTACCGACGATTCGAGCGAGAAATATCGCAGCCGCGTCTCAATCTCCGCCAGTTTCGCCTCGGCGGTCCGCAGCTTCGCCTGCAGATGCTCCGCCTGCCGGCGACGATCGGCAAGCGTCGCTTCGACGCTCACAAGCTCGTTGTGCAACGTACCGCTCTCACGGCGGCTCGCCGACATCTCTTCTTCGATTTGCTTGACGACCGCATCGCGGCGGGCGACCAACTCATCAACGCGGCGACGATCAAACGGCATTCGCGGCGCGGCAGCGTGCGTCTGGCAAACGACGCCCACGGCGTCGCTGGGTTCGGCATGTTCAGGATTGAGCGCGAGCGTGAACTCCCGTGCAAACTCGCCGTCGAGCAGCGTCGCCGCCCGCGGCGGTTGAGCAAAGTCGACCGCATAGAGTTCGGCAACCAACCGTGGCGAAACGCCAGCCAGCAGCGATCGCACCGTCCCGCTATCGACCGCCGGCCCGCCAGCCGCCGCGATCGAAAGCCGCCCGTACGGCGAACCATCGCGATGCCGCCGCAGCAAGTACCGCCCGCGCGGTCCGTCGACTTCCAACGAACCTTCTGCCAGCGGCGTGCTCTGCCCGAACTGCCGCCGCCACGCGCTGTCATGCTTGCCGTAGAGCAACTGCGCGGCGAGCTGCGCGACCGTGCTCTTGCCGGTCCGCGGGTGGCCGAAGAAGACGTTCAGCTCGGGGGCGAAACGATCGATGACGAGCTCAGGCCAGGCGCCTTGCCCGGCGAGGCGGAGTTGCGTGACGTTCATCCGTGGCGTCCTTGCGTGGGGTGCGAGCCATCCTGGCTCGCCTCGTATCGCACGAAGCGGGTATCGCCGCGGACATTCTCGGGTAGCGGGAAGCTTGGACCGTAGGTCCGGTAGGACGCCCGCGGCGGGCGTATATCGGCAGGTAGCGTAACCCATGCCGCCCGTTCCAACAACGCGAGTATCTGTGGTACCGTAATGCCGGATCCCTCGACCCTTGAAGCCTCCGTCGACTCACCACGCCGCCCAGCCCATTTAGCTCAGCCGCCCGCGGCGGGTTCGAACCGCTCATGCCCCACGCCATGTATGATGTTATCGTCCTCGGCGCCGGCGGCGTCGGCAGCGCGGCGATGTGGCAGCTAGCACACCGCGGATTGCGCGTGCTCGGCATCGATCGCTTCGCCCCGCCGCACGGCGAGGGAAGTTCGCACGGCCAGACCCGCATCATCCGGCAGGCCTACTTTGAGCATGCCGACTATGTGCCGTTGCTGCTCGAAAGCTATCGCCTCTGGGAAGAACTCGAAGAGCTCTCGGGGCAGCAACTCAAAGTCGAAACGGGCCTGCTCGAAGTCGGTCCCCGCGACGGCATTGTCGTTCCCGGCGTGCTGATGGCCGCGCGACAGCATGGGCTGGCCGTCGAGGAGCTCTCCGCTACTGAGATCGAGTCGTGCTGGCCCGGCTTTCGATTGCCGGATGACCAATCCCGAGAACTCACCGGCGTCTTCGAACCTCGCGCCGGCTACCTCAAAGTCGAAGCGTGCGTCGCCGCCTGCCTCGCCGAAGCCAAACGCCACGGCGCCGAGCTCCTGCCGAACGTCGAAGTCCACGACTGGCACGCCGGCGAAGACGTTCTCGTTCGCACTTCCGCCGGCGACTTCCATGCCGATCGCCTCGTGATCACCGCTGGCGCCTGGGCCGGCCCGCTGCTGCGCACTCTCGGCGTCCCGCTCGAAGTCCGCCGCAAGCCGCTCATGTGGTACGAGCCGCGCGACGCCAGCGCAAACGCCGCCGCGCTGACCAGCGCCGCCAACGGTTTCCCTTGTTTTCTCTTCGAACTCCCCCACGGCATCTTCTACGGCTTCCCCGCCGTCGACGACCGCGGCCTCAAGGCGGCCGAACACTCCGGCGGCGACTCGATTGCCGACCCGCTCGCCGTCGACCGCCAACTTCACGCGACTGACTGCCAACGCGTCGACCAGTTCTTGCAGACGCACATCCCCAGCGTTCGCACCCCATGTCGCGAGCACGCCGTCTGCCTCTACACGATGTCGCCCGACGAGCACTTCATCGTCGATTGCCACACCGACGACCCCCGCATCGTCTTCGCCGCCGGATTATCGGGGCATGGGTTCAAGTTCACTCCGGTATTGGGGCAAGCGCTGGCGGAGTTGGCGACCGAAGGGGTTACTTGCCAGCCGACGGCCTTCCTGTCGCTCGAACGCTTCCGGCGGAGCTAACATCGCTTCACCCAGTTGTCGCTTGGCTTTGGTCACGGCGAGCTTCGACAAGATTCGTGTCGCGTGTCGCCTGCTGCGTTTTGGGCGACACCAGACCGAACTTGTTGGGCGGGTTGGAGTTGGGGCGTCGCCGTTGACGGTGTGGGTGACGACAGGCGGAGCGACTGGTCCTCTTTTGACTGGTCCTCTTGCGGCTGCGCCGCCCAGGTACGCGAGGACGCCAACCTGGGGCACCCGCGCTTGGCGATGATGGAGACGTTGAGGGGGGTCGGGAGCCGTTTGCCACTGGGAAGCTTGCTTGGCGTGGAACGCCGCCAGCGGCAAATGGCTCCCGACCCCTTCGAGTCGTGCTGTCGCGTGTCGCGTTTTGTCGCCTGCTGCGTTTTTGGCGACACGAGTCGAAAGTGGTTGTGCGGGTTGGAGTTGCGGCGTCGCTGACAGCGACAGGGGCGACGACAGAGGTCGCCGCGTGCCCATGGTGGGCGCCGCCAGCCGTCGCGCGGCGACCTCACTCGCCCTGTTCGCCGGGAGCGGGCCGGCGGCGAACGTCGTCACGAGCGGCGGGGGTGCGGGCAGGAAATGAGTCTCTCCCGGCAGATAACGCGTCGGCGCAGCGGTGGCGCAGAACATGAACATGCGACCACTATAGCGGACGGGGTGGCCATTTTCTAGATGGGAGTTGATGGAATGATCGCTGGGCGCCCCTCGCCGCGGCGAGTGTGCAGCAAGTATACGTTCTCCATCAACCGCAGGCGGCTGGACGCCCAGTCATTTAAGCTGCTTGCAAGCCAATCGATAGCCACGCCCCGTGACGACGCTTCTCACTGGGACACGCCAGTGGCGCCGGGCACCACTCGCTGTGTCATGAACGGCATGTCCCGATTCTCCAGACGACTGAATGACACGCCCTCATAAGCGAGTTGGGGCCAGAACTGCGAACCCCGCCGTCAGCCTTTGATCCCAAGGGCTTTGATCCGAGAATTGAGTGTTGTGGGCTTCATTCCAAGTAATGCCGCTGCGCCATCTAATCCATAGACTTTGCCGCTGCATTCGGCCAGGGCGGCTTTGATGTTGTTGGCCTCGAACGCTCGTACTTCCGTGTCGGTTAGGATCGGCTTGGTGGCGTGAGGTTCCAGCGGCCTGGCTCGCTGCTTCGACGTGACCGCCGGGAAATCGAATCGCAGGCGGCCGTCGGCGGCAACGATGCAGGCTCGCTCCAGAGCATGCTGCAGTTCGCGAACGTTGCCCGGCCAGTCGTACCCTTGCAGCTCCTGCACGTTGGCCAGCGTCAGCCGAAGCCGTGGTCGTCCCAGTTGTCTCGCGAAGCGGCTCAGAAAGTGCTCGGCGAGCAACGGAATATCTTCGCTTCGCTTTCTCAGGGGAGGCAGTTCCATCGGGAAGACGCTCAGTCGATAGTACAAATCCTGTCGAAAGCGGCCTGCCTCAGCTTCGGCACGCAGATTTCGATTCGTGGCTACGATCACTCGCACGTCGATGCGTCGAGTTCGCTCTTCGCCAATCCGCTCGATCTCTCCTTCTTGCAGGACCCGCAGCAGTTTGGCTTGTAGATCCAGGGGGATTTCGCCGATTTCGTCAAGGAACAGCGTACCCCCATCCGCGAGTTCAAATCGCCCGGCGCGATCACGCAGCGCACCGGTGAAGGCGCCTTTCACGTGACCAAAGAACTCGCTTTCGTAGAGTTCACGTGGTACTGCAGCGCAGTTGACCTTAATCAGCGGGCGTTCTGCGCGCTGACTGTGCCGGTGAATTTCACGCGCGACAACTTCCTTTCCTGTGCCGCTTTCACCGAGGATCAGCACGGACGAGTTTGTCGGTGCGACCAATTCGATTTGACGAGTCACAGCCTGCAGCGCCGGAGCCTGACCGATCAGGTCACCGAAAGCTGCTGACTGTTGAACCTCTTCGCGGAGGTACTCGTTCTCCTGCTCAAGGCGCTTTTTGAGCGATTCGATCTCCTCCATCGCGCGGGCATTGGCAATCGCAGCGGCAAGGTGATCGGCGATCATCCTCAGCCATTCGAAGCAGGATTTCCCTGGAGCTTCACGTGCGAAGAGCCCCAGTACTCCGAGGACTTCGCCGCGATGCACGAGCGGGTGGCCGGCAAACGAGGCAATCCGTTCTTCACGAATCCACGCTGGATCAGCGACCCAGGCCTGATCGTTTTTCACATCGGCGACTTCCAGCGATCGACCCGTTTCGGCGATCTGTCCGACTTTTCTGATCCCGATTGGAAATCGTCGGAACTCGCCGTCAAGTCTGTCCCACGAGACGAGAGCGCCGGCGACTGACTGACCGGCACTGGCCACCAGATGCAGGCAGTGGTCGCGGTTCTGGCATTCGGCGGATAGTCGGCAGTTTGCACAGTCAGCTGGCAGCGGCGGTTGCACGAGCCAAATTCGAACGAGCGCGACAGCAGGTCCTTCGGCAAGTCGTTGCACGGCAAGGGGCAGCAATTCGGACACATGATGATGTCCGGCCAGGTCCAGCAATAGGCGCTTGGGGTCGCCAACGAGGCCTATTGATTGAGAGGAGATTGCCATGACCAAAGAATGACGATATCTCGTTGCCTGTCAACGATATATCGGTGTTCAACGAAAAATCGTTGTTCCCTCGATTGATTGCGTTACTGCGTAAGTCCTTTTGGGAGATGACCTTATCGATTTAAGCCGGCGCGGCACGAGATGTGTGACTCATCCGATCGTCGAACACATCGTTCGCCCGTAACTTCAAGCTTTCATGAAAGGTCGTAGCAATGTCTCGTATTCATCAACTCGCCCCTGAAGCCGCTGCTGGAAAAGCCAAGGAACTGCTTGATGCCGTCCAGGGGAAACTTGGGCTGGTCCCGAACCTCACTCGTGCCATGGCCAACTCACCGGCTGTGCTCGAAGGTTATCTCGGATTGAGTGGGGCGCTGGGCAAGGGAAGCCTGTCGGCGAAAAATCGCGAACAGATCGCACTGGCGGTTGGGCAAGCGAACCTCTGCGACTATTGCCTCGCGGCCCATTCGGCGATTGGGAAAATGGTTGGCCTGACGCCGGAGCAGATCCTCGACAGCCGCCGCGGTACGGCCGTTGATCCAAAGAGTGATGCCGTGATTCGCTTCGCTCGGAGAGTCGTCGATGAGCGTGGGCGCGTTAGCGACGCTGACATCGCCGAAGTCCGGGCCGCCGGATTGAACGACGGGGCTATTGCCGAAGTCGTCGCCAATGTTGCTCTGAACATCTTCACCAACTACTTCAACCATGTGGCCGAAACCGACATTGATTTCCCGAAGGCCGAACCGATCTTCGACCATCACGAAGTGTGTGCTTCGATTCCCGGCTGCGATGAAACTCGCTGAAGCGGTTTCGCTCATCGTCACTCACTCTGTACCGTCAGTCGTTCGCATTGACTTAAGGAAAATATCATGACCATGCTGAAAAACGCTGCCATCGCCATGACGCTGATCATGCTCGCTTCATTTAGCCTCAGCTCCGGCGCCGCCGAGCCTGAGACCCCAATCTCACAAGTTCTGCACCGCACGGTGAAGATCGATGGGCTCGACATCGCTTATCGAGAAGCCGGGCCTAAAAATGCACCAACTGTCCTGTTACTGCATGGGTTTCCGACGTCCTCGCACATGTTTCGCAACCTAATCCCGGCTTTGGCCGACAAGTACCACGTCGTTGCCCCGGACTACCCCGGCTTCGGCAACAGTTCGGCGCCCTCGGTCAAGGAATTCGACTACACATTCGACAACTTGGCGAACGTCATCGGAAAGTTTACGGAGAAGCTCGGACTGAAGAAGTATTCGATCTACCTGATGGACTACGGCGCTCCGGTCGGATTTCGCCTGGCTGTGAAACATCCAGAGCGTGTGCAATCGCTCATCGTCCAAAACGGCAACGCCTACGACGAAGGACTCGACAACGACTTCTGGAAACCCATCAAGGCCTATTGGAAAGATCGCACCGACGCCCAGGGTGATGGCCTGCGGTCACTGTTGACTCTTGATGCGACGAAATGGCAGTACACCCATGGGGTGCGCAACGTCGAAACGATCAGCCCCGACACCTGGGGGCATGTGCAGCCGCTGTTGGATCGTCCTGGCAATCAGGAGATCCAACTGGCGCTGTTTTACAGCTACGGCAGCAACCCGTCTCTGTACCCACAGTGGCAGGAGTACCTTCGCAAGCACCAGCCGCCGACTCTGATCGTGTGGGGTCAGAACGACGCGATCTTTCCCGCCGACGGGGCGCACCCCTACAAGCGTGACCTTAAAAACCTCGAGTTCCACTTGCTTGATACTGGCCATTTCGCCCTTGAAGAGGACGGAGCGGCAATTGCCACGCTGATGCGAAACTTCCTCGACAAGCAAGTGAAACAGTAAACCCTCCTACGCTCTGATCTGATCCGAAGCAAGAATCAGCAACTTAAGGAATGCATGGCTTGCTGAAGACGAGATTGTGGAGAGTGCTGCGAGCGCCGTGCTGGGCTCTGCTTCATGAACGTCCTGCACAACCCGGCCGACGCGACACGCAATGTGTCGCGCGTCGTTCGATCGGAGTCTCGTACGCATTCAACCTGAGGCACGGAGCGTGCTCTCGACTGTACTAACTCTTTGGGCACAGGGAGCCTGACCAGGAACAGGCTCCCTGTGTTCCTTCAATCACGCATATTCACCAGCAACACAATGACCACCATTCGACCGCCATTCACATGGGACACCGCCACCGCGAAAGTCCGGGCCGCTGAGGATGCCTGGAACAGTCGTGATCCCCAGCGAGTATCCCTCGCGTACTCCGAAGACTCGGAGTGGCGCAATCGCGACCAGTTCCTTCGAGGCCGGAGCCAGATTCGGGCATTCCTGACAAGCAAGTGGGAACGAGAACTCGACTATCGCCTCACCAAGTCACTGTGGAGCTTCACCGGCAATCGAATTGCCGTTCGTTTTCAATACGAGTATCACAACGCCTCCGGGCAGTGGTTTCGGGCTTACGGAAACGAGCTCTGGGAGTTTGACGAAGCCGGTTTCATGCGTCGGCGGGAAGCAAGTATCAACGAAGTTCCTATCGAGGATACCGAACGAAAATTCTACTGGCCTTTCTCCGGCCCGCGACCTGCGGACGACGCAGGGATTCCTGCCATCCGGTAGCGAGCACTTGCCCTCAGCGCACTCACGGCGGGTTGCACGCCGTCGCGTAGCGTCGGCATGTTGGAGTCGATGTTGGGATCCACTCAGGGTTCGCATGCTCATGCCTTAGGGGCAAGAGCATGGCACTCAGCGATGGCGCCCGGCGACTTATGCCAATTAGAACGATTGGAAGGCGCTCGTTCCGCTGCGAAGCGTCGCCTGCGGATCTCGACAATGTTGTCGGCGGCTGCTTGGCCGACCATGCTGGAAAATGAGGGCCCGTCCGCATTACAGCGGTTTTCATTGGCGTGTAGCGACCAAAAGTCGTCATTCTGAGCGAAGCGAAGAATCTGGCCCGTCGCGTGGCGCTAGATCCTTCGCTTCGCTCAGGGTGACGGCCGCTGCACGCAATTGAAGACCGCTCTAGTCGGGGCGTCTGTCGGCATGGCTAAGGGCCAGCACGCATTTGCGTATTTCTTCCACTAAGTCGCGCATATGCGCACGGCCCGCCTTGGACGGCGGCGGGGCGTTGGATACTGTTCAATAGAGACCCTCGTTTCCGGCGTGCGATTGTTGATCGCCAGTCGGGAGCGAACGGTACGCAGAATCGGCATTAGAGTTTTTGGGCGGCGAACGTTCTTCGCAAAGGTTTTTCGTATGCATCGCGTATTGTTGCTCGGCGCCGGCAAGATCGGCCGGATGATCGCTCGGCTGCTCGTCGACGCCGGCGACTACGACGTTCTCGTCGGCGATTCGAGCCCCGAAGCCCTAAAGCTGATCTCCAGCCGCATCGGCGTGACGACGGTCAAGCTCGATGTCGAGTCGAGCGAAGACCTCGCCAATGCCCTCGCCGGCCGCGACACCGTCATCTCCGCGCTGAGCTACTACCACAACCCGCGCGTCGCCGAGGCCGCCCTCGCCGCCGGGGCCAGCTACTTCGATCTCACCGAAGACGTCGAGACGACCCGCCGCGTCCGCGCCGTCGCCGCGAAGGCGCAGTCAGGCCAAGTCTTCATGCCGCAGTGCGGCCTAGCGCCAGGTTTTATTTCGATCGTCGCCAACAACCTCGCGCAGCAGGTCGAGAAGCTCGACTCGGTCCGCATGCGGGTCGGCGCCTTGCCACAGTTTCCCACGGGGGCGCTGAAGTACAACCTCACCTGGTCGACCGACGGTCTGATCAACGAGTACTGCAATCCGTGCGATGCGATCCACGGCGGTCGCCGCATTGAGGTGTTGCCGCTCGAAGGGTACGAGCAGTTCTCGCTCGACGGCGTTCGTTACGAGGCGTTCAACACCAGCGGCGGCCTCGGCACGCTGTGCGAATCGCTCGACGGGAAGGTTCGCGACCTCAACTACAAAACGGTCCGCTACCTTGGCCACTGCAATCAGGTTTCGCTGCTGGTGAACGAGCTGCGCTTGAGCGAACGCCGCGACTTGCTGAAGGACATCCTGGAAAACGCGGTGCCGATCACGTTCCAAGACGTCGTCGTTACCTTCTGCACCGTTACTGGTTACCGCAACGGGCAGTTGGTGCAGATCACCGACGCCCGTAAGATTTACCATCAGGAGATCGGCGGCGAGAATTGGTCGGCGATTCAAATCACCACGGCTGCTGGCATCTGTGCGGTGATCGACATGCACGTTGCGGGCCAGCTTAACAGCAGCGGGTTTCTGCGGCAGGAAGACGTCGACTTCGATAACTTCCTCGGCAATCGCTTCGGCTGCCACTACGATACGCGGATCGCGACGCGCTTCAGCAACGCCTCGTCGGTAGGCGGCGCCACGACCCGCGAAACGGCGGACAACAACGTCGTTCGCGAGCCGTCGATCTAAGCGTCGTGTTGCCTAGAAGTAAGAATAGGACGCGGATTTTCGCGGATTTGGCAGATTAACGCGGATGAAGAATGATGGGAAATAAGAGGGCAGCTATTTCCCTTGCAATCTGATCCGTGGAAATCCGTCAAATCCGCGACAATCCGCGTCCCATTCGTCGCACCCTAACTGCAGCCCCGCCAATCGCGCGGCGGCAACCATAGATGGAAGTCTTTCGTATGAACGCAGCCGTCGTCAAAGCACTCGAAACCCTTGGCGTCGATTGCGCCGTCCGAGCCGTGAGCAACGGCGCCGATTGGCAAGTCGGCCGTGGCGCGCCGGTAGTCAAGCATTCCCCGATCGACGGCAGCGCGCTCGCCGAATTCGCCGGCGCCGACGTGGCGCAAGTCGACGCCGCGATCGATGCCGCTGCTGAAGCCTTCCTCAAGTGGCGCGTCGTTCCCGCTCCCGTCCGCGGCAACTTCGTCCGGCTGTTTGGTGAGCAGCTTCGCAAGTACAAGAGCGAGCTTGCCACGATCGTCAGCTGGGAAGCGGGCAAGATCACGCAAGAAGCCCTGGGCGAAGTCCAGGAGATGATCGACATCTGCGAGTTCGCCGTCGGCCTCAGCCGCCAACTCTACGGCAAGACGATCGCTAGCGAACGCCCCGGCCATCGCCTGATGGAGCAGTGGCATCCGCTCGGTCCCGTCGGCGTGATCTCGGCGTTCAACTTCCCGGTTGCCGTCTGGGCGTGGAACGCCGCTCTCGCGTGGGTCTGCGGCGACACAATCGTCTGGAAGCCGTCGGAAAAGACCCCGCTCTGTGCGATCGCCTGCCAAGCGCTCTTCCAGAAGACGCTCGCTGAAGCGAAAGAAGTACCCGCGGGCATCTCGACGCTTATCATCGGCGGCGCCGAAATCGGCAAGCGACTCACTGCCTCGGCAAGAGTGCCGCTCGTCTCGGCCACCGGCTCCGTGCCGATGGGCCGCGCCGTTGCCGAAACAGTCGCCAAGCGTCTCGGCCGTTCGCTGCTCGAACTAGGCGGCAACAACGGCATGATCGTCACGCCCTCGGCCGATCTCGATCTCGCCGTCCGCTCGATCGTTTTCGCGGCGGTCGGCACCTGCGGCCAACGCTGCACCACTCTGCGCCGCCTGATCGTCCATGAGTCGATCGCCGACGAGCTCCGCGACCGCCTGCTGAAGGTCTACGCGAAGCTGCCGATCGGCGATCCCACCGCTGCGGGCACGCTCATCGGGCCGCTCGTCGACGAAGGCGCCGCGAAGCAATTCGACGCGGCCCTCGCGGCGGCGAAAGAGCAGGGGGGCGTCATCCACGGCGGCGGCCGCGTCACCGACAACGTTCCCGGCGGCGGCGCCTACGTGCGACCCGCGCTCGTCGAGATCGACGCCAACGCGCAGATCGTCCAGCACGAAACGTTCGCCCCCATCCTCTACGTGATGCGTTACAAGAATCTCGACGAAGCGATCGCGACGCACAACAATGTGCCGCAGGGGTTGTCGTCGGCGATCCTCACCAGCGACGTCCGCGAGGCGGAACTCTTCTGCTCGCCGGCCGGCAGCGACTGCGGCATCGTCAACGTGAACATTGGCACCAGCGGCGCCGAGATCGGCGGCGCCTTCGGCGGCGAGAAAGAAACCGGCGGCGGCCGTGAGTCGGGCAGCGACTCCTGGAAGCAGTACATGCGCCGCGTGACGAATACGGTGAATTACTCCCGCGACCTGCCGCTCGCCCAGGGCATCAAGTTCGACGTGTAGAAAATGGATTTATGATTTAGGATGTATGATTTCTGATTTGGAGAGGTTGCCAGCCCCTGCGGCAGCACATCATCAATCAGAAATCAGAAATCAGAAATCAGAAATCAGAAATCAGAAATCAGAAATCAGAAATCCTAAATCATAAATTCCCTACGAGTCCCGCCAGCTTCGCCGTCTCGTGAAACCCGCGAATCCCCGCCGTCGCGCCGAGCCGCGTCACGCAGCACGCGCCCGTCGCCGAGCCGAGTCGCCCTGCATCTTCCGGCGACATTCCGCGCAACAGCCCCGCGAGTAGCCCGCCCAAAAAGCAATCGCCGGCGCCAGTCGTATCGACCACGTCGCCCGGCGGCTTCGTGATCGCCACATCGACGAACTCTCCCGGCTTGGGGCTCAAGATCGCTCCGCGGCTTCCCAACTTCACCCCCAGCATCCCCGCGGCGCCCGCGCTCCGATACGCCGCGATGATCTTCTGCGGATCTTCCTCACCCGTTTGGTGCTGCGCTTCCGCCAAGCTCGGCACATAGAGATCGAGGTGCGGCAGCACCGGCTCAAGCGGCCCCATCTCACCCCCGTCGCCGGCCGCATCGAGCGCCGTCATGCAGCCCGTCTTCCGAATCGCCGCCAACACTTCTGGCAAGTCGTCTATGAGATTCGGCAGCAGCGGGTAGTAGCCGAGCAGCATCGAACGGCTCCGCGCGAACAGATCGAGATGATCCATAAACGCCGCTCGATTGAGCAGTTTCGGCGCCCCGACGCAGTGCAGAAACGACCGCTCGCCGCTGGGGTCGATCAGCACCGCGGTAGTGCTCGTCGCGCCCGTCGGATGCGTCAGCAGGCCCGCGTCATCGAGGCCCTCGGCCGCATATCGCTGCCGAATCACCTCGGCCCAAGCATCGTTGCCGACATAGCTGAACGCCGCGGCGCGCATCCCGAGCCGCGTCAGCGTGATTCCCGAGTTCGCCACGATCCCGCCGGTGGCGAGCTCCAGCGGCTCCGCCTGAATCAGCTTCCCGCCCCCAATCGGCCGCTCCAAATCAACCGGCCGCACCAGCACGTCGACGACGCACGACCCGCAAACAATCGCATCGAAATCTTTGGTCATGCGTCCGAGAAGCTTAGAGAACAAAAAAACTTACCACGACGGCACAACGATCACGACGAAATACGAAGAATGGAATCGAGATACTCGCAAAACTGTTCGGGCGAGCATTCAAGCGATGAGTTTCGTCATATGTCTTCTCGTCGTGTCCGTCGTATCCGTCGTGTCGTCGTGGTGCAATATTAAAAAACTAGGGGGCAATTCCGTAAGCTTCGCGCTCAAACGGATTGTCCCGATAAGGGTCCCCGCCGCGGGCCCAAATCAGGGCCGAGCATAACAGATAGGCGGGGATGAACAACGGCCCCCACCGCTCGTACTGACGGATGTGAACCAATTCGTGAGCGCGCGTAACGTCGAGACAAATCGCGTCGCGCCCGAGCACCACATGCCCCAGCGTCATCGCCATCGTGAACGGCCCGCAGGGCCACCGCGAGATCAGCCACGGCACGGCCCCGCCATAAAACTCGATCGCCGCCCCTCGCCTTTGCACTCGCCCGCCAGTGACCAACCCAGCCACACCAGCCGCTAACCCGACCGCCGTCCAGGGCGAAGCCCACACCCAACCGAGCAGACGTAGCGGCTTGAGCGGCACTCTTTTAAGTCTCTCGCAGAGGCGCAAAGGCGCAGAGGAACGCAAAGAATACAGAAAGAGGACAGGCGAAAGCTCTCGTCTATTTTCCGATCCTTCTTATCTCCACGCTTTTCCTTGTCTTCTCTGCGTAATTCTTTGCGCCTCTGCGCCTTTGCGAGAGACATTCTTAATTCAAATCTCACGCAAAGGCGCAAAGAAGAGAGAAGCCAACTTATGCCGTCTGGCTGAAAGCTGATGGCCGCCAGCTGACAGCCGATAGCTCTTCAAAAAAGCGTAAGAGAGGACCTATAAGCCGGGTTTTGTACGCGACTCGCGCCGCGCGACGATCATTCCTCTACGACGACGATTGCTCGCCGCCTCTAGCAGCCTACCCGGAAGTCGTCACGAATCGGACCGATTCTGCTCCCTGTTTGGCCTTGCGTCGGGTGGGGTTTACCAAGCCAGACGAGTCGCCTCGCCTGCTGGTGCGCTCTTACCGCACCGTTTCACCCTTACCGCGCGAACCGTACGAAACGGCGTCGCGCGGCGGTTTACTTTCTGTTGCACTTTCCCTGATCTCACGACCGGTGGGCGTTACCCACCACCCTGTCCTGCGACGCCCGGACTTTCCTCCCGTTTGACCCTTGCGAGCCAAACCGGCGACCGTCCAGTCCTCTCTTACGCTTCAAACTATCGTACGCGATCGCCGCCGAGATGGCGAATGACCGATGAGCAATACGGTCGCATACGCTCAGCCGACTGGAAAGTACTAACGCGAAAGAGCGAGGAAGCGTCGGTTAGTGAACCGCGCGAGTGAACGCTAACCGGGGATGGCAGGGCACAAATCAAGTATTTCTACCGCGGAATTTGGGCCGTTGTCACAGTCGTGGTCTGAATGTGTCCAAGCTGCTGGAGTACAATCCGTTCCGTCCCCGCCATGGAACCCAACAATGTTCAACCCATTTTCTGAAATCGCGGAAGCTGGCGCGTCCGACGACCATCTCGTCGCGCAAGCCAAGAACGGCGACCGGACCGCGCTCGAGCAATTGGTGCTGCGGCATCAGGCGTGGATTTACAACATCGCCGTACGCATGGTGTTCGACCCGCACGATGCCGAAGAAGTGACCCAGGAAGTGCTGGTTAAGGTGATCACTCGCCTCAGCACGTTTCAGGGGGAGAGCAAGGTCCGTACTTGGCTCTACCGCATCGCCGTGAATCATGTTCTCAACATGAAACGCCGCGGCGCCGAATCGCAGTCCTTAACATTTGCCGACTACGGCGCCGCGATCGACGGCGTTCCCGATTTGGATCCGCCCGATCCCAAGACGACGCCCGTCGCCGTGCCGCTCCTGGTCGAAGAGGCCAAGCAGAGTTGCACGATGGGGATGCTGCTGTGCCTCGATCGGAAGCAGCGTCTGATCTTCACGCTTGGCGCCATCCTCGGGGTCAGCGATGCCATCGGCAGCGAAGTGCTCGAGATGACGGCCGCCAACTTTCGTCAGTCACTGTCGCGCGCACGCCGCGATTTGCACCACTACATGAACAACCAGTGCGGGCTTGTCAACAAAGACAATCCTTGCCGCTGCCCGAAGAAGACGCGGGGCTTCATCGAGCACGGACACGTCGACCCGAGCCGACTACTTTTCGCGTCGGAGCACTTCGAGCGCGTCCGCGACGTCGCCGGCGAGACGGCCCAAGAGATTGAGGACATCGTCGAGAGTCAGCACGTCGCCATCTACCGCGATCACCCCTTTCTTCAGCCGGCGGACGAGGTCGGCTGGCTGCGGCGCATCCTTGAGCGCTCCGACGTTCGCGGGGCGCTGCACCTTAACTGAAAAAAACCTCTCGGCGAATTGTCACAGTCGGCGTCCCCGCGGGTCTATGGGAGAGACGGAGCATGGTGCTCCGAACTACTCACAGAGGGCCGATCATGTCGCTGCAATTCCCCCCATCGGTCGCCGGCTACTTCGCCGCCGACAAGACTGACGTCGATGCTTTGGTTCGCTGCTTCGCCGATGACGCCGTCGTGCGCGACGAGGGTCGCACCTACGACGGCCTGGCAGCGATCAGGAAATGGAAAGAGGAGACGTCGACAAAGTACCAGTACACGAGCGAGCCGCTGTCATGCACCGAGGCGGAAGGCCGCGTCGTCGTCACCAGTCGACTGACGGGGAATTTTCCCGGCAGCCCGGTCGACCTCCGGTACTCCTTTCAACTGGCGGGTGACCAGATCGCCGCGCTGGAAATCACCTTGTAAGCGGCCTCCGCCGCAGCGAAGGACGACGCCGATGTTCGCTGTTTACGCAACGCACGCCGCCCCCGGTGACCCGCTTTCCGCGTTGAGAATTGGCGAAATGCCCGAGTCGAGCGTGCCTGCTGGCTGGGTGCGCGTGAAAGTCAGCCATGCGAGTCTGAATCGCCACGATCTCTTCACGCTGCAGGGGATCACCGGGCATCCCGAGGGGATCAGCTTTCCGCTCATCCTCGGCAACGACGCCGCAGGCACGCTGGACGACGGGACGCCGGTCGTGATCTACCCGATGATGGGAAGCGCCGATTGGCGCGGCGACGAGACATTGGATCCCGACTGGCACATTCCCAGCGAATTCATTCATGGCACGTTAGCTGACTATGTAGTCGTCCCGCAACGTAACGCCACCCCGCTCCCCAACGGCCTGTCTCCCTTGCATGCGTCGGTGCTCGGCACGGCTTGGCTGACGGCGTACCGCGCACTGTTTACGAAGGCGCGGTTGCGCCCCGGCGAAACGGTGCTGATCCAGGGGGCGAGCGGCGGGATGTCAACCGCGCTCATTCAGCTCGGCCGGGCCGCTGGGTTTGAAGTCTGGGCCACAAGTCGTCATGAGGAGGGACGGGCCATCGCCAAACGGGTCGGCGCCCACGAATGCTTCGTGCCTAACGAGCCACTCCCGCGCAAAGTGCCGGCGGTCATCGACAGCGTCGGTTCGACGACCTGGGCCCACAGTCTCTCCTCGCTCGCGCGCGGCGGAACGCTGGTCGTGACCGGAGGCACCGGCGGGTTCGACGTTTCACTGAACATCCTTCCGATCATTGCTGACCAACTCACCATCACAGGTTCGATCATGGGGACCCTAGCCGACATGACGAATATGATGGACCTAATCGTAAATGCCGGAATCACGCCGGAGATTGGAACCGTGCTCCCTATGGAGCGCGCCGACGACGCGTTTCGTGCGATGTGGGAGGGGAGGACGCGCGGCAAGATGGTGTTGACGCGGTAGGCCGAAAACTAGGCGTAGAGCCGACCCTGATACGACCCCCGTCGCACAAACTCCGCCTCAATCGCCCGCTTCACCGCCGGCTTGTCGAGGCACCAATCAGGCCCGACGAAAAAGTCGGGCGGCGCGTCGCCGCTGATCCGCTCGATGACCATCGTCGGCGGTAAGAGCTCCAGGAAGTCGACCACCGTTTGCACGTAGTCGTCCCGGCCCATCAGCGTCACTTCGCCGGCGGCGACCTGGTCGGCCAGCCGGGTGTTCTTCACGCAGTAGAGGTTGTGGATCTTTACCGCGTCGATGTTCACGCGGGCCAGTTCCCGCGCGGTGGCGAGCATGTCGTCGTGCGATTCGCCCGGCAGGCCGAGCATCACGTGGGCGCAGATTTCAAACCCGCGGCCGCGACTCCGCTCGACGGCATCGAGAAACGATTGGTGGTCGTGCCCGCGGTTCATCCACTCCAGCGAACGGTCATGCATCGTCTGCATCCCGTACTCGACCGCGAGATACGATCGGCCGGCGATCTCCTGGAGCAGATCGAGCACGTCGTCCGGCACGCAGTCGCTGCGGGTGCCGATCGCCATGCCGACCACCTGCGGGTGGGTGAGAGCTTCCTCGTACAGCGGCCGTAGCCGCGAGACGGGGGCGTAGGTATTCGTCGCCGGCTGGAAATAGGCGAGAAACTTGTCGCACCCGGCGTACCGGTTCCGCATCCTGGCGATGCTCTGGTCGATCTGCCCCAACACCCCCGCCCGAGGGAGCCGCCGGCTGGGGCTGAAGCTTCGGTTGTCGCAGAATGTGCAGCCCCCTTTGGCGACCGTCCCGTCGACATTGGGGCAAGTGAACCCCGCGTCGAGGCTCACTTTTTGCACACGTCCCCCAAACCGCTGACGCAGGAAATGGTTGTACGAGTAGAACGGGAGCCCCGCCTCCCGCCAGGAGTGGGCTACCAGGTTCGACGTAAGGGGTTTGGTTGACGGCACTTGGGCAGTTGCGTACAGTGTAGCTTGGCCAGGGCAGGGCGCACCGGCAACCGAGCGTGGGGGTTCGGCGGGTCGAGCAGGCGTCCCAAACTTTGAGGCGTGGGGTTACATCCTAACTCAATCATCGTTGGGGCTAAACAGGCTTACCGCGAGACGCTTACCACTATGTATGGCGAACTAATTCCCCAAGGGGGCGGCGATCCCATCCCGCTCCTGAAAAAACAACTTCTGATTGGCCGTCGCGAGAGTTGCGATATCGTGCTCCGCTTCGCCAACGTCTCCGCCCACCACTGCCAGTTGTTCATCAACGGCGGCTATTGGTTCGTCCGCGACATGAAAAGTCGCAACGGCGTGAAGGTCAACGGGATCAAGGTCCAAGAGAAGCGGATCGATCCGGGCGACGAGGTTTGCGTCGCCAAGCACAAGTACGAACTGATGTACTCCCCCTCCGATCTCGGCGCCATCGGCCCGCCGCCGGCCGACGATCTGCCGAACGAGATCATGCGGGAATCGCTCCTCTCACGCGCCGGCTTGCAGTCGGTGCCGAAGAATGCGCCGGCGCCCCGTGATCGTCGCAACGATCATGGCGCCAAGCGCTACGACGTCCTCGACGACGGAGCGGGGCAGATCGAACTGCCCGATCGACCGGTTTAGACGGCTCGACAGCTCCCCATGGGCAAAAAGAAACGCCAAGTTCGCGCCGACTTCCGCAAGAATCGGAACGTCCGCGCTCGCGACAAGAATTGGTCGCGCGGCGTCGATCCCAGCGGCGATGATCTGGCCGACGTCCATCAGCACGAGAGCGTCAGCGGCAAGGGAGCGCTCACGCGCAAGCGCGTCATCGCCGGCGCCGAGATGGTCGAGGACGATTCCGGGAGGAGCATCCAGCTCTCGATCGATCCCGAAATCTGCCGCCTCGGCCGCGTGCTGCGCGTGCAAGGCCTGCACAGCATGGTGCAACTCGACGACGGCAGCCTGCGCCGTTGTGCGACGCGCCGCATCCTGAAGACTCTCGCCACCGATCAACGCCATGTCGTCGCCGCCGGCGACCGCGTCTGGGTCCGCCCCGAACGCGCCGACGAGGGAATCATCGAGCGCGTCGAACCGCGCCACGGCATCCTCAGCCGCGCCAGCCGCGGGCGGCAACATGTGCTGGTGACGAACGTCGATCAAGCAGTCGTCGTCGTCAGCGCCGCCGAACCGAAGCTGAAACCCCACCTGGTCGATCGCTATCTCGTGATGGCTGAAAAGAACGGCATCGAGCCGATCATCTGCATCAATAAGGCCGACCTCGTCGACGCGGCCGACCTGCAGCCGCTGATTGGCGTTTACAGCCAGTTGGGTTACCGCGTGTTGCTCGTCTCCGCCGAGCGCGGCTGGAACATCGACTACCTGCGGCGGTTGTTGAAAGACCGGCAGTCGGCGTTCGCGGGGCAGAGCGGCGTCGGCAAGTCGAGCCTCCTCAATGCCGTCGAACCCGGCTTGCAGTTACGCGTGCGCGAGGTGAGCGCCGAAAACGAGAAGGGGCGCCACACGACGACTACGGCGGAGTTGATTCCGCTCGCCGCGGGCGGGTTCGTCTTCGACACCCCCGGCATCCGACAGTTTCAACTCTGGGACATCATCCCGCAGGAGGTAGCAGGCTTCTTCCGTGATCTGAGACCCTATGTCAGCCGTTGCCGATATCCCAACTGCTCGCACAACCACGAAGAACCGTGCGCCGTGAAAGACGCGGTCGCCGACGGCTTCATCGACGCGCGGCGTTACGAGAGCTACCTCGCAATGCTGGATGACGACGCGTGATGCGCTGCATTTTCAATGATTTTTTTGCGCCTTCGCGCCTTTGCGTGAGATCTGAATCAGTTTGTCTCACGCAAAGGCGCAAAGAAGGAAAGGGAGAGTCATTTTTCCCAGATTTCTACCATTAGCGCAAAGCCCTCGGGATCGAATTCCCGCAACTCGTTGCGGTTGAACGGATAGAAGTCGTTCTTGCCGAAGTACGCCTCGGTCGTTTCCGCGAAGTACTCCTCGTCGTTGTTCAGCGCGTAGTGGCGGACCGAGCGGCCGTCGACGTGGCGGATCTTCTCGAAATCGCCGCTCGATTTCGCGCGCTCGTAAGCCTTCCGCACCGACGGGTGGCCATGCTTCAGCACCTGGTCATGATAGCCGTGCGCCAGCTCGTGCAGCATCATCCACGGCTGCTGCCGCGACCACTCGACGAAATGCTCGGGGTTCGAGACGTCAACCGAGTCGACCTTCTCAGGATTGAAGCCATTCTCGCGCAGCCAGTCGACGCTGGGGTGGTAGCACGCACAGGGAAACTTCGGGTGAAATCGTTCGATCCAGATCTTCGTCTTGCGTAATTGTTCCACCTTGTCGGCCGGCAGCGCGGCGACGATGGCCGACAACTGCCGCGTCATCTCGGCGCGGACGCGCTCAGCCAGTTTCGGATTGCCTTCGAGCAACCGCCGATGGAAGTGAACGTCCCACCCTTCGATCTGCTCGACGGCGTAGGCCGCCGTCGGCTCATACGCCGCGGCTGTGCCAACCTGCTCAGAGCCGGAAGCGCTAGCGCCTGCAGGCGCAACGCCGGCTAGCGCCAGCAACCCAACCAGCAGCATTCTTCGCACCGCAACCTCCTGAACTATCGAGGCGTGAAATCAACGTCCTTCTCCAGGCTGCACGCGAATTCGGCGAGGAGGTCGGCCGCGCGGTCGAGGTCTTGGAGCGACACCATTTCCACAGCGCTGTGCATGTAGCGATTCGGGATGCTCACCAAGCCCGCAGCGACGCCGGCGCGAGCGAGCTGAATGGCGTTCGCATCAGTACCGGTCGCACGGCCGGTGGCGTTCCATTGGCAGGGGATATCAGCCTTCTCGGCGGTCTTGCGAAGACGTTCGACGACGACTGGGTTCATGTTCGGCCCGCGGTGGAGCACCGGACCCCCGCCGAGCTTGATGTCCCCTTCCTGATTCTTGTCGATCGTCGGGCAATCGGTCGAGAAGGTGACGTCGACGGCGATGCCGACCTGCGGATCGACCCCGAACGCGCTGGTATGGGCGCCACGAAGGCCGATCTCCTCCTGCACCGTCGCCACGGCGTAGACCGAGACGTTCAGCTTCTTCTTCGCTTTGGCGCGGCGGGCTGCCTCGATGCAGACCCACATGCCGGTCTTATCGTCCATGCCGGGCGAGTTGCAGAGGCCGTTGCGCATCTCCTGGTAACCGAGCTCCAGCGTCACCGGGTCGCCGACCCGCACGATCGCCGCTGCCTCCTCGCGCGTCTTGGCGCCGATGTCGAGCCACATGTCCTTCAGCTTCACGACTTGCTTGCGTTCTTCTTCGTCGAGCAAGTGGATCGGTTTGCGCGAGATCACCGCCGGCACGGGACCGTCGGCGCTCCAGATCGTCATCCGTTGGCCGATGAGTTGCTGCGGATCCCAACCGCCGATCGTGCCGGTGTAGATGAAGCCGTTGTCGTTGATGTAGGTGACGAGCAGCCCAATTTGATCGGAGTGGCCGGCGAACATCAGTCGGATCGGCGCGCCGGGGTTCACCGCGACGATGACGTTGCCGTGGAGATCGGTCTTCACTTCGTCAGCGAACTTGCCGGCGTACTCGCGAACGATCCGTTGAACCGGTTCTTCGTACCCTGAGGGGCTCGGGGTTTCGAGGACTTGTTGAAAGAACTTTTTGGCCGAGGGTTCCATGACGTCTGCCATCCTTGATATTTAAGGTTGAGTTTTAATTTGGAATACGGGGAGGTTAACCACGAAACACACGAAAAGGACGAAAAAAAATGCAACAGCGGTCGGTTAGATGTGACCAACTACCTGTGTCGTCTTTTCTGTTGTCTCTCCCCTTTCGCTTTTTCGTGTGTTTCGTGGTTGAAAAGCAGTTACTCATGATACGGAAACATCTCTTCGGGCGCGGGCCACTCGCCGAGCTCGATCACGTTGCCGTCGGGGTCGCGAAAAAAGACCTGCCGATAGCCGTAAGTGGGAAGCACGTGCTGGACGAACTCCACGCCGTGCGACGCGAGTTGGGCAACGGTGGCGTCGTAGTCGTCGACGTGGATCGCCAGGTGATTCGTGCGCGAATTGATCGGCGTCGCCAAATTGGGCTGAAAGTTCGCGTCGTGGATCAGGTGAATCATCACGCCGACGGCGCGGTGGAGGAGCCACGCGCCGCGGAAGGAGAACGCGGGGCGCGACGTGCCGACGAACCCCAGCACGTCGCAATAGAACTTCGCGCCGCGCTCCGGATCAGAGGTTGGCAGGGCGATGTGGTTCATCGCGCCAATGGCGGTGGGCGAGGGCGTCACGTTGGGCGAAGGTCCTGTGTTGTCGGCAGTCGAGCAGTCGGCGCCAGCGTCAGCTGCGGTAAGCAGTAGCGATTCTAACGATTTTCTGGACTTTCGCTAACCGCCCCGTCGATACCCCACGAGGAGCCTGCGGTCCATTCGCAGGGCCATGAAGGGGGAATCTGAGGATGTCGATTCAAACTCGCGTCGTGGCGAGCCTGGCGATGCTTTGCCTTGTCGCCGCCGGCTGCCGTTCGGCGATGAACTGCACCGACGGCTGCGCTCGGCCGCAGGGCTCGCCGCTCGCCGGGGCCCGCTACGACTGCTCTTGCGAACAGGGTTGCTCGCATTGCTGCGACGACTCAGCCGCGTGCAGATCGCCGAGCGAAACGACTGGCTGCGCCGACGCTTGCGGCAGCGGCTGCAACGGCGGCTGCCGAGCGGGGCTCGTCGATCGCCTCTGTGGCTGCAATGGTTGCGGCGAACTTTACTGGTGCGAGTGGTACAACAGCCCGCCGCAGCTTTGCCAGCCGTGCGATTGCCACGGCAACAACATCGGCCCCGGCGTCGATCGGTATATCTTGCCGAATGCGAGCGGGCGGTCGGGGACGCCGGTGGGGACAGAGGCGCCTTGGTTCGAGCCGCGTTAAGGGGTGATGCGGAAGAGCGCGCGGGCGTTGGCTGTCGTTTGGCGGGCGACTTCCTGCGGCGTGACGTTGCGGGCGATCGCCAGGCACGTCGCCGTGTGGGCGACGTAAGCCGGTTCGTTCGGTCGCTTGCCGCGGACTGGTTCGGGCGAGAGGTAGGGGCAGTCGGTCTCAATCAGCAAACGATCGGCGGGGATCGTCGCGGCGCAGTCGCGTAGCGGCTGCGATTTCTTGTACGTGACCATGCCGGCGAAGCTGATGTGGAGGCCGAGCGCCAAGCACTCGGCGGCCATCGCGGCGTCGCCGGTGAACGAGTGCATGATCCCCCGCAGCGCGCCGCGGCGGCGATGCTCGGCGCGAAGCGCCTCCATGATCTCGGCGTCGCAGTCGCGCATGTGGACGATAAACGGCAGATCGAGTCGGCCGGCGAGCGCCATGTGGCGATCGAAATAGTCCTGCTGCATCTCGAACGGCGTGAAGTCCCAGTGGCGATCAAGGCCTGTCTCGCCAATGGCGACGACGCCGGGCGACGTGGCTAGACATTCGATCTCGCTCCAATCCTCGGGGCCGCACTCGGCGACGTAGTTCGGCTGGAGACCGACGGCGGCGTAGACGCTTCCTGGATATTGGGCGGCAAGATCCACGCACTTGCGGCTGGCAGCGAGAGTCGTGCCGACGGCGATAATCGTTTCGACGCCGGCGGCGCGGGCGCGCTCGACAACGGCGTCGCGCGTGGCGTCGAAGTCCTCTTGGTCGAGGTGGGCGTGGGTGTCGAAGAGATGCATGGGAGCGGAGAACGGAGAAGGCGAATGCGAAGAATGGGACGCGGATGAACGCGGATTTGGCGGATGGTCGCGGAAAAGGAACCTTGGAACCGCGAGAACGTTCCGTTACAGGTGCATTTGAATGATCCGCGTCAATCCGCTCAATCCGTGAAAATCCCCGTGCTATTCTTCGCGGCCCGCGGTTTGAAGAACCGGGGGCTAAAGGGGGCGGGGCGATTACGCCTTGAGGGCGGCGATCGACTGGGCCTGTTCGCGGAGGGTGTCGAGATGGCCCTTGGCCATGCCGAGCGATTCTTCCGCGAGAGCGCAAGCGGCGGGGGCGGTTTGGAGGCGTTCGACCAGCGTTTCGATCGCGGCGACGTCTTGCTCCTGGTAGCGCCCGGCCGTGAGGATCACATAGTCGATGTCGAGATCGTGGAGGTCGGTGAACTCCATCGGGAATTCGCCAGTGCGGGGGAGGGCGTCGGCGTCGACGATCATGCGGCTGATCCGCTCCGACATGATGTCCTGGTCGAGCGAGATCGCCTCGAGCGCTTCGATCTCCTGCCCGCGGCCGGCGGGGACGTGCGGCCGCGCCCAGCGCATGTACTGGGGGAACGACCGGCAATGGATCGCGAGGAGGCGGTTCAGCCAGTGGATGACGTCGGCTTTCATTGCGTCGCGCGGGCTCACGGATTATTGGAACAGGCCGGAGGCCGCTTGTTGGGTCCAGCGGGCGATCCGCTCGGGATCGAGGCCGTATAGCACCACCGGCAGGGCCATCGCCAGCACGAACGCGGTTTGGAAGAAGCCGAGGGCGACCGGCCGCGTGCCATCGACCTCGCGGTCGATGCACATCGTCTTGGCGAGGCGGAGGTAGTAGACCAGCGACAGGGCCGTGTTCGCTGCGGCGGCGACCAGCACGAACATCAGCAGCGTGCTGTTCGCTTCGTACAAGGCCTGCAGCACGCGCAGCTTCGGCCAGAAGCCGGCAAGCGGCGGCAGCCCGACGAGGCTGAACAGGATTGTCGTGAAAGCGACGGCGATCAGCGGACTACGGCCGATGAGGCCGGAGTAGTCCTTGATCTCTTCGCTCTGCATCGAGTTCCGCATGAATGCGATGATGGCGAAGGCGCCGAGATTCATGAAAAGGTAGATCGTGGCGTAAAGCATCAGCGCGGCGATCGCTTCAGAGGCGGCGGCGGTCTTCCCCATGCCGACGAGCGCGACCGCGGCGGCGACCGGCATCATCATGAACCCGGCGTGAGCGATCGTCGAATAGGCGAGCATCCGCTTGATGTTGCGCTGCCCGTAGGCGGCGAGGTTGCCAAAGGTGCAGGTGACGATCGACACAACGCCGATCAGCGTGACGACGAAGCTGCGGACGGGGTCGAGCGGACCCTCCTTCGTCACGGCGTCGGCAGCGGAGTCGTCGCCTTCAGCCTTTTGTTGAGCAACGAGCAAGATCGGCGCGTGAACGTCTGCGGGTTGGATCGCGGCGACATCGGGCGGCGGCGAGCCGAGTTTGTCGCTTGTCGGGGGCTCATGGGTCATGCCGATGGCAACCCGCACGAGCAAAGCGAGGGCGGCGGCCTTGGAGGCGACTGAGAGGAAGCCGCCGACTTCGGCCGAGGCGCCTTCGAAGACGTCGGGGCACCAGAAGTGAAACGGCACGGCGGAGAGCTTGAACGCCAGGCCGACGCCGACCATCAAGCCGGCGAGGGCGAGGACCATCACTGTGAGTTCGCGATCGGCGATCCGCGTCGGCAGGTCGAATTCGACCAGCCGTTGGGCCATCGTGGGGAAGTGGGCCGAGCCGAGCAGGCCGGCCAGCAGGCTCGTGCCGTAGAGCATCACCCCCGCGGCGCCGGCCCCGTAGACGGCGTACTTGAGCGCTGCTTCGCTGCTGCGACGGCGACCTTTCACGATGCCGGCCAGCACATACGACGGCACGCTCGCCATTTCGACGCCGAGGAACATCGTGAGCAAATGGTTCGACGAGACCATGATGCACATGCCGATCGTGGCGCCGAAGACGAGCGAAAAATAGTCTTGGCCGTCGTCGCGATCGGCGATTCCCGTCAGCTGCGAGAGGATGACGAACAGCACGACGAATGCCATCAAGAAGAGCTTGAAGTAAGCGGTCATGCCGTCGTAGACGAGCATACCGGTGAAGAGCTCTTGCGATTCAATGTTGCCGAAGGAGGCCAAGCCATCTTGCGGCACGGCGGCGATCAGCGCCGCCACGGCGCCGAGGAACGCGATGACGACCGGCGGGATCCGGTCGAGCAGCGGCAACACCCGCGCGAGGAGCAGCACGACGATCGTTGCGCACAGCACCAGCTCCGGGCCGAAGAGGGGAAGGCTCTTCTGGAGCGTGTCGCTGATCAGGGAATCGATGAGCGTATGCAAATTCACTGCGCGGGTCTCGCAGACGACTCAATGGATGTCTTCAGGACAGTCGGCGTCGTCGGCAAGCTCGCAGGAACGGCGAGCGCCACTTGCTCTTCCTCTTTGCCAAGCGATTTCTTCAGCGCTTCGCGCGAGGCGTCGAACCGTTCGGTCCAGTCCGCGAGTTGTTGGACCTGCTGGTCGACCGACGGTTGCATGTAGTTCAGCAGCCCCTGCGGATAGACGCCCAAGATGACGGCGAAGACGCATAGCGGCACGGCGATGGCGAACTCTCGCGGCAACATTGGCGTGAGCGCCTCGCCATGCGGGCCCTTGTACTCGGCGCCGAGGTAGACCCGCTGGATCGCCCACAAGATATAGGCAGCGGTGAGGATCACCACCGCGGCGGAGATGATCGCCAGCAATTGGCTGTACTTCCAAACCGAGAGGACGACGAAGACTTCGCCGATGAACCCGCAGAGGCCGGGCAGGCCGAGGCCGGCGAAAAAGATGACGATGGCAAAGCCACTGTAGACCGGCATGCGAGCCATGATGCCGCCGAACTCATTGAGGTTGCGGTGATGGACGCGGTCGTAGAGGACGCCGACGCAGAAGAACATGCCGGCCGAGCTGATGCCGTGGGCGATCATCTGGAACATGGCGCCATTGACGCCCATCTTCCAGTAGTCGGCGTTGTAGGTGAACGAACCCGGCGTCGTGGCGCTCCACATGCCGAGGCTCCAAACGCCGAGGCCGAGCACCACGTAACCCATATGGCTCACGGAACTGTAGGCGACCATCCGCTTGAAGTCGTTCTGCGCGAGGGCCGCGAAGGCGCCCCAGACCATGCTCACCACGCCGACCAGACAGACGACGTACGCGAGGTCGTAGCCGGCCGCGGGGCAGATCGGGTAGCAGATGCGGAGGATGCCGTACCCGCCCATCTTCAGGAGGACGCCGGCCAGGATCATGGAGATGGGCGTCGGCGCCTCGACGTGCGCGTCGGGGAGCCAGGTGTGGAGCGGTACGCTGGGGACTTTGATCGCGAAGCCGATGAAGAGCAGGATGAATGCCCACCACTGGATGCTCTTGCCGAGCCACGCTTCGCGATTGAAGGGCGAGTCTTCGTGCTGGCCGATGTGCTGCAGGGCGAGAATGTTGAACGTGTGAAGCTGCCGCTTCTTGGCGGGGTCGGTTTCGGCTTCGATCTCCTTGAATCGCATGGCGAGTGCGTCTTCGCTGTCTCTCCATTCTTCGGCAGCGGCGCTGATCCTTACTGCCCGTTCGGCGGGGCTCTCATTGGCGCGAGCCTCGACCTTGAAGACGCCAGCGCTCGCCAATTGCTCATCGTTCAGCAGCGTCAGATCGCTGTTGAAGTAGAGCATCAGGATGGCGATCAGCATCAGCACGCTGCCGACCAGCGTGTAGAGGAAGAACTTGATCGCGGCGTATTCCTTCCGCGGACCGCCCCAGACGCCGATCAGGAAGTACATCGGCAGCAGCATCACTTCCCACAGCACGTAGAACAGGAAGAAGTCGAGCGCCATGAAGACGCCGATCATGCCTGTTTCGAGCAGTAGGAACAGAATGCAGAAGGCTTTGACGTGTTTGGTAATCGACCAGCTGGCAATGAACGACAGGATGCTGAGGAATGTCGTCAGCACGACCAGCGGGAAGCTGATGCCGTCGAGCCCCATCAGGTACTGGATGCCGAACGTCGGGATCCAGGGCGCGGAAAACATGTCCTGCATGTCGGCGACGCCGGTCTTGAACTCGACGCCGCGGGCGTCGAAGAAGAGGCCGAGCGACAGCATGAACGTGAGGATCGTGACCCCCAGCGTCGTGTAGCGGACCGCCTCTTCCTTGCCGCGCGGGAAGAACGCCAGCGCCAGCGCGCCGAGCGCGGGCAGGAAGACCATGAGGCTCAGATAAATAATC
>JBGSMO010000452.1:0-11119 GCA_041740115.1 Pirellulales bacterium
CTAGACATCAAGATGACTTGCGCCGTAGAAAACCGCCGCCGGCGGATTGGCCCGGATCGCGGTGATGCACCTAGCAACCCTGCCGGCCAGCCTGCAAGCGAGCCATCATAAGTCTTGGCGGCGCAACGAACAAGGGCGTCAGAGGGCCTCATTCCACCCCCTCATCCGCTCCGCGCGGAACTCGGCGAAGGCGTCTGCCGCGATCGCCTCGCGGGTCCGCGTCATCAGCCGTTGGTAGTAGGTCAGATTGTGGATCGAGGCAAGGATTGGCCCCAACATCTCGCCCGCCTGGAATAGATGGCGGAGATACCCGCGGCTGTGTTGGCACCCCAGGCAGGGGCAGTCGGCCTCGATCGGTTGGAGGTCGCGTTCGTGGGAGGCGTTGCGGAGGCGGACGGGGCCGGCGTCAGTGAAGACCAGGGCGTTCCGCCCATTGCGGGTCGGCATGACGCAATCGAACATGTCGATACCGCGGGCGACCCCCTCGATCAGGTCCTGCGGTCGGCCGACGCCCATCAGATAACGGGGGCGATCGGCGGGGAGTTCGGGGACCACCACGTCGAGGGCGGCGTACATCTCGGCGGGCGGCTCGCCGACGCTCAGGCCGCCGACGGCGTAACCCTGGAAGTCCATCGCCACCAGCTCGTGTGCGCAGCGGCGGCGGAGACCCGGATCGAGGCCCCCTTGGACGATCGCCAGCAGCATCTGGTCGCTGCGGCTGGCCGCCTTTTGGCAACGCTCGGCCCAGCGGACGCTCCGCCAGGTCGCTTCTTCGACGACGGCCGGCTCGTTCGGCAGCGCGACGACGTGGTCGAACGCCATGACGAAGTCGCTGCCGAGTTGCTCTTGGATCGCAATCGAGCGTTCCGGCGAAAGCTGGATCTTCGAGCCGTCGATGTGGGAGCGGAATTCGACTCCCTCTTCGCTCACCTTGATTCGATCGGCGAGGCTGAAGACCTGAAACCCGCCGCTGTCGGTGAGGATCGGCCCCTGCCAGCCGGTGAAGGCGTGGAGGTCGCCGAGGGCCGCCACCGTTTCCTCGCCGGGCCGGAGAGTGAGGTGGTAGGTATTCGCCAGGATGATCTGGGCGCCCGTTTCGCGGACGCGATGGATGTCGACCCCCTTCACTGTGCCGAGCGTGCCGACCGGCATGAACGTCGGCAGGTCGACCGTGCCGCGCGGCGTATGCAGGCGGCCGAGTCGCGCCGCCGTGCGGGCGTCGGCGTGAATTAGTTCGTAGCGAAATGGCGAGTTATTGGTCATTAAATGCTTAACCCCCGGCTTGAAGAGCCGGGGGCTAAGGGCGTCGTTCGGTATTCAAGGCGCGGCGAGATCAGTCGCCGCGGAGCTTCAGGCCGCTGGCGGTGAGCTTTTCGCGAACCTCATTGAGGCTCGTGACGCCGAAGTTCTTGCACTCCAGCAGGTCGTCGCCGGTTCGACGGAGCAATTCGCCGATCGTCGTCAGGCCGAGGCGAACCATGCACTTACGGGCCCGTACCGACAGGTTGAGGTCGGCGATCGGCCGGTCGAGCAGCGCCCGTTCGTCGTCGCTCATGACGTTCGCCTCGAAGACCGGCTCTTCCTGCCACTTGGTCGAAGCGAACTGACCGAGTTCCAAACCCTTCGACGAGAGCATTTCGCGGATTTCAACCAGCGAGGTTTCGCCAAAGTTCTTGCTGGAGAGCAACTCTTGTTCGGTCGTCTCGGTGAGATCGCCGAGGGTCATGATCCCCATCTTTTGCAGGCAATTGCGGCTGCGGACGGAAAGTTCGAAGTCGGTGACTGGCACGCTGAGGATCTGCGAGAGCCGATCTTGGCGGCGGCGGGCTTCCTCGTCGTAGTACATGTCACGCGAGGCATCGGCGTCCTTAAAGTAGAGCCGAGCCCGTTCGTGGCCGGGGAAGACGTCGAGGATGCGCAGGTAGCACTGCTTCGCACGCTCGAAGTGCTCGATGTCTTCGTAGAGGAGACCGAGGTTGATCAATGTGCCGACGTTGGTCGGGAACTGCTTGGCGGCCCGCTCGTAAAGCTGCCGGGCGTAATCGTCGTTGCCGTGGCGATCGTTCTCGAGAGCCAGGCTAAATAGGACGCCTGGGTGGGTTGAGTCGGCGTCGATGGCCCGTTCGAGCAGGGCGATCACTTCGCTGCGGTTGCCGCCCAGGGCGGCGACGGTGGCCGCACGTTGGTAGAGGTATTCCGCGGTCTGCTCAACAGCTCCGGAAAGGCCGTCGAGGACCTTGAGAGCGCCGGCGGCGTCACCGCTGTAGCGCATCGCGTCGGCCTTGGCGAGCGTGACGTCGTCCTTGTTGTAGCCAGCGCGCTCGGCCGACTCGTACCCTTTGAGGGCTTCGGCGTAGCGGTCGAGGGCAAGGTACGATTTGCCGAGGTAGAAGTGAGTCAGCGCGCCGCCGTCGGCGCTGGTCAGGGTCTGGACAGCGTCGCCGTAGCGGCCAATCAGGTACTGGCAGACGCCCAGCCGGGCCGAGGCCGCGGGGGTGCGGGCGCTCTGCTGCGCGAGCTCGTTGGTCGCGTCCCGTAGGGTGCGGAAATTGTTGTAGTCGCTCGAAATGGCCTGCGCGATCTGCTTGATCTCGTTCGGCCCGAACGTGCTATTGGAAATGACAGTTTGACGCAGGTCGAATTCCGCAACTGGCGACATCTTCGAAATCTCACTCCGTGAATCAGGTCCGGCAGCCTGACAATGATCGACGAAAAGCCGTGGGCTCAGCCCGATGAACCCCGGCCTACGAGGAAGAGCCAGCGGTCGGAGTCGAACCGACAACCCCCGCATTACGAATGCGGTGCTCTGCCAATTGAAGCTACGCTGGCGTGGCGAGAGCCGGAAAGACGAACGACAGCCGCCGTGCAGCCAACCCGGCCAAGCTACGCATTGTTGCGTTGCAGGGGCGGAAGCGTCAAGGCGGTGGCGTCTGCGGCTGAAGTGTAGGCCGGGGCAATGCGTTACGGCGATTGCCGCCGGGGAGAAAGTCGGCAATCGGACCCGTTGGACTGAGACCATTTTGCTCATTTTGCATTTTGGCGGTCGCTCGGGGGGGCCCCGATTAAAACGGTACAAAGGTCTGGCTTAAATCGCCATTTGCGAATCGTTTAATTGACGCAACTAATTGGTGTCAGTTGACTTACGGTTTTCTGTGGTTTGTAAGTGATTTAGACTTTTCGGCTTTCGCGAAGCATCAAATGAGCCCAAAAGTCAGGCGAAGGCGTGAGTCGTGCGTCATAAAATGTCGCGAGAGGCCGATTGCCACACTCCATCTGTACGATTGTTAGACGGCGGGGCGATTGTAGTGTTTTTTTGTTCAGAATTTCCGCTGGGGTGGCCAAAAGCAAGCTGCTTTCCTCTGTATTGATGGCATGGCGGCGAGCGGCTTATGGCGATTGCCGGCTACCATTGTCTGGTCGTTGACCGCTCTTGATAGCAATTCGATAATCGCCAGATTGCCGAGGCATCCGCCGCCGGCCGAAGTCCCGTCCCCGTGCGAGCCCGCCCCGCGTGCATATCATCCGCCATCTTGAGCAACTGCCTGCCGCCGCCCGCGGCGGGGCGATGGCGATTGGCAATTTCGACGGGGTCCATCTGGGACATCGGCGGATCGTCGAGCGGCTGCTGGAACGGGCCCGGGAGGTCGACGGGCCGGCGGTCGTCTTCACGTTCGACCCCCATCCCGTGAGGCTTCTGCGGCCGAGCGAATCGCCCCCGCCGCTCACCTGGACGGAGCGCAAGGCTCAACTGCTCAAGGAGTTAGGTGTTGACTGGATCGTCGCCTACCCGACCGATTTGCGGTTGCTGGAACTCACGGCCCAGCAGTTTTTCGACCAGATCGTCGTCGGCGCGATCGGTGCCAAGGCGATGGTCGAGGGGCCCAACTTCTATTTTGGGCACGACCGCGAGGGGACGATCGAGCGGCTGGCGGAGATGACCCACGCGGCCGGGATGACGCTCGACATCGTCCGGCCGGTGGAACTCAATGGGCAGTTGGTTTCGAGCTCGCTCATTCGGCGTCTCATCAGCGAGGGAGAGGTCGCGACGGCAGCGACGATGCTGACCGAGCCGTACCGGATCCGCGGGATGGTGACGCACGGGGCAGGGCGGGGGGCGCGGTTGGGGTTCCCGACCGCGAATCTTGAAGCGATCGACACGCTGCTTCCGACGATCGGCGTTTATGCGGGACGGGCGTATGTGGGGTCGCAGCGGTTTCCGGCGGCCATCAATATCGGCCCCAATCCGACGTTTGGAGAGCATGCCCTGAAGGTCGAAGTTCATCTGATCGACCGCGACGAGTCGCTCTATGGCGAACCGTTGGAAGTAGAGTTTCTAAGTAAACTGAGAGACGTGCGGGCGTTTGGGTCGAAGGATGAGTTAATCGCGCAGTTGCGAGATGACGTGGCGCGGGCTCGAGCGATCACGCGGAAGAGTTTTTAACCACTATACACACGAAATAGACGAAAAGAAGAGTTTGAACCACGAAGGCACCAAGGGCACGAAGGAATCACCAAGAAGGAATTAGAAAGGGACCAAGGTTTGGTTCTAATTGATGAGTAATGCGTAGCGGTATGTGCAGCCTGACGGGAATACGTATTTCTTTTGTTCTTGTCGTGTGTTTCGTGGTTAAGCCGTATTTCATTTTCACCAGCAGATAAGAGCTGACATGAAGATCGATTGGTTGCCGCTGGTGGAGATGATTCGGTCGCATGACCGTTTCTTAATTACGAGTCATCAACGCGCGGATTGCGATGCGATTGGGAGCGAGATGGCGCTCGCGTTGATTCTGGAGTCACTCGGCAAGCAAGTGGTGATCGTCAATGCGGACGAGGTGCCGGAACATATTGCGTTCATGGATCCCTATGGCCGCGTGGCCGTGTTGGGGGCGACGGCGCCGCTCGAAGCGCTGCGCGGGTTCGACGTGATGATCGTCGTCGACACGAGCGCTTGGGGGCAACTCGGCGGGATGGCCGAGGTGCTGCGAAGCTTCCAGGGCGTGAAGGCGGTGATCGATCACCATGCGAGCGAAGACGATCTCGGAGCGCAGGTCTTTAAGGACAGCACGGCGGAAGCGACGGGTCGGTTGATTCTGCAACTTGCCAAGGAACTTGGCGTGCCGCTCACGCCAGAGATCGCGGCGCCGTTGTTCGCTGCCATTGCGACCGACACCGGTTGGTTCAGGTTCCCGTCGGTGACGGCTGATACGTTCGCGGCGCTGACGAAATTGACGGCGGCGGGGGCGAACCCGGCCCGCACGTTTGCCGAGCTGTTCGAGCAGCACAGCTTGCCGCGGCTTCACTTGCGGGGGAGGATACTGCAGCAGGTGAAGCCGGAGTGCGGCGGACGGATGATGTGGACGCACGTCACGGCCAAGGATTTTCGCGAGACGGGCGCCCAGAAGACCGACACCGAAGACGTCATCAACATGTTGCTGACGGTGAAAGGGGTTGAGATCGCCGTGCTGTTCGTCGAGTTGGAAACGCTGGTGACGAAGGTGAGCCTGCGGAGCCGCAGCGACTTCGACGTTAATCAGCTCGCGGCGAAGTTTGGGGGCGGCGGGCACAAGGCGGCGGCGGGGATTACGTTTGCGGGGCCGATGGTGGAAGCCCAGCAGGCGGTTCTTGACGCTGTGCGCGGGGCGATGGAAGAATGTGCGGGGAATTAGTGTCAGATTGAGGGGCGGCGGGGCGTTTAGTGAGGGGCGGATGCTCGTTGCTGGATGCTTGATGCTGGTCAGTTGTCCGTGGTCCGTTATCAGTCGCTACTCGACGAGATTCGTTTATGTCTGATCACCAGATGGATATTCCCCCACAGCTCTCTGTCAAAATCCCCGGTGCCCCTGTGGGAAATCGACGTTCGTTTTTTGCGATCACGGCCGCCGTGGTGGCTGGCAGCATCGCGGTGCTCACGCCGATTGGCGTTGGGATCGCTGCGTTTTTGACGCCGCTGTTTCGGAAGAGCAAGTCGCCGGAGGTGCGGATCGCGCTGCTTGATCAGGTGCCGGACGACGGGCTGCCGCGCTACTTTCCGGTGGTGGCCGATCGCGAAGATGCTTGGACGCGCTATCCGGCGCAGCGCGTTGGCGCCGTCTATCTCATTCGCGAAGCTGGCCAGGAAACGCCGACGGCGTTCACGGCGAAGTGCCCGCATGCGGGATGCTTTATCGGTTACACGCCGGGGGCGAAGGTGTTTCAGTGCCCTTGCCACACGAGCGCGTTCAAGCTCAATGGCGAGCGGGTGAACGGCGACGCCGAGGTGGCGCCGCGCGGGATGGATACGCTCCCCGTTTCAATTCGGCAGGCAAAGGCGGGCGACGGCACGGAGATCGCCGAAGTGTGGGTCGAGTTCATCGACTTCCAGACCGGCCACAAGGAAAAGATTCCCACGGCATGACGAAGCTCTTTCAATCGCTGGGCGATTGGTTCGACAATCGGACCGGCGTTCGCAAGATCATCCACGAATCGTTGTACGAGCCGATCCCCGGCGGCGCCCGTTGGCGATATGTCTGGGGGAGCACGCTCGTGATGGCGTTCGTCACGCAACTGGTGACGGGCGTGTTCCTGTGGATGGCGTATAGCCCGAGCACGCAAACGGCGTGGGAAAGCGTCTTCTACATTCAGTACGAAATGAACGGCGGTTGGCTGCTGCGCGGCATCCACCACTTCATGGCCCAGGCGATGGTGGTCCTCTTGGCGATCCACTTCCTGCAGGTGGTGTGGGATGGGGCATACCGCGCGCCGCGCGAGTTGAATTTTATTCTCGGCCTCATCCTGATGCTGATCGTGTTGGGGCTGGCGCTCACCGGGTATTTGTTGCCGTGGGATCAGAAGGGGTACTGGGCGACGAGCGTCGGGACGAACCTCGCGAGCCAGGCGCCGGTCGTCGGGCCCGATGTGAAGAAGCTCGCCGTCGGCGGGAGCGAATATGGGCATCAGACGCTGACGCGGTTCTTCGCGCTGCACGCGGGCGTGTTGCCGGGGGCGCTGATGGCGTTCTTGGTGTTGCACATCGCGCTCTTCCGGCGGCATGGGCTGCACGCGCGGAAGCCTGACCACAAGCTGGACGCGATGTTCTGGCCCGATCAGGTGCTGAAGGACAGCATCGCGGCGCTGGCGGTGTTGACAGTGGTGTTGGGGCTGACGATCTACTTCGGGGGCGCCGAGCTGACGGCGCCGGCTGATCCGGCGAACCCGTACGACGCCGCGCGGCCCGAGTGGTACTTCTTATTTTTGTTCCAGTTCTTGAAATGGTTCCCGGGCGAACTCGAAGTCTGGGGAGCGTTCATCATCCCCGGGCTGATTATGGCGGTGCTGTTCCTGATGCCGTGGATTGGGCGGACGCGCACGGGGCATCTCATCAACATCGCACTGCTGTTCGTGCTGCTCGGCGGAGCGGCGGCGCTGACGGCGCAGGCGATTCACGAAGATTACTTCGCGGCATGGAACTCGAAGGAAGATATCCTCAAAGCAGACGATCCGGTGCTGGCGGCGCGCTACGAGGCGTCGGAGCGATTTCTCAATGCGAAGACGGAGGCTCATCGCGAGGCCGAGCGGGTGATCGAACTGGCCGAGTCACCGCAGCGGATTCCGCCGACGGGGGCCTTGTCGATGATGTATGACGATCCGCTGCTGCAGGGGCCGAAGTTGTTCGCGCAGAATTGTGCAAGCTGCCATAACTTTGTGGACCCGAGCAAACCAGTGGAAGAGCAACCGCACGCGATCGTCAATAACAAGCCGACGGCGCCGAATCTGTTTGGCGTCGGCAGCGAGGCGTGGGCCCTGGGGATTCTCGATCCCGAGAAGGTGGCGAGCGCGCACTACTTCGGCTACGAGGGGTCGCCGTTCGTCGACGGCGAGATGGCGACTTATGTGACCGACACGTTTGGCGCCGACGTCGATGATGAGCAAAAGGCACAGGCGAAGGAGGCGTTCCACAAAATTGCGGAGGCGCTCGAAGCGGAAGCGGCACTGCCGACGGGGCCGAAGCCAAATGAAGAACGTAAGAATCGGATCGCTGAGGGACGCGAACTGATTGCCGGCGGGTTGAGTGAGATGCTCGACAGCGGGATGAGCTGCACCGATTGCCACAAGTTCCACGACACGGGCGACCTTGGCACGGCGCCCGATCTGACCGGCTACATGTCCCGCGAATGGCTGCTGGCGTTCGTGCGGAACCCAGCCGGCGAGCGGTTCTACGGCGACAACAACGACCGCATGCCGGCGTTTGGGCCGCATGATAACCCGCAGTTGAACCAGCTGGACGACAAGTCGCTGGGGTTGATTGTGGATTGGCTCCGCGGCGATTGGGTGCGGGTTGCTCAGCCGGTGGAGAAGTTTGACGAGACTCCTTGATTGCTGAGCGGGTTTACTCTCGCAAAGACGCCAAGGCGCAAAGACGACGCAAAGAAATGCGAAGGCGGAGAGATAAGGGGACACAGCTCCTGCCTCCGATTCTTCACTTTGGTTGTCTTTCTTCCCTCTTCTTCCCTCTTCTTCTTCTTCTTCTTTGCGTTTCCTTTGCGCCTTTGCGGCTTTGCGAGAAACGAACCGGCCACCGTCAAAGAGGGCGGAAAGTTTGTGGAATCGTTACAGATTCCCACCGCCGCTGGTCGATAGCGTGAGAGGATGCCGCGCTTCGTGCGCGGCGTACGCCCGAACTTCTCACCTCGTCGATTTCCCTCCATGTGGTGCCGCCACTGCCAGCAAGATGTTCCGGCGGCTCGCGATGCTGCCGGGTCGCAAGCCGCCTGTCCGCCGGCGTGTTCGCGGTGTCGGCAGGCGTTTGTGGCGCTGCCGGGCGGATCGCAGCCGGCGCTGAAGCTGGCGGCGATGGCGGATTGCGGCGTGTCACTCGAAGAATTCGACTGGGCGGCGGTTCAAACTGCAGTTCCGGTCGTGCGGCCCAAACTGGCGGCTGACGGCGACGATCTGCGACGGCTGGAGCGTTTGCTGCGGCCGCAGTTGCGGAGCGATTTTGGGCATGGTTCGCCGTTGCTGCGCGAACCGCCGGTTCGCGCAGAAGCGGTCGAACTTCGCAACGTTTCGTATGTGCGTCGGCCGCAGGGGGCGTGGGGCGTCAATCTACTGCTCGTGCTGGGCGCCGTGACGTTTGCGTGCGGCGTGGGGTTACTCGTCGCCGCGAACATGCTGGTTCACGCGCTCGCCTGGCGGTGGGGATTCGCGCTGACGATTGCCGGCGAAGGGCTGCTGATCGGCGGACTGGCCGCGATGGCGGTGCGGCTCTGGCGGAACAGCCGGCGGATCAATTCGCAGCTGGAGGTGATCGATCGGCGGCTCGGCGATGTGCAGGCGAGCGTCGGCCATGCCGGCGAGGCGGCGATGTTCTCGCACAACGCGCTGTGGCGCCTCGATGCGGGCGAGCCGTTGGGGCGGGGTTTGAGCGCTCGGCGATTGCGGTGCGATAAATGACAGTCATTCTGAGCGTAGCGAAGAATCTAAAAGCTCGTTTGGTCGGCTAGATCCTTCGCTGCACTCAGGATGACGACTATTGGCTCGCAACCTTTACAGCACGCGCTTCGAGATCTCGTCAACGACGTCTGCCACGTTCACGCGCCACTGCTCCAGCGTGTCGCGGTCGCGGATCGTGACCGTTTGATCGGTCAGCGTTTGGCCGTCGACGGTGATGCAGTAGGGCGTGCCCGCTTCGTCCTGACGGCGGTAACGGCGGCCGACGGCGCCCTTTTCGTCGTAGAACGCCGAGAACTTCGCCTTCAGCTTGCGGTAGATCTCTTGGGCGATCTCGGGGAGGCCATCCTTCTTCACCAGCGGGAACACGGCAGCTTTGATCGGCGCGATCCGCGGGTGGAACCGCATCACGACGCGGGTTTGCAGTTCGCCGTTTTCGTCGGGCTGTTGATCCTCGTAATAGGCCTCGCAGAGGAAGGCGAGGGTCGCCCGGTCGGCGCCGCTGGAAGGCTCGATCACGTGCGGGACGAACTTTTCGTTTGTCACTTCGTCGCGATAGGTAAGATCGCGGCCGCTGCCGCGGTGCTTCGGGCGCAGCTTGTCGGGCTTGCCCTCGACAGGGACCATCTCGACTTCGAGACAGCCCTCGGCGTTCTTCACGAGCTTGCCTTCCATGTGGCTGCGGAGGTCGAAGTCGCCGCGGTGAGCGATGCCCTCGAGCTCGCCGTACTCGCCTTCCGGCAAGAAGGGGAAGGCGTACTCGATGTCGGCCGTGCCGACGGAGTAGTGGCTCAGTTCATCGGCGGCGTGTTCGCGCATGATCAGCCGCTCCCCGGCGAGGCCGAGGTCGGTGTACCACTTCATCCGGCGATCGCGCCAGTACTCGTACCACTTGCGCGAGGCATTCGGGTGGCAGAAGAATTCGATTTCCATCTGCTCGAATTCGCGACTGCGGAACGTAAAATTCCGCGGCGTGATTTCGTTGCGGAAGCTTTTGCCGATCTGGGCGATGCCGAACGGCACCTTGACGCGGGTGCTGTCGAGGACGTTCTTGAAGTTGACGAAGATGCCTTGGGCCGTTTCGGGGCGGAGGAACGCGGCGTCTTCTTCGGTCCCCATCGCGCCGACGATGGTTTTGAACATCAGGTTGAATTCGCGCGGCTCGGTGAGCGTGCCGAGTTCTTTGGCCTCGGGAGCGAAGACGTTGGCGAGGTCATCGACCTTGTCGAGCGACATCGAGGCGCCTTCCCACTCAAGGCTTTCAGCGTCTTTGCCGCGGAGGTTGAATGCCTTCAGGGCTCGCTTCTCGAGGTCTTCGGCTTCCTGCTCCGCCTCGGCGAGCGTCGTGACGAAAATCCGCTTGCCCTTGGCAGTGACCCAGCGACCGCGAAGTTGGTCGAAGCGGTAGCGTTTCTTCGTCTCTTTGCAATCGACCATCATGTCGCAGAAGAGATCGTAATGGCCGGAGACCTTCCACACCTGCGGGTGCATGATGATCGTGCAGTCGAGGCCGGTCATCTCATAGGCCTCGGGGGCGCCGGCGGGCGTAGAGAGCTCGTCGTGGCCGCGGACCATGTCCTGCCACCACGCTTCCTTGATGTTCCGCTTCAGCTCAACGCCCAGGGGACCGTAGTCCCAAAAGCCGTTGAGGCCGCCGTAGATTTCGCTCGATTGAAAGAGAAATCCGCGGCGT
>JBGSMO010000378.1:0-6197 GCA_041740115.1 Pirellulales bacterium
GATAGCGGGGCACGATCGTCGACATAAGTTGCTGACTGTTGGATCAAACGGCGGCGAAGCGTGATAATGAATGCAGTGGTCGGCGGCTGCTCACTGAGCGAACCGGCGCATCGTTTTGCACCTCCCTCAGGGAACATCCAGCCTAACAGATGGCCGTCGACGCCACAAAAGCAGCGCTGGCGTGCATAGCATTCCGTTGTTTCAGCGGCATAGCGTTTGCAACTGAATTCGCTTGATTTTCACGGTTCCGTTTTGAGCGAAACCGCTGGTCGTAGCCATGAGGTTCAAGCCATGAAATCGGTTGACAAAGATCGGTATCGCCGAGCGCTGCAAACGCTGTTGGAGCGGATGCGGCCCGACGCCGATTCGATGAACGAACAAACTCGCTTCTCCGTAAGCGGCGAGGGGACGCAGGAGCTTTCCAACGCGCCGTTCCATCTGGGCGATCGCGGGACGGACGAGTTCCTGTTCGATATGAATACGGTGCTCCTGGAGAATGAGGAGTATCTGGTGAATGAAGTTCGCGCGGCGCTGGCACGCCTGCAGGGCGATGGCTTCGGCAGTTGCGAGCAATGCGGTCGCGCGATCGCGAAAGAACGACTACAGGCGATCCCCTACGTGCGTCACTGCGTTGGCTGCGCTGATGCGGCTGGTAGTGGCAATAACGCGAACTTCAACGTCGGACGTCCTGGCTCTCCGCGCGATACGCTCGCGCCGGAAGGGGACATGAGCGAGTATCGCGGCATGGACCGTGAAGCGGCCTTTACCGATCTAGAAGTGGAGCGCGATCGCAGTCGGTCGCGCAACGATCAACATGCGGCCGGCACGCCCGGCGGTGGCGGAGCGCATGGCGGGCTGGCGGGCAGCAACGACGGGAATGGCGACCCGAACATTTCGGAGTTGGAAGACGAAATGGGGAGCGGCTTTAGCGACATCGGGGACGCACGCGATGATGATCGCGACGAACCGAAATCGGGACGGTCGGGCGGCGCCGTTGGCGGTACGCCGGCGGGGAAGCGAGCGCGGTCGTGAGCCGAATTGCAGCCCCTGGCTCCGCCAGGGGGTGGGCAACTACGCGCGTGATGGAGGCCGACCCCCTGGCGGAGCCAGGGGCTGAAGGGGCGCATCAATCCTTCCGTTGTGAGGAGATTCCCTTCGTATACTCGCGCACTCGGTCGGCGTACTCTGACGGGGGCTTCACGCGCAGCGCGTCGTTGGCGCGCAGGTCATCGGCCTTTGCTTTGCCTTTGAACCGCAGCGGTTCGTTTTTGCGGATGCCGAGGCTGCCGAGCGTCTCGTCGAGTTCCTGCCTGGCGTCGTCGGCGTCTTCGCCCACTCCCGCGGCGCGGTCCTTCAAGTTCTTCCAGCGGTCGATGAATTGCTGCAGTTCCGCTTCGGTCCAGCCGAGATTCTTCAGCAGTTCGCGGTCGACCTGCTTCTTCGCCAGTTGTTGGTCGAGCCCTTCGAGCACGAGGTTAGTTTGCTGCCTCGCGTAGTCGAGGTTCGCCTCGTCGGCGCCGAGTTGGCCGCTTTCGGCGGAGGAGGAACTTTGCGCATTGGAGCCTGTGCCGCCGCCCGTGGGCGGGGCTGAACCGGCGGCGTTCGGGTTGCTTGGCTTGTCGTTCGATTGTTGATCGTTCGGTTGGTCGCCCTGCGGCTGGTTGTTGGGGGACGAATCGTTGGGCGAGCGCTCGCCTGCGGCGTCGCGGCTACCATTGTCTCCTTGTTTTTCCTGATTGCCTTGTTGGCCTTGGGCTTCAGAACCTGGTTGTTGTTTGTCGCCTGGTTGCCCTTGCGAGCCTTCGGCATCTTGCTCGCCTGTTTGGCCTTGCTGGTCGCCTTGCGACTGGTTGTTGGGTGATGAATCGTTGGGGGAGCGCTCGCCTGCGGCGTCGCGGCTAGGGTTGTTGCCCTGCTCGCTCGCTTGCTGTTCACCGGGCTGCTGTTGTTCGGACTCGCCCGTCTCGCCTTGCTGGCTGCCGTTGCCGGCTTGGTCGCCGCTCGACTGGCCGGTTTTGCCGTCGGCTTTCTGTTGGTCGCCGGCATTCGTGCCGGTTTCGCCTTCGCCTTGCTCTTGCGCGCGGCCGGCGCCTTCGTCGGCCGCTTCATGTTCGCCGGGGCCACCCTTGCCGGCGGCGTCGGCCTGCTGCCCAGCGCCTTCTTGGCCGCCGCCCGATTGATCGCCGCTGGGGCCTCCCTGCGAATCGCTCTCCTTCTTGTCGGCCGAGCCGGACGGCGCTTCTTTGTCGTCGCTGCCGGGGCGATTGTCTTGTTGGTTCTTTTTCTTCCCTTGGCTCATAGCGTCGTCGTTGCCTGGCGATCCTTGCTCCTCGCCAGTGCTGTGACCAGCGCCCGAATCGCCGTCGTTCTTATTCATCGCGCTGTCGGGCGAAGCATTGTCGCTTTGTTGCTCGTCTTTTGTTTGGGCGTCGCCCGGCTTCGCTTCGCGGGCTTGGGCGTCGCCTTCGCGCTTGCTTGGGTTCTCGCCAGTCGCGCCACCTGATTGTTGCTTGTCGCCGGCTTGTTCGCCGGGACCTTGCGGTTGCGCGCCTTCGGCTTGCGGTTGTTGGCCCGAACCTTGTTGGCCCTGTCCGGCGGCATTCTTTGATTGGGGCGAGCCGTTTGGCGGTTGATTGCCTTGCTCGCCGCCATTCATCTGCTCGCCTTCGCCTGCTTGTCCTTCTTCGGGCTGTTCCGCATTGGCGCCTGCTTGTTGGTTGTCGGGTGATGAATCGTTGGGCGAGCGCTCGCCTGCGGAGTCGCGGCTACGGTTGTTGCCCTGTTCGCTCTGTTCGCTCTGTTCGCTCTGTTCGCCGGGTTGCTGTGGGCCGTCTTGAGCTCCTTCTTGCTGGGCTCCCTCGGCGCCTTGCTGCTCGCCGTTGGACTCGCCTGATTGTCCGGCCTCGCCCGGCTGTTGTTTGCCGCCAGCTTGTTGCTCGCCGCCCGGTTGCTGTTCACCCGGCTTGCCACTGCCGTTCTGTTGCGGGTTGTTTTTGTTCCACTGCTCCATGATGCGTTGGATTGCGGTGGCGTCTTCGTCGCCTTCGGGAGAAACCCTCCCGCCGGCGCCGCCTGCTTCGCCTGAGTCTTGCCCGCCCGATTCGCCGCTCGCGCCGCCTTGTTCCGAGGGAGACTGACCATCCTGCGGCTGCTGCTTCTGTCCGCTGGCTCCGCCACCGCTCCCTTGCGAACCATCTTGGGGCGCGTCGCCTTCTGACTGCTCCCCTTCGCCGCCGCTCGAACCGCCGCCATTCTCGCCGACTTGGTCCGATTCTTCTTTCGAATCGCCCGACTTGTTGCCGCCGCCGCTGCCGCCCGCGCCGTCTTGGCCTTGATCGCTCTCTTGGCCCGACTCGCCTGCTTTGCCTTGGCCGCTGGAGCCGCCGGCGCCTGACTGCTGCTCGCCTTCGCCGCCGCCCTCGGAATTCTCTCCCCCTTGACCGCCCGCGCCTCCCTGGCCGCTCTCACCGTTCTCGCCGCCTTGCTCGCCGTCATTCGGTTGCTGGGCGCCTTGGTTCGGTCGTTGCTGTTGGTTGCCTTGCTGCGGCTTATCGGGGCCGATGATCTTCAAGCGGCGATGTTCGCTGAGGCCGATGTTCGGCTCCGGCCGGCCATCGAGCGCGACGGCCCAATACTCCAACACGTCCCCCGGCTTCAGCTTCGCGTCAGCTGGAGTGAACAGCTTCGTCGCGACTGTGCGGCCCGTCTGCGGCTCGTTGATCATTTCCATGAGCGGCTGCGGATCGGCGTCGTCAACCTTGCCGACGATCGTCACGCTCTTAAGTCCGTAATCTGGATCAAGAGCCTCAATCCCAATCGGGATGACGTCGCCGAGGCGGGCCACTTGCTCGGGCGCCTCGGGTTCGGTGATGCTCACCTCGGGGGCGTAATCGGGCGTGACCTCGATGGAGTAGACGGGCGGATCGGCGTTCTGCCGGCCATCTTCGGCGGTGAAGCGCAAGGCGTATTTCGGATGGACCGGCGTCCGGCGGTCCTCGCGCAACTCCAGCGGAAACGTGACCATGGCGCGATCGCCGTCGGTCTTCATCGGCAGGTCGCTCGTGCCGTCGGCGTCGAAATCGACGTAGGCGTTTTTGATCTTCTGGCTTGCCAGGGCGCCGACGGTGACCTTCGTTCCCTCGACGCCGCGAATGTCGCCGACGTGATTGGTTTCCTTCGTCGGCAGGCCTGTGTAGGGAGGATAGGCGTAGTGAATCTTCTGGACCATCAGCGTCGGTCGAGTGAAGACGGTCAGTTTGAACTTCCGCGTCCGGGCGTCGCCTGCTTCGATCCAGTACGACAGATCTTGTTCGACGCCGGCGTCTGTTCCGCGCGGCAGCGCCGCTTCGAACCGGCGCGACTCGGGCGTGGGGCGTTCCATGCGGATCGATTCGTCGACGGTCGTTTCGTCGGCGGTGGAATAGCGAAGCCGCACTGGTTCGTCGGCGCTGAGGCCGTGGATCTCGGCGGAGACTTCGACCCGTTCGCCGCGGGCGACCGACGTCTTGCCCGGTTTCACGTCGAGAATCTGCACGCGGCTCGGCGCGGCGATGTCTGACAACGGGTTAATCACCCGGAGCGTCGAGAGGGCGAGACTTTTGGGCGAGAGGACGGCGTAGATTGCACACACCGCGATGACGCCGAGGAGGACGTAGCCGAGGCGCAAGAGGGCCGAGCGATCGAGCGAGCCGTCGACGCCGGACGACGAAAGTTTCACTGCCGTCTGTTGTTCGAGGGCGTGGTAGACTCGCGCGGAGAGATAATTGCGATGGCTCCGGAAGAGCAGCAAATTGAGCAGGCTGTTCTTGAGCGTCGGCGTGTTCCGTTCGATCGTTTGGGCGGCGTAGACGGGGTTGATCGGTTTGAGGAGCGGGACGAACTGCTTCCACCCGTACCAGGCGACGCCGGCAAGCATGACGCCGAAGAGGGCCAAGCGACCGCCGTCGCTCAGGCCGCCGGGAACGATCCAGTGATCGATTAGGGCGCCGACAAGGACGAAGGCGAGCAGGCCGATGAGGAGCGTCAGCGTCCCGGCGGCCAGGTCGAGCAGCTTGAGCGAGCGCCGGGTGCGGCGAATCTGCTGGTCGATGTACCCCTCGCTGTCCACGAGGACAGGATTGGTCGGCTTCGGCGGGGGGGCGATCGTCGACATGATGAAACTGCGTCCCACGGCGGCGGATGAACGAGTCGGAGGGTTGCCTTCCATTATAGGAGCGACGGCCCAAAGTTGAGACGCACCGGAGCGATAAAAGGTCCATCCGCCCTGGTCGCGAGGGGCGAAATTCCGGAGAATCGCGAGATTGCCGCTAATTTGAACCGCCGAGGACGCCATGGAAATGCAACGAAGAGGGTTGAACCACGACGGCACGACGGACACGACGAGAGCGAGTTCACTTCCCGTTTATCTGCCTTTGCTTTGCGCCACTGCGCCTTTGCGTGAGATCTTCTGGGGAAAGAATTGTCTCACGCCAAGGCGCAGAGGCGCAAAGAGAATTGAGGAAATATGGTCTTCCGCTTGGCGTCCTTGGCGTCCTTGGCGGTTAATCTTTGAGTTTTCACGGTCCCTGCTGAAAGTTGGGAGTTAATCGCTGTACGCATGATTTCGCCTTCTACGTTTCGTGATTTGGTCAGCGGGCGCCGGCGCGGTCTGGGGGGGGCGCTAGCGCGGTTGGCGATGGGGGCGGCGAGCGTGCCGTATGGGTGGGCGATTCGGGTTCGGAACCGCGGGTACGATCGGGGGGCGAAGGAGATTCATCGGCCGAGCGTGCCGGTCGTTAGCGTCGGCAATCTGACGGTCGGCGGGACGGGCAAGACGCCGATGGTCGAGTGGCTCGCTCGTCATCTGCGGCGGCAGGAGATTCGCGTGGCGATCCTCAGCCGCGGCTACGGGGCGGAGCAGGGGGGGCTGAACGACGAAGCCCTCGAACTAGAGTTGTCGCTGCCCGACGTGCCCCATCTGCAGAATCCCGACCGGGCCGCTTCGGCGTTGATCGCCGTCGACGAACTGGCGACGCAGTTGCTGGTGCTCGACGACGGTTTTCAGCATCGGCGGTTGGCGCGCGACTTCGATCTGGTGCTGCTTGATGCGACCGAGCCGTTTGGGTTCGACCATCTGCTGCCGCGGGGGACGCTGCGCGAGCCGGTCGCTGGGTTGCGGCGGGCGCAGGCCGTTGTGCTGAGTCGGGCCGACATGATCG
>JBGSMO010000515.1:0-15115 GCA_041740115.1 Pirellulales bacterium
TCGCCGGTCTTGCCGTCGCGGCCGGCGTGGCAGGTGTGGCGAAGCCGCGCGAGCTCGTCGATCCCCGGCGGGAGCGCCCCCAGCGAGGGGGTGAAGTTGACGAACGGCAGTCCCAGGTCGAGGGCCGCGATGGCGTAGAGCGAGCTGGCCGGCAGCGGGCATTCGGGCCGCGCGAGCGAGGCTTCGGCCTCGGCCCAGGTGGCGGGCCAGAGGGCCGGATTGGGCGTCGGTTCGGTTGAGGAGACGTTCAGCACGACGACCGAATCGAGCTGATGCCGCGACTGGAAGTCAGTGAGATCGGCCTGCAGCCGCTTGATGATGTCGCGGGGGAGTTGCTCGGCGGGGTTTCGCGGCGGGTGGAAGTCGGCAAGTTCAGTGATCTTGGCGCCGACGTTCCACAGGGTGCCGGGGCGGATCTCGGCGTCGATCTTCTCAAGCTCGGGGCGGCACGCGGCGACGAGTTCGGGCGAGAGGACCCGGCTCTCGCGGTGGAGGCGTTCCAGTTCGTCGGCCAGCGGGGCCGAGCGGATCTCGTGGCCGCCGCCGACGACGTTCTCCCATTTCACTAGCGGGAGGTGGGCGAATTGCGGCAGTTCGCTCACCAAGCCGGTGCCGTCGGCCAAGCCGAGCCGTTGGGCAATGATCCCGGCAATGGCGGTGACGGCGACGCCGCCGCGGGCGCCGATGAGCCAGAGACCGAGACGCTGAGTGCTAGACATCGAGAGTTCCGTATTTGAAGCCCCCGGCTCTGCCGGTGGACGATGTGCCGATGGATTGAGCGTTTCGAGGGGCGTCCACCGGCGGAGCCGGGTGGCATTCATGGGGGCGGCGATCGCCGCCGCCGCTCGCCAGACGCCTTGGAACAGGCTGCCGCGGGACCTATCATTGTCGCATGCGCCGCTCGGGAGGGTCAACGGGCGGCGGTGGGTGATTGGTGATCCGAACCCGCATGGCGGTAACGCGATCCATTGAATGGGCCTAGTTCGATACGCCAACGGCGTTACATCATCCAGCCCAGGGTTGACGGCACAGCCGGCTACCCTGGGAAGCCAAGCCAAGTCGATTTGGATCACAACCCTGAAGGGGTTGAATCAGTTCGTTGCAGCGGCGCTGATTCAACCCCTTCAGGGTTGTGCAGGATGGCGGGCAATGGACCCAGGGTAGATCGCTGTCGCGATCAACCCTGGGCTGGAAGATTCAACGCCTGCAGCGTTGGACCTGAGACGAACAATAACCTTACCAGTCTTCGCAACTGATCAGCGACCGCTGACAATTAACATCCTCACCAACTATTGGCGGCAACCGTCGGACACTCCGACACCACACCATCGGAATTTCAATGTTAGAGCGAATCGAGGCGGCGCCGAAAGACGCCATTCTGGGGCTGGGAGAGGCGTTCAAGGCCGACCCGCGGAGCGAGAAGATCAATCTGAGCGTCGGCGTCTATCAAGACGAGAACGGCAAGACGCCCTTGTTGGAGTGCGTGAAAGAAGCGGAGCGCCGGTTGGCCGCCAATCCGACGACGAAGTCGTACCTGCCGATCTCGGGTCTTGCCGAGTATTGCAAGGCGACCGCGGAGTTGGCGTTTGGCGCCGGCAGCGAACCGCTGGTGAGCAAGCGCGTCGCCTGGGCCCAGACGCCGGGCGGCACCGGGGCGCTGCGCGTGTCGGCCGACTTCATTGCGGGGAACTTGCCCAGCGCCACGGTCTGGATGAGCGAACCGACGTGGCCGAACCATCCACAGATCTTTAACGCCGCCGGGATCACGACGAAGGGCTATCCCTATTTCGACGCGAAGGGTAATAGCCTTAACTTCGCCGGCATGCTGGCCGCGATCGAGAAGATGGCGCCGGCCGACGTCATTCTGCTCCATGGTTGCTGTCACAATCCGACCGGCATCGATCCGACCGCGGCCGAGTGGAAGCAGATCGCCGACGCCGTGTTCGCGCGGGGCGTGCTGCCGCTGCTCGACTTCGCCTACCAAGGCTTCGGCGACGGGCTCGAAGAAGACGCCGTCGGCTTGAAGGAGTTCTGCCGTCCCGGCGCCGAGCTGATGGTTTGCAGTTCGTACTCGAAGAACTTTGGCCTCTACCGCGAGCGCGTCGGTGCGCTGTTTATCGTCAACGCGACCGCTGCCGCGGCCTCGAGCGTCCAGACGCAGATCGAGAAGGTGATCCGGTCGAACTACTCGAACCCGCCGGCCCACGGCGGCGAGGTGGTGGCGACGATCCTGCGCGACCCCGAACTGCGCAAGCAGTGGGAAGGCGAGGTCACCACGATGCGGAACCGGATCAACGACATGCGTCACGCCCTGGTCGAAGCCCTGGCGGCCCAAGGCGTCCCCGGCGACTACTCGTTCATGACCCGGCAGCGGGGGATGTTCTCGTTCTCGGGGCTCACAAAAGAGCAGGTCGAGACGCTGCGGTCGGAGTATGCGATCTATATTGTCGGATCAGGCCGGATCAATGTGGCGGGCCTGACGCCGGCGAACGTCGAACGCGTGGCCCAGTGCATCGGCGAAGTCGTCGGGCAGGCTGTGGCGAAGTGATCTAAGAAAGAAAAGGCAACCGCCAAGGACGCCAAGGTTCGCCAAGGAAATACAGAGAGTAGGAACCGCCGATGGACGCAGGTGAACGCCAATAGTTTTATCTGCGCGTATCTGCGTTCATCGGCGGTTTCAAAGTTCATTGTCTCCCCCTTGGCGTCCTTGGCGTCCTTGGCGGTTAAATCTTTAGCGGAGCGAGTAACGAGTGAATATCCTGTTCGCCACCGCTGAAGCGGCGCCGTTTTCGAAGACTGGCGGGCTCGGCGACGTTTGCGGGGCGCTGCCGCGCGAGTTGGCTCGCCTGGGGCATAAGCCGGTGGTCATCTTGCCGGCGTTCCGGCAGGCGCGGAACGCCGACATTCCGATCGAGCCGACCGGCGTCTCGGTCGAGATTCCGATCGGGCAGAAGCTGGTCCGCGGGCACTATCTCCGGACGCGGCTGCCTGGTTCCGACGTGCCGGTCTTCCTCATCGACCAGGACGACTACTACGATCGACCGCAGCTCTATCGGGAAGAGGGTGAGGACTACAAGGACAACTGCGAGCGGTTCACCTTCTATTGTCGCGCCGCCCTCGAAGCGATTCAGCGGCTGGAATTGCGCGTCGATGCGGTTCACTGCCACGACTGGTGTGCTGGCTTAATCCCGGCCTACTTGAAGACGCTCTACAGCGATCGGGCGCCGTGGCGGGGGCTTACGAGCCTGCTGACGATTCACAATCTCGCCTACCAAGGGAACTTCTGGCACTGGGACATGGCCCTCACCGGGCTCGATTGGAAGTACTTCAACTGGCGGCAGATGGAGTTCTACGGGAACCTGAGCTTTCTGAAGACGGGGATCGTCTTCGCCGACGCGATCACGACGGTCAGCCCGACTTACGCCCGCGAGATCCTGTCGGCGCCGCTGGGTTGCGGGCTCGAGGGGACGCTGCAGCATCGAGTCGACGACCTCAGCGGCATCATCAACGGCGTCGACTACGAGCAATGGAACCCGACGGTCGACCGCTACTTGGGGTCGAATCGCTACAGCGTTCACGATTTCACGGAAGGCAAGGCGCGCTGCAAGGCGGACATTCAGGATCTCGCCGGCTTGCCGAAGCGCCCCGACGTGCCGCTCTTGGCCGCCATCGGCCGACTGGCCGACCAGAAGGGGTTTGATCTCATCACCCGTGTGATGCGGCATTGGGCTGAGCGGACCGACGCTCAGTGGATCATCCTCGGCACCGGCGAGCCGAAGTATCACGACCTGCTCAGCCAACTGGCCCGCGAGTTCCCCGATCGGATCGCAGTGCGGCTGGAATTTAGCGACGAGTTGGCTCACAGGATCGAAGCGGGCGCCGACATTTTTGTGATGCCGAGCCAGTACGAGCCGTGCGGCTTGAACCAGCTTTACAGTCTGCAGTACGGCACGGTCCCGGTGGTGCGGGCGACCGGCGGGTTGGTCGATACGGTGATTGATGCGAACGACCAGACGCTCGCCGACGGCACGGCGACGGGGTTCAAGTTCGAGGAGTATACGTCGCTCGCGCTGGCCGAGGCGCTGGAACGGGCGCTGGCCGCGTACGGCGACAAGTCGACCTGGATTCGGCTGGTCGAAGCGGGGATGCGGCAGGACTGGTCGTGGGGGAATAGCGCGCAACAGTACGCGGAGTTGTATGAGCGGACGGTGGCGCGCGGGCCGCTGGCGGTTGAGTAGTTAGCCGCGGGTCAACGACCCGCCGGAGCGGCGCCAGAGGATTAACCACGACGGCACAACGAACACGACGAAATGCAAATTAAGAATTGAACCGCTAAGTACGCCAAGAGCGTTAAGGAAATACGGGGAGATTTACCACGAAACACACGAAGCACACGAAGAATAGATGGAATGCTGCACCGCTGATGAACGCTAATAATCGCTAATGGAATTCAATAAAGCATTTATTAGCGACTATCAGCGTTCATTAGCGGTGCAACTCTTCTCCTTCCATGCTCCTTGTTAGTGTGCTTCGTGTGTTTCGTGGTAAAACGCATTTCTTCTTAGCGCTCTTGGCGTCCTTGGCGGTTAATTCAAAACGGTCCACATGCCAGAACTTCGCATTGATCCGATCATAGGCCGGCGGGTTTACATTGCCGAGGATCGCGCGGGGCGGCCGAGTGATTATGGGACGCATGAGGCGACTGGCCACGCCGTTGCTTCGGCGCTTTCCTCGGCGGAGGCTCACCCGAATTGTCCCTTCTGTGTGGGCAACGAAGTTCACACCCCCGTCGCTACGGCGATGGTGGCCAATGCGGCGGGACAGTGGCAGGTTCGCGTGGTGCCGAATAAGTACCCGGCGGTGCGGATCGATGAACCTGTCGACGGCGCGTTCGGCGTCCATGAGGTGATCATCGAATCGCCGGAGCATCTGCTCGACGTCACGCAGCTTGGTCCGCCGCGGTTAGTGGAGGTCGTGCGAATCTACCGCGACCGTCTGCGGCATTGGGCGGCCGAGCCGGGGATGCGACATGGTCTGGTCTTCAAGAACTCCGGCTGCGACGCCGGCGCCTCGCTGCAGCATATCCACAGCCAGGTGACGGCCGTGCCGTATGTGCTGCCGACTGTCCAGTTGGAACTTGACGCGGCGGCGCGATTCTTCGCAGCACATGGCCGGTGCATTTTCTGCGATCTGGTCGAGAGTGAGCTGGCGGTGAACCAGCGCATCGTTCTGGACCACCAAGGCTATCTAATGTTCTGCCCGATCGCCCCGCGGCAGCCGTACGAGATGTGGCTGCTCCCGCGAACGCACCAGTCGCGGTTCGACCGACTGACCGACCTGGAGGTCGAAACGCTGGCAGCCGTCCTCCACGAGACGCTCTGCCTGCTGCAGGCGGCCGAGCCGGGCTGCCCCTACAACCTGCTCCTCCACACGGCGCCGTTCGACGACGAGCACGCTGCGGCTTACCACTGGCACTGGGAGATCGTTCCGCGAATCGCCCACGAAGCAGGCCTGGAATGGGGGGGCGGGGTGCATATCTGTCCGCTCTCGCCAGAGAACGCAGCGAGAAGACTGTTGAACCACGAAGGCACGGCGGGCACGACGAAAGGCAGGAAGAATTGAACCGCCAGGACGCCAAGTTTCGCCAAGGACGCCAAGGAAATACAGGGGAAATTCGGAACCGCCGATGGACGCAGATGAACGCAAATAGAATTCATCTGCGTTTATCGGAGTTCATTTGCGGTTCCTCTGTTCTTCCTGTTTTCGTCGTGCTCGTCGTGCTCGTCGTGCTCGTCGTGCCGTCGTGGTTCAACCTCCCCGTAATTCCTTGGCGCACCTTGGCGTCCTCGGCGGTTGCCTTTCATGCCCTCATCCCCGCACAGCCCGAACCACCTGCCCAGCCCGACGCTTGGCTCGCGATTCGCATCGCGTTTCTTCCGAAACAAATCAACTGCGATGTCAAAACGCGCCGATTCAGTAAACTGGGTCGACTTGGTTGTCGCTCGCAGCTGTACCAGTTAGCCCGACGGCAGGCCGCTCAAGGTCACCGCGATTTGCACAATCCGATGCAACGTAGCTAGCCTCGCCAGACAAAACCCGCAAATATAGTACGATTCGCACTCGCCGCGCGAATCGTGACGCACGCCCCCTTGCCGCGCCAGCCCCTTTAACGCCGCCATGAATCAGCCTTTACGCCTTGTGCTCGTCCTGCACAACCATCAACCAATCGGCAACTTCGACGGAGTCTTCGAGCAGTCGTACCAAGACAGCTACCTGCCGTTCCTCAACGTCTTCGAGCGGTACGAGGGGCTGAAGATCGGCCTCCATACGAGCGGGTCGTTGATGGAGTGGCTCGACGCCCGCCATCCGGAGTACGTCGATCGCCTCGCCGGCCTAGTCGCCGCGGGACGGATTGAAATCGTCGGCGGGCCATTCTTCGAACCGATCATGACGATGATCCCGTCGCGCGATCGGATCGGGCAGATCACCAGCTACACCGATTGGCTGCAGCGGCGGCTCGGCGCCAAGGTCCGCGGCATGTGGATGCCGGAGCGAGTGTGGGAGCAGTCGCTCACCAGCGACATCGTCCGCGCGGGGATCGAGTACACGGTCCTCGACGACTTCCACTTCAAGAACGCCGGCCTCGGCGAAGAGCAACTCGACGGCTATTACGTCACTGAAGACGACGGGCTCATCTTGCGCGTGCTTCCCGGCAGTGAGAAGCTGCGCTATACGATTCCGTTCCAGGCGCCGCAAGAGACGATCGACTACCTGCGCGGCGTTGCCGAGCGCCGTCCCGGCGCCGTCATTTTCTTCGGCGACGACGGCGAGAAGTTCGGCACTTGGCCTGGCACGCGCGAGCATGTCTACGATCGCGGCTGGCTGACGCAGTTTTTCGACGCGCTGCAGCACAACTCCGATTGGATCAAGCTGACCACGCCGAGCGAAGCGATCGACAACGTCCCGCCGCTGGGGAAGGTCTACATCCCCGAGGGGAGCTACCGCGAAATGGTCGAGTGGGCGCTGCCGGCCGCGCGGATCAATCAGTTCGACGACTCGAAGCACGAACTGGAGCATCATGGCCATTGGGACATGATCAAGCCGTTCGTCCGCGGCGGCTATTGGCGGAACTTCAAGGTGAAGTACCCCGAAACCAACGAGATGTACGCCCGCATGCAGATGGTGAGCCGGCGGCTGCAAGAGATGGTCGACGACGGCGCCGCGGGCGATCTGATTGATCAAGCGAGGTTGGAGCTTTACCGCGGCCAGTGCAATTGCAGCTACTGGCACGGAGCGTTTGGCGGCGTGTACTTGCCGCATTTGCGGAACGCCGTCTACCAGAAGCTGATCGCGTCGAACAACTTGCTCGACCAGTACGAGAATCGCGGTTGGCAAGCCGACCAGCAATCGTGGGCAGAGATCAGCTCGGGCGACTACAACCTCGACGGCCGTCCGGAAGTGAAGATCGCCAGCAATCGGTTGCTCGGCTTGGTTTCGCCTGCTGAAGGGGGCCAACTCTACGAACTCGACGTGAAGTCGATTTGCCACAACTTGCTCGCCACGCTCGCGCGGCGCCAAGAAGCCTATCACCGGGCGGTCCTGCGCGGCCCTTCGGCCGATGGCGAGAACGTCACCAGCATTCACGATCGGGTCGTTTTCAAGCAAGAAGGACTCGACGAGCGGTTGGGTTACGACCGGTTTCAACGGAACTCGTTGGTCGACCACTTCTTCGCGACCGACGTCGATCTCGCTTCGGTCGCCCATGGCCGTGCCGAAGAGCAGGGGGACTTTGTTCACGCTCCTTACGAAGCGAAGCTCCGCCGCAACGACGGGCGGGTGCAGGTGCAGCTATCGCGGACCGGCTTTGTGCAAGGCCGGCAGGTGAAGCTGACCAAGGGGATTTCGCTGAATGCCGGCGAGTCGACGCTCGAGATTGCTTACATGCTCGAAGGGGTGCCGTCGGACATCGCGTTGCACCTGGCGCCGGAGTTTAACTTCGCCGGGTTGCCTTCGGGCGCCGACGACCGCTATTTCTCGGGCGGCGGCGGACAGCGGCTCGGGCAACTGGGGCATCAACTTGACCTGCAAGGGATGACGCAGCTGGGCCTGACCGACGAGTGGCTCGGCATTAGCGTCAACTTGAAGTTCGACCAGCCAGCTTCGATCTGGACCTACCCGGTCGAGACGGTGAGCCAGTCCGAAGGGGGCTTTGAGCTGGTCCACCAATCGGTGGCGGTGCTGCCGCACTGGATTGTGATCCCCGACGCCGAAGGACGGTGGAGCATGACGATGCGGATGGAGATCGACACGCAGGCGGCCGAAGCGCGGATGCCGCAGTATGCCGAAGCGGCGGCGGTTTAACCAAGATTTTATAGCCGCAAAAAGGCGCAAGAGACGCAAAATAAAATACAGAGATCGATTTTCACAGCGAATCGTTTGACGATTTCTCTGGTTTTCTATTTTTGCGTTGTTTGCGACTCTTTGCGGCCAAGCATTCTGAATCTTCAGCTTGCGTGGAACTAAATGCGGTTGGCTAATCCGAACCAATCGACTTGGCGGTCGAACGAGTCGCTGCCGTGAGGGACGGTTGCCAGCAGCGGGGCGTCGCAGCGGGCGGTGAGTTCTTCGGCGTTGCTCGCCAAGCTGACGTCATCAGGCCGCGGCGTTGAATGATTCAATACGATGCCGGCGATCGGCAGGTGCGGGGCACGCGTTCGCGCGGTGATCAGCGTTTGCAGCGTGGCGTTGATGACGCCCAACTCATTCGCGGCGACGATCACCAGGGGAAAGCCGAACGCCGAGGCGAGGTCGATGTTGTAGTCGGCGTCGCTGAGCGGCGACATCAGCCCGCCGGCGCCTTCGACGATGACGACGTCGCTCGTTGCGAGCCACGGATCGAGTCCGGTGCGGAGCAGGGCGGCGTCGACGCGGCGGCCTTCCGCTTGTGCGGCACGCGGTGGGGCGAGTGGTGCGCGGAAACGTTGGGGGCAGACTTGATCGAGCGTTAGCGGTCGGCCGGCGGCTTCCCATAGGGCCACGGCGTCGTCGGCGATGAGGTTTTCGGCTGCCTCACGGCAGCCGCTCGCCGTGGGTTTGTAGACGCCGACGCAATGGCCGCCTTGCACCAACTCTCGCGCGATCATCGCGGCGACGTGCGTCTTGCCGACTTCGGTGTTCGTGCCGGCGATGAAGAGGCCGCGTGTTGCCATGAAATGCTAGCCGCGAAGAGTCGCAAACAACGCAAAAAATGAAACTACAAAAAACTGGACCACGAATCGGCGCGAATGGGATTTATTCGCGTCGATTCGTGAGATTCGCGGTTCTTCTTTTAAATGCCCAGTTCCTTTTTGCGTTTCCTGTGCCTTTTTGCGGCTAGAGAAACTTGCGGCAGCAGTGGGACGCTCCGGCGGGTCGTTGACCCGCGGCTACAGGACTAGGAACTCTTCCACCGCCTCGCGCATCGCTTCGCGGTCGGGCTTTTGGCCGGTCCAGAGCTCGAACGCCACGGCCGCTTGCTCGACCAACAACGTCAGGCCGTCGACCGTCGCTAGTCCGCGCTTGCGGGCGTCTCGAATCAACCGCGTCGTGGGCGGATTGTAGGTCATGTCGCCGACGAGCAAATCCGTTGGGAGGGAGTCGACGTCGATCGGCGGGACCGCCTTGCCGTCGTAACGGCCGACCGGCGTGGCGTTGAGCAGCAGTCGCACGTCGCCGCCGATCGCAATCTGCCCATCCTTCGGCCACGGCGTGATGCGGCATTCGACGGTTGCCGTTTGCGGATCGCCGGCGAGCGACTCCACTAGCGGCACGGCTTGCGTCGGTTCGACGCAGACGAGCTCAATCGAAGCGGCGCCGGCGAGCACGAGTTCGCCGGCGATCGACTTGGCCGTGCGACCGGCGCCGAGGATCACCGCCTTCAGCCCCTTCGCCGCCACATGGGCTTCGGCGAGCCGCCGCATCGCGACCCCTTCGGTGTTCACGCCGCGCAAGCCCCCGTCGTGTTGCACCAGGCAATTGACCTGTCCGCTGAGCCGCGCGGCGTCGGTGACTGATTCGAGATAGCGATGCACCTCCCCACGATGGGGCGGGGCGAGCATGATGCCACGGAACTCAAAGATGCGGGCACCTTTGAGGGCCATCTCAAAGTCGACGGCCGAGACCTCGAAGGTGAGGAACCGCCAGTCGAGATTTGCCACGGCGAACGCCTTCTCGAGCATGTACTGCGTCGGGTTGCCGGCCACGGGGTCCCCCATCAAGCAACAGACGTCTTGCTGGGGGTGGGTCGACATAAGGCGGTGGTCGCGAAAAGGGGACTGGTTGGATGCGTCTACTGGCTGGAGGAGGCAAAGCCGGGGTTTAGCGACGTTACGACTCCTACTGCCGCCCCATTCTCCCCCGCCAGAGCGGTATTTTCAACCGTTCGGTTGATAGCGGTAGAGACGGCGATCGGCGGCTTTTGGCCCGTGGTGATTAGAATGAGGGTCGAGCAATCGATTCCGCTGTCATCCTGAGCAGTGCGAAGGATCTAGCGTCACGATTGAGCTTCCAGATTCTTCGCTTCGCTCAGAATGACCCCGTGGGATGCCAGTGGCGCCCTCGCACCCAGCAATGCTCTCGACACCACCCGTGCCTACCTTCTACCAACGACCATTGACGTGGCTCTTCTGGATCGCGGCCCTCTGCCTCGATGCGGTGGCGCTGTCGATCGATCACGAAGGGAGCTTCGCCACGTCGCTGGCGCTGGGACAACTTTTTGTCGTGAGCGGCTGGCTGGTATTGGGTAAAAGCCATCCCCTGGCTCGCGCCACATGGTTCGTCGTGGCCATCGCCGTGCTGATCGCGCCCGACTTCGTCATCCCGCGATTGAGGTCAGGATTCTATCGCGATTTGGTTTGGCCGCACGTGCTGGGGGAGTTGATCGCCGCCAGCGTCTTCACCGCGCTCGCCGTCGGCGGCTGGTTGGCGCTGTTGCGCGGCGTTGCTGGAAATGCCCATGAACCGCAACCGACGAAGCCGCAGTTTTCGTTGGCGACGATCTTTGGTTGGATGATCGTCGTCGCCGTCGCCAGTACTGGATTGCGGATCGCCGACTTCTCGTTGATTGATGACAATTCAAAGGATCTTATTTCCGGCTGCGGCCTAGCGCTTGCTGCGGCGACGATGATGGCTGCCGCGCTGGGCGACTACCGTGCGACGTGGCTCACGCGGGCGGCGAGTCTATTCAGCTTCACGAGCGGCGTGGCCATGTCGCTTTCGGTCGGCATGCCAGTCAATGCCACTGCCGTCCAGATCGATCGGCACGCGCGTCTGGCCGCCGTTCACATCGGCGCCTGGGCCTTTGTGGCGACATGGATCATCGTCGCGCGGCTTGATCGTCGCACAGCCGCCAAGGTGATCGCTCCAGTCGCTAAGCACATCGCACCGGCGTCCGCGCTGCGACTATTCGCCGACGAGCGTTAGCCTGACAGCGCGCGTTGCGCCGGCCTCCTCGAGGCGCCGTGCTTTGATGCGGACATAGGGGGCCACGTACTGCGCCCGATGCGCGAAGCTTCCATGCTCCGCTGCAATGTCTGCATGCATTGGTTCGAGCACGTCTTCAATCGCGAACCCCGCCCGGCAGACGCCGCCGAGGAGTTGTTCCCAGCGGTGGAGGTACTCCAGCGTCCCCCGCTCGCGCAGTCGACTCGGTTCCGCTGGCGGGAGCGGCCCTTCGCGGTAGTAGCGCTCGGCGAACGCGTAGGTTCCGGCGGCGCTCTCGGGACGCTGTGTCGTCTGCAGACTGGTCGGCGACTTGTGCTGGCTCACGTACAACCCGCCGTGGCGCGTCACGCGCGCGACCGCTTGGAACACCGGCGCTACGTCGGCGACGTAGCAGGTGCTCACGGGGTGGATCACGAGGTCGAACTCGCCGGCCGCGAACATCGACAACTCTTCCATCGAGGTTTGGACGAGCCGCGCGTCAAAGCTGCGCTCGCGGGCGACCGCGCGGTCGAGGGCCAGCATCTCGTCGCTGACGTCGACGACGGTAATCTGCGCGCCGGCCGCGGCGTAGAGAGCGCTGTGCCGACCGCCGCCGGCGGCGAGACAGAGAACGCGCCAGCCGCGGATGTCGCCGCCGAGCCAACCCGCCGGATCAGCCGTGGCGAGCGGATTGGCGAGTTCGTCGTCGCGCGCCGGTTGGGCGAGAGCAACGCCCTCGCGCGCGAGTGCATTCCAAGCGCGCGCATTGTGCTGTGTGCCACTGGCGTGTCGCCAGTGCTGAAGCGGAGATTCGTGTTCTTGGTCGTTAGGTGTCGACACTTCGTCAGCCGCCTTACGAGATAGGTGCAAAGCCATCGCCATCGGGATGGGCATCAGGCTTTGCTCTTCAGGCCGGCTTGCGCGTCTGTTGGCATGGACGCTCGTTCGATTGGGTCCACTGGCGACACGCCAGTGGCACACAACTCAAAAGAAGAAGCCCGCGAGATGGTTCGGAACTATAACTCCTGGTGCCCCATCGATTGAACCATCCCGCGGGCGATTTGTCACCCAGCGATGCGAGCCACTGGTGAGTCTCTTCACTTCAAAGTACCGCCCGATACGGATTTGCCAAGAAATTGGTTCGAGCATTTATTTTCAGCCCCGGGCTCTGCCCGGGGGTCGGCCTCAAGTACGTTGGGCGTGGCGTGCTTCAAGCCGGCCCCCGGGCGGAGCCCGGGGCTACAGGGAGCGACTACCGCCGTCGGCGCCACGATAGCAGTGCAGGGATGCCCGCCAATGCGAGCGACGCTGGCTCCGGCACGGCATTGATCACGCCAACCCCTTGGCCCGCGGGTAGCCGAAAATCAAACCCGCCGCTGCCGGTCGTCAGCCAGTTGTCGAGGATCGGTTGGCCCTGGCTGTCGAGGTACGAGCCGTTGCCGGGGATGTCGACGAGTTTCACGTATTGAATACTCGCCAAGTTGACGGTTCCGTCGGCGACCAACGGATCGGCGAGCAGGTCGTCCAGGTTGAACGGCGTGCCGAACCCGCCCGCATGCTTGCCGGCGAGATTGTAGACGTTGCTCATGTCGAACCCGGCGAACGCGCCGCTGCCAGTCACTGGCGCCACGTTGGTGGAAATGCTGGGAAAGCGGGCGAAGTCGACGCCATTCGATGAAACTTCGACGTATGCCAATTCAGCGAACAGACCGTTGGGGCTGCCGAACGCGAAGCCATTCTCGAAGATCGCGAAGTCGGGGCCAGCGGCGTTCCGGACGCCCGTTGGGAACGTCACTGTGAGGTAGCCAACCTGATCGCCCGCCGCGATTTGGGTCGCATCGAGATCGCCGAGGCTGTTGAAGCCAGTCGGCGAAATCGTCGTGGCGCCGCGCGGGGCGAAGTAGGTGCGCGAGGCGTCGATCTGATCGGCCCACTCGTTGAAGAGCGGGCTGTTGCTCGGAATGGCCGCGTCGATCGGGTGCGATGTTTGCGCGGGGCCGGAATATATCCCGGCGGACACGGCCGTGGCGCTCAGCGAGAGCAGCAGAGCGGAAACGTAGGTGCGCAGCATTAGACAACCTCCAAACAAAGAAGTGAAAAACCCCACTTTTGGAGTTGGTAGATGGTCACGACGACGCGTCGCGACCGCAGTTAACAGCCCCGGTAGGGGGCGGCATCATGTAGCCGGTGGCGTGAGCCACCGGTAAATGGCGCATTCAGCTCGTTAGCCCATTGATCGGTGTTGGCCGTGTCGCCCCGATGGGGCCCAGCCGCGAAACCTTTTCCCGCTTTCCAGGGGCTCGCGCCCCTGGCTTCACGACTTCGCCCTTCCAGGGCTGATGCGACGCCGGGCCTAACGGCTCTGGCGAGTTCGTGCGCTGATTCCCAGACCAATGCCCGCGATCGCCAGCAACGCGATCGTCGCCGGCTCCGGCACGGCTTGCACGTCGGCGACCGCGTCGATCTCCGGCGTCTTCAGCGAACCGAGCGGGTTCGAAAATCGGATGTACGAAATGCTCGCCAAGCCGGTGCTTGAGATATCAATCCCCAGGCCGCCGCCGGAGCCGTCGTAGGCTGCAATAATCTGTGACGTGCTCATCCCGGCGACGTTACCTAGCGCAGCCGGATTTACCGGCTTCGTGAAGTCGCTCAGCACGGCGCCATCCACCGAGGGAAACGGTTCCGTCACATCGAGATAGCCCACCGTGGGAAACGGACCGTCAGCAGAGCCGGTCACGGGAAAGAAGTCGACGCCGTTGGCGCTCACTTCGATCAGGCCGCTGTCGTCGTCAACGGCGCCGGTGGCGAGAGACGTGTCGAAGTCGATCGAGTAAAACGCGTTTCCGAAGACCAGCAGATCGACTCCGAACGGATTAAGCGGATGGTCGACGACTGGCTCGTCGAACTGCAGCGTCAACGATCCGCCGGCGCCGATGCTGACAATCTCATCATCGCGATACGCCGAGGAGAACGGGGTCGTCGGACCGCCGAAGTTAGCGGGGTCGCTCGTGAACCGGGTCGGTTCGCCGAGGGCGGTGAGCGGATTGTTGATTGGATTGCCGGTGACGAAGTCGTTGCCGACGCCGGTTCCCTGGACGTAGCTGACGACGTGATCGGCCCACGGATCGGCGGCGATGGCCGCGCCGGCGGGCCAGGTCAGGGCGATTCCAAGCGATGCGACGGCGAACGATTTGATTTTCATTAGTTCTCCTCCTCAGTGAAGCGTGTTGTTCAAAATTGTTTCGACTCGTCGATTCGTTCTCTCTTTAGCCCCCGGCTCCGCCGGGGGGTCGCGCCGCCTACCGAATCGGCATGGATGGCCATTCGACCCCCGGGCGGAGCCCGGGGCTGCAATTGTCAATCGTCGCCGCCCGATACGGGCAGTGCCGACAGCCGTTGTCGCAGCAACTCCCCCGTCGCCGGAGATATCCCTCGGTCAGGACGAACCGCCCATTCTCGAAGTAATAGTCGCGTCCCTCAACGAGCGGCTGCGTCCCTTCGCGTCTTGTTTCCTGAGCCATCGTGGCGACTGCTACTTCCATGCAGCGATTCCATTCTGAACGTTCCTACGTCGCGCAACCGCGACGACCAACAGCGCCGCCCCGACGCTCAAGCCAACGGTCGTCGGTTCGGGCACGGCCGTCGCCAGCGCGCT
>JBGSMO010000519.1:0-5747 GCA_041740115.1 Pirellulales bacterium
ATCTGAGGCGGCGCTGGCTGCGAACGATTTTCGGGGCGTCGCGGCTCGCTGGAGCGGTGCGGCGAACGGTTGGCTCGGCTTTCGTCGTCGGGCACTGCACCTGTGGTTCGACGACGCGGCGGACTTTGAGGCAGCTGCCGAGCGATTGGGCGAGTTGACGGCGGTGGAGTCGGTGCAGGTCTTGGGGCGGCAGATCGTGCCGCATGCGGCGGCGTATCAGCGCGACGGGGCCAATCCGGTGATTGACGTCTGGCGGCGGCATCCGACGTTGCGGGAGGTGCTGGTGGATGCGTCGGTGCGCGGTGCGCCGATGGGGGATGAGGTGCAGCTTTACGGTCACGACGATTTGAAGCTGCTTCAGCAGGCGCTGCCGAACATCGTCGTCGTCTGGATGGAAGTTCACTAATTGCATTTAACCGCGAATCACGCGAATCTGCGCGAATGAGGAAGCGTGCTTGTATCAATTGAAGTTCATTCGCGTCAATTCGCGTGATTCGCGGTTTGTCTTTAAGATATCTAAGAACACGCTGGAGTCGCCGGCTGGTGGTTGGGCGGAAAGTCGCGGCGAACCTATTGGCGCCCGGCGTGTCTTTCCGCAGTATGAGCACTACCGACTATCGCTGGAATCAATCGCAGGCGGCCGCTGATTACGACGCCGCGGCGCCGGTCATTCATCCGCAGTACGTGACGGTTCAAGAAGAGGTGCTGGCGGCGCTGCCGTTTGGTCCGGACGAGGCTTTTCGGCTCGTTGATATCGGGGGCGGATCGGGGCGATTGGTCGAGCGAGTTCTCGAGCAGTTTCCCAAGGCGACGGCGGTTGTGATGGATCAGTCCGAAGCGTTCTTGGGCGTCGCGGAGCAGCGGCTCGCGCGATTCGGCGCCAGGGCGGCGTTCGTCCAGCATCGGCTGCAGGACGATTGGACGGCGGCGGTCGGCCCCGTCAACGCGGTGGTGAGCAGCTCGGCCATTCACCTCTTGAGCCCGCCGAGAAGCAACAACTGTTCGCCAAAATCTTTGCCGCGCTCCCCAGCGGCGGCGTCTTCATCAACGGCGACGAGCATCGGCCGGCGAGCGACGCGGAGTATCTCGCGCTCTTGGAGCAGTGGGGCCAGCATATGGAATCGTCGCACGCCAGCGGAACGATTCCGGAGTCGTTTGGCACGGTGATTGACGCCTGGAAGAAGCGGAATATCGCCGAATTCGGCAGTCCGCGTAAAAGCGGCGACGATTGTCTGGAAACGCTCGAAACGCAAGTCGACTACCTGCGAGCGGCGGGGTTTATCCCCGTCGAAGTGACGTGGAGCCGCGATCTGTGGGCGGTTTTCGTCGCGCGCAAGCTGTAGCCCCGGGCTCCGCCCGGGGGTTGCACTATTTGGGGCGACGCCTAACGGGATGGTGACCGACCCCCTGGCGGAGCCAGGGGCTGCAAGGCGCGAGCGTCGCTCAGACTTGCGAGTAGTCGGTCGGCTCGAGGAACAGCTTCGTGATGTTCGGCATCGTGTCGGCGTATTTCGGATCGTCGCGCATGCGGATGAAGTCGGGCGATTCGAGAAACGCCTTCCAGCCCTTTCCGTTTGCCGCCATGTCGGGCGCGGCGAGCATGTACTTGAGGTTCGGCAGGTTGTCGCCAATGAGCGTTTCGCCGAAGAAGACGTTTTCGAAACCGCACTTCGGGAAGATGTCGCACTCGCCGTCGTTGAACATCGCGACCTTGGCTTGGGCGCGGTCGTCGTTGTGGTTCTCGTAGGTGCGGAGTTCGAGGACGCGTGCTTTTTGTGCTGGCGGGGTGATCTTGGGCGCGGCGCTGAAGGCGAGCATCAGAGAACTGTCGATGCGATCGTAGGCGGGCGATTCTCGCTTGGCGGTGCGGAAGTCGGCGGTTGCCTTGGTGAACGCGGCGTCAGCTTCGAGCGCTTCACGAGCGGCGACGAACGCGGCGGGGTTCGGGTAGACGAGGAGCACGTGGATCGACGGGCCGGCTTCGGCGCCGATTTCGGTGAAGACGCCGACGGGACCGAGGCCGATTTTCTTCCAGGCGGGAAGGGCGGCGGACTTCAGGTAGTTGTGGACGGCGGGTTGCTGGGCCTTGTCTTTCAGGCGGTAGGTGCGCCACTCGTAGAGTTCGCGCTCGGCAGTGGTAGGCGCGGCGGCGTGGGAGGGGGAAGTCGTCGCTAAGCCGCAAGCGGCGATCGAGGCGGCGGCGGAGGTTTGGAGGAAATCGCGGCGTTGCATGATCGGGTGACCTCGTGGGCGCAATCGGTAAGGAACCAACGTCGAGGCCCGATTGTATCGTATTCCGAGCCGGCGCGGAGCTAGGCGGCGCCTTGTTGCTTAGAGGATTGATTCTGGCCCCCCGTTGCCGGCGTGCGCGTCGGCAGTTGGCCTACCAGGAAATTCTTCCCTTCGAGGTCGATGGAGATTTTCTCTCGGTCGAAACGCACGTTCAGATCGCGTTGCGGGAACGGAATGTCGAGTCCCGCTTCGATGAATTTGCGGGCAATCGCCGAATGAAGCTGGTGAATCGTCGTCGTCCGGTTCTCCAGATTCGGCAAGTAGCAGAACAGTTTTAGATTCAACGCGCTGTCGCCGAACGATTCAAAGAAGGCGACCGGCGGCGGATCGCTCATCACAGCGGGCTGCTCGCGAGCCGCTTCCAACAGGAGTTGGCAAGCCATTTCGGTATCGCTCCCGTAGGCGACGCCGATGTTGACGCCAATGCGGTTCATGTGGTCGGTGAGAGTCCAGTTGAGCAAGCGATCGGTCACGAGGTCTTTGTTCGGGACGATATATTCCTTTTTCTCCCAGTCGATGATGGTCGTGGCGCGCATGCGAATGCGATTGACGACGCCGCTTTTGTCGCCGAGGGTGACGATGTCGCCGACGCGGATCGGGCGTTCGAAGAGCAAGATGACGCCGGAGACGAAGTTGGCGAAGATTTCCTGGAGGCCGAAGCCGAGCCCGACGCTCATCGCGGCGACGAGCCACTGAATGCTGCCCCACTTCAGCCCGATGGCGTTGCAAGCGCCGGTCAGGCCGATCGCCGTGATGACGTAGCGGCAGAGGGTCGTGATCGCGTAACGCGATCCGCTGTCGAGGGGCAGATGTTGCAGGATCACTAGTTCCAAGAGCGCGGGGACGTCGCGAACGGCCGCATAGGTCACGGTCAGCACGATGAGGAACATGCCGAGCATGCCCCAAGTGAGATACTCGGCTCCGGGGAGCAGCTTTTCGGCCGGATAGGCGAGGGCGGGGAGGATGGGGGCCCAGATCAAGCTGAGGCCGACCATCGTCGTCACGACCAGGAACATCCGCAGCAGCTTTTGCGTCTGCTCGCCGAGAGCCGCCAAGTCGACCAGTTCCTCGATCGCTTCCGGCGCGGGAGGGGCCTCGGGATCGCTTTCGGCGGCCTGCGCCATGGCCGCGCGGCGCTGCTTGGCTTGCTCGCGCGCGAGCTGACGGCGATTGACGAACAGCCAGCGGCGCGTCATGCCGCCGAGCGCCGCCACGGCCAAGAACATCGCGAAAGTTTCGAGGATGCGGATCGCCGCCTGCTGTGCGGTGTAGTAATAGCCGACGGCCGCCATCACGGCGAGCGTGGCCGGCAGGAGCGTGACCGCCTGGCGCCACACGAGCTGCAGCGGCTTCAGCAGGCCGACGCCCATGAGATTCAATTGACGGAATGGCGATTTTTTGGCGAGCAACGTCCGGTGGAGGAACTTGGCCAGCACCAGCATGACGGCAATGAACAACGCCCGTCCCAGCGACGGACTCCAGTGCGAGGAGGCGCTGGTCGGCTCCTGTTGCTGCGTTTCCAGCCCGACCAGCCAAAGGACCAAGGGTAAGCTGATTGCCGCGAGCCAGAGCAATCGCCGCCGGAGATGGTGGAGGCAGGCTTTCGACCAATCGAAGTGGGCGTCGGCCAAGCCGTCGCGGCGGCAGAGATGCCGGGTCAGTTCGATCAACAGCAGGCAGATGGCGGTGAAGCGGGTCGCTGTGCTGAGGGAGCGGACGAATTCAGACGAGTTGAGGCTATCCATGGTCCAGCCGAGGAAGGCCAGCAGCGTCGGCCAGGGGAGGGCCAAGAGCGCGGTTAGCCAGAGGGCGTCGAGCGTCGGTCGCAGCCGCACGCAGTTGCGTTTGGCCGCCTCCTCGCCGAGATCGCGCAGGCGGCGTCGAGCGGGTCGTTGCGCAGCCAAAAGCAGCAAGACGCCTGCGGCGAAGAGGGTCGTTTGGCCTGGCTTGTGCTTGGCGGTTTGAACGATCGTCTCGCCCGCCTCTTTCCAATTGGCGGGATCGAGGCTCCACTTCGCCGCATCGACGGCGGGCTTCAAGTCGGCTAGGGACGACGGCGGGCAACTGCGGATCCAGAGGACGCGCTCGGCGATGAACGCGGCGTAGCGCTCGGTCAGGGCAATCAGTTGCGATTCGCTGCTGTAGACCGTCGCCAGGGTCGTCGAATAGTCGGTGTAATTGTTGACGAGCTGATTCAGAATCTCTCGCTTGCCTTCAAGCAGTTTGCGGATCTCGGCTCGCGTTTCATCGCCCAAATCGCCCGATTGCGCGGCGATCTGATCGGCCAGCTCGTTGATGTTGGCCAGTTCGGATTGATCGTCGCTCAGTGCGTAGATTTTCAACAGGACTGACGCCTGTTCCGACTCGCGGTGAGCGCTGCTGCGGCGGAGCGCGCGGAGGTTCGGCAATTTCGTTTGCTGATTGCGCAGCAGTTGGCCGTTGACCGTCGAGAGTTCATCGACTTTGTCTTGCTCCTCAGCTTTCTTGAATTGCGTCGTTAGTGCGCGAAGCTCGGATTCGACGGCCTTCGCCTGCTTGTTGGCGGCGTTCATGTCGGCGACGACTTTGGTTCGCAGTTCGGCCAGTTCCTTGTTCTCGGTAGCGAGCGCGCTGATTGCCTGCGGGCGAGCCTTGGCGGTCGCGGCTTCGGCGACGGCGACGGCGACGGCGGCCTGACTCGCCGCTTCTTCCTCGCGGCGGCGATTGATCTCCTCGGTGAGCATCGCGACACGCTTTTCCTTGTGAGGAACGTAGCGGGCGAAGTAGTCGCGACGGAGTTTGATCAGTTGGGCGCCATCCTGGTAAAGCTGCTGCTCGCGGTTGAGCGCCTGGCCGGCGGCGACGAGCGAAGTCTTGGCTTGCGTCAGCGCGGCGCGGCGCGCGATTGTGACGACGTCGCTCACCTCTTCGCCGCCGAGCGATTCGATCTCGCCATCGACTTGCTTCAGACGCTGCTGCGTATCGGCAATCTGCTTCGGCAGTTCCGACATGCGTTGGGCGCGACGCTTGGGCTCGGCGATCATGGACGCGAGATCCATGCGATACTCGATCAGCGACGTCTCCGTTCTCTTGGCCCGCGCTTCAACTTGCGAAAGAGCTTCGCCGGAAACGTCTTCGTATGAGGGAAGCGGTTTGGAAAGTCGTCCAGCGTATTTTTCCGTCTCCGCTGGGAGGTCGTCGAGTTGTTTTTGATAACCTTGCGCCGCGGTAACCTGTTGGAGGGCGACGTCGAACGACTCGATGGCTTGTTGATAGAAGGCGACTGCCTTGGCTTTGTCGTCCTCGCTGAGGCCGGCGGCGTCGAGCGACTTGAGGCGTTGCTCGAGGTCTTCCTTGATTTTGGGATCGAGCGCGAGGAGCTGATCTTCAGGGGCTTTCTTTTCTTCGTCGCTGGCATCAGTTGGAGCGTCGGCGGGCGGGGCGGCGGCTGCATCGGCGGGCGGCTCTGCCGGCGC
>JBGSMO010000015.1:0-2623 GCA_041740115.1 Pirellulales bacterium
GCCCTCCTAGTACGCCGCCTGTGCCGTCATCGCCGTCGAAGATAATCCAAGTTCTCGACAACGCCCATCTCCATCCGGTCAGCTGCGAAGTTTGCCAGACACTGATGTACGCCACCGACGACGAAGTCGGCCAGATGGTGAAGTGCCCCGACTGCGGCCATCGGAATCTGGCCAAGCGCCGCGAAGCGAAGCGGCCCACCCCGCAGGTGATGGTCCCCGACGGCGACGAATACCAACTCGACGATACGCACGTCCCGCCGCCGACGCCAGTTTACGTGTCGATCGAAACGCGCGAAGCCGAGGGCCGGGCCGCCGCTCGCGCTCGCGCGGGGATTCGTAAGCCGGAGCCTGATCCATTCGACGACGAGCCTCCGGCCAACACCAGCAAGCCGCCGACTTCAAGCTTGCAACCGGCGCGAACGAACCGCCCCGCTTCCGCCCCGCCGCAGCAGGCGCCTCAACCTAGCGAGGGTCGACGCACGCGGTCGGCGCGAGATCCGCGTCGGCCCCTCATCCCCGTCCTGCAGGGCGTCTTCACGATGCTCTTCTCAGCGGAAGTGCTGGTCCGCTGGGCAATGCTCTCGATCACGCTGACGGGGCTACTGTTTCTTTTGGCCTCGGCGATGAACGCGATGGGAAACCAGGCCCTCTACCTGCTCCCGTTCTACGCCGGCGGCTGTATCGTCGCTGGCTTTTGGCTGATCAGCGCGGCGCCGTTATTCTTGGCAATCATCACGCAGAGCACCGACGGCGTCGACGAACTGCACGACCCGCCCGGGTGGATGTCGCTCGACTACGCCGAGACGGGGTTCATCATCATCGCCACGTTGCTCAGCGCCCTCCCGGGATGGCTCGCGACGAAGGCGGCGGCGGAACGCCCGGACGAGCAGCGGTTCGCGCTCGCCGCGGCGATTTGGCTGATCGTCTTCCCGATCATCGTTCTCTCCGCGCTCGAGCAGGGAACGATGCTTGCCATCTTCTCGCCGCGGATCTTCGCCAGCCTCGCTCGCTGCTTCATCCCATGGGCGACGTTCTATATCGTCTCGACGCTCGCCGTGGCCGCGGCGGGAGGGCTTGCTTACTTCCTGCTGTCACGAGCCAACCTGCTCGCCCTGTTCCCGATCCCCTGGCTCGCCGTCGCGCTGATTCTGCTCTACATGCGCATGATCGGCCGCCTCGGCTGGTGGATCGCCGACGTGATGCCGCCTCCTGACGAAGTTGAGGAAGAGTAAGTTTCACGCAAAGGCGCGAAGGCGCAAAGAGAATGCAAGAGCGTACATGTATTTCCTTTGCGCCTTCGCGCCTTTGCGTGAGATCTTTCTGAACTCAAGCAAAATAACGAACAGCATTGCGGAAGAGTTGCAGCCCGTCCCCCTCGTCGAACTTTGCCAGACGCGTCCATTGCGGATGCTGCGTCCGGTCAATGAACCGCTCCGGATGGGGCATCAGGCCGAGGACGCGGCCCGAGCGATCGCACATGCCGGCCACGTCGCGCGCCGCGCCGTTGGGGTTATAAGGTTGCGAGCCGCCGTCGCCGTCGACGGCCGTGTAACGAAGCGCAAGCTGTCCCGCGTCTTCAAACCGATCAAGCGCCGCATTGTCGCGCCCCATGAACTGCCCCTCGGCGTGGGCGATCGGCAGCTGCAGCCGTTCGATCCCCTGGAGGAAGACGCAACGATCGCTCGCCACTCGCAGGTTCACCCACCGGTCGATGAAGCGACCCGATTTGTTCCAGTTGAGCGTCGCCGCGGGGCCTTGCTCGTCGTCGATATCGAGAAGTCCCGACTTCACCAGGATCTGGAAGCCGTTGCAGATGCCGAGGATCAACTTCCCTTGGTCGCGAAACGCAGCGAGCGCATCGCCGAGATGATGTCGCAACTGATTGCCGAGGATCCGCCCTGCCCCCAGATCGTCGCCGTAGCTGAACCCGCCAGGAAGGCAGAGGATCTGGAAGTCGTTCGCCAGCTGCGGCGCTTCGAGCCAACGATTGACGTGGAGCCGCTCCGCCGTGGCGCCTGCCTGTTCGAAGGCGTAGGCGGTTTCAACGTCGCAGTTCGAGCCGGGGGCCCGCAGTACTAGAACGCGAGGTGTCATGAAGTAGTACGGATAGCAATAGGGAGAATGTTAGCCGCGACGCGATAGCGGAGCGATTTGGGCATGATCGAAACCGCGGCGAGCGCTCCGCTGGCGCGCCGCGGCTAACGGATGTTTGTTAGTAGCGCAATGGGCGCTGCCACGCTTCCTTTAGTTCATGAATACTTGCGTCGATGAACCAACCGTTCTTGTTGAGCATCGCCATTGCAACGCGCAATCGCGGTTCGTCGCGTACGATTCCGATATTTGCGTGAGGCACGCCGCTGAGACGAGCCTCAAATTGTTGAGCGAGTTCTTGCGGCACCTCGCATAGGAACCGGGAATTCGATTCGCTGAACAGCAAGGCTTCGATCGACAGTGCGCTGCCGTTAGGCACATCGGCCAGAAAGAAGTCTACGCCAAATCCGCCGGCAAACGCCATCTCCGCGGCGGCGGCGGCGAGGCCCCCTTCGCTCAGATCGTGGCACGCGGCGACCAGCCCCTCGCGGATCGCACGGTGCATCGCGGCGAACGTCGCCTTGGCCCGCAC
>JBGSMO010000384.1:0-7527 GCA_041740115.1 Pirellulales bacterium
CCAACACGGCGATGCTCGTCATCCCCGCGGCGTTCGCCGCTTCAATCCCCTGCGGCGCGTCTTCAATCACCGCGCACTCCGTCGGGGGAATGCCCAGCCGCTCCGCTGCTTTCAAAAAGACTTCCGGATGCGGCTTGCCATACGTCACGTCGGCGCCCGTGACGACGGCGCCGAAACGATCGGCGCGTTCCAGCTTTTCCAGCGTCAGCCGCACATTCTCCGGCGGGCCCGACGAACCGACCCCCAGCTTGAACCCCGCGGCGCTCAGCGCGTCGATCAACTCCACCGCCCCCGGCAGCGGCGTGAAGTTCTCGCGGATGATCTCGCGGTACAGTTCCTCCTTGCGGTCGCCCAGTTCTTTCGTCCGCTCGGCCGTCATCGTTTCGCCCGGATAAAGCTGTGCGAAGATATCGCGATTCGTCCGACCGAACGTGCCGCGAAACTGCTCGTCGTTGAATTCAACGCCGATTTCACCGAACATCCGCTCCCAGCTCTTGTAGTGGGGAACGTAGGAATCAGTGAGGACGCCATCGACGTCGAAGATGACTGCGAGGGGCATAGAGACAGCGCGCAAGTTGTGGTGATGTTCAGGGCGTGAGCAATCGATGGAGAGTAGCCGCGAAAATGCACAAGCGACGCAAAGAGTTTCTCAGTCTTTTTTGCGTCATTTGCGTATCTTCGCGGCCACAGCCTCCGCACCATTCTTGCAGGTTACGCCCGCCCCTTCCACCAGACGGCGATCGACGCGAGAAAGATCAGCCACTCGCCGACGGCCAGCTTGTAGGTTGAAGTCGTGATCCCGTCGAACATCGCGAAGCTCGCCCCGCGAAACAGCACCAGGCAGGCGTGAATCGCCAAGCACGCCAACACTGCCGATCGCGAATGCTCCGGCCGCCACGCAGCCAGCAAAAAGAAGAGCGCCATCCCCATCTCCAGCCCGCCGTAGACCGTGAGAAACTCACTGCGGCCCGAGCCCCCCTTCAGTTCCAGGCCGACCGTGTCGGCCGCCTTCTGCGGCGCCACCGCGCAGTAAACGGCCAAGCCGGCGTAGAGCACTCCGACGACGACTAAAAAAACGCGTGCGAGCATGGTGCGTCCGAGTGTCTATGGCGTCGACGACTAACGGGGGCCGGCAGCGTTGATGCTGCTGGCGTTCCGAGCGGCGCCGGGAAGTTCGAGATGCTGAAAATCTTTCCCCATTCCTTGGCCGCGGCCAGTCACCGCGGTCCCCGGCGTGGGGTTCGTCGGCACCGTGTCGCCGGTTTCATCAATCCACTGATCAAGTAAAATGTGCATTTTGGCGTACTGTTTGGCTTGCAACATCGCCTCGAGCATCATTTGTGGTTTGTTCTCTTCCGCCAGCAAATTGCGCAACTGATGCGGATCGGCTTCGACATCGTAGAGTTCCTCCGCCGGCCGCGGCTGGAGAAAGACGTCGCCTTGCTCGGGCTTCAGCGTCCCCGCCGCGTAGCCGGCCCACAACTCGCGCCCCGCGGGCTCGGCCGGGCCCGATTCGACGCACAAGCTCTGCAGCGCCGGATAGGCATTGCGAATATAAAGCCACCGTCCATCGCGCACCGAGCGCTCATGCGCCTGCCCCACATGCCAGTTGTGCTCGCTGAATGCGTAGTCGCGCACCGTCGCTTGCGGCTTAGCGAACACCGGTTCCAAACTTACCCCCTGCACCCGCGGATCAATCGCCACGCCCGCTAACTGCAACACCGTCGGCGCAATATCAATGACGCTCGCCAGCGACTCAGTCCGCCCCGGCTTGATCGTCCCCGGCCGCCACACAATCAGCGGCGTCTTCACGCCGCTGTCGTACAGCCGCGTCTTGCACCGCGGAAACGGCCGGCCATTGTCAGCGGTGAAGATGACGTACGTGTTGTCCGCAATCCCCTGCCGTTCCAACTCGGCGACCACCTTGCCGACAAAGCGATCGAGTCGGCTGATCTCGTGATAGTAACTGGCAAAGTCTCCGCGCGTTTGCGGGCCATCAACCAGAAACGGCGGCACCACCGCCTCCGCCGGATCGTAGACCGGATCCTGCTCGGTCGTCTCCCAACCGCGATGCGCGTCGAACGAAGCAAACCACATGAAGAACGGTTTGTCCTGCGGCCGCTCACGCAAGTGCTTCACCCAATCCCCTTCCTTGCCGGGGCCGCGACCAGGCGTGATCTGGTCGAACGCCGCCGCCACATGCGGCCCCATATGATTCTTGCCCGAGAGGACCGTGAAGTACCCCGCCTCCCGCAGCGCCCGCGGAAACATGAACTGATCCCCCGGCAACGGCATGTGTAGCTCCGGCGCGCCGGTGTTATGCGGATACCGCCCCGTGATGATGCTGCACCGCGTCGGGCTGCAACTGCTGCACGTCAGGTAGGCGCGATCGAAGACCAACCCCTCCGCCGCCAACCGATCAAGACTAGGCGTCCGCACCGGCGAGGGGGCGTAACAATCTAGATCATCCGGCGACACGTCGTCGGCGATGATGAAGATGAAATTGGGCCGAGTCGCCTCGCCCTGCGCAGTCACGCAGTGGAACCACGACGAAACGACGAGCACGACGAAAATGCGAAGTAAGAACGTTATGGAATATCTCATCTTGGTAGTTCTCGTTGTGCTCGTCGTGCCGTCGTGGTGCAGTTCTTCTGAAACGAGACGGCTGGTTTCGGCCGGCTATTCAACCTGATATGATACCCGGTTCCCGCGGCTCGATGAGCCCGGTTCGCCTGATCAAGATTCCGGATTCTGAGGGAGTTCTCGCCGTGTTCGTTCCGCGCACCACCCGTGAAAAAGTCCTTGCCAAGCTCCGTAAGAAGGTCGAGAGCCGCACCCCGGTCCTCATCTCCAGCGCCGCCAGCGGGCTGGTCGCCAAGATGCTTGAAGAAGCAGGCGCTGACTGCGTGAACACCTTCCACGGCGCCCGGCTCCGCGCCAACGGCATGGGGACCATGGCGATGCTCTGGCCCATCGTCAACGCCAACGAGCAAGTCTTCCGCAACACGCAGGAAGACGTGCTCCCCGCGATGAAAGGCGACGCCTTCGTCTGCATGTGCATCAACGCGAACGACCCCTTGCGCGACATGTGGGGCTTCCTCGAGCAGATCAAGTCGCTCGGCGTCATCAGCGTCTCGAACATCGGCCCGTCGGTCAGCTACATCGACCGCGACAGCGAAATCTTCAAGGTCCTCCGCAAGTGCGGCATCACGATCGAGAACGAAGTCGAGATGCTCCGGATTGCCAAGCAAGAACTGAACATGGTCACCATCGGCGTCGCCTTCACCGAAGAAGACAGCCTGCAGATGATCGAAGAGGCGAAGCCCGACCTCTTCTGCTACCACGCCGGCACCACGAAAGGCGGCCGCAAGGGCTACGACTCAGGCGAAACGATCGAAGGCACGGCCGAGCGGACCCGCATCGTCCACGACAAGTGCAAGAAGATCATGCCCGAACTGATCTGCATCGCCCACGGCGCCGCGATGGAAACGCCGGAAGACGCGCAGTACATGCTCGACCACGCCTCGTGCGAAGGCATCTGGACCGGCTCCTCCACCGAACGCCTGCCGATCGAAAAAGCAGTCTTCGAAGCCGGCAAAAAGTTCGCGGCGCTGCGGTACACGAAGTAAGCGACTGGGAAGAAATGCGTTCTCGCAAAGGCGCGAAGACGCAAAGGAATCGCAAAGAATACGAGGAAGGATAAGGAGAGGGTTGCAGGCAAGCAATGCTCTTAATTGAACCTCTTCTGCATTTCTTTGCGCTGCTTTGCGCCTTAGCGACTTTGCGAGAAACTAAAACGACTCCTCATCAGAAAACTAAGGAACGCTCGTCATGGCCAAGTCGGTCGTAGTTCTCTCGACGTTGGATACCAAGGGCCGCGAGACGGCGTTTCTCAAAGAGCAGATCGAGCACGACGGCTGTCGCGCGATCCTCTGCGACATCGGCGTCGTCGGGTCGCCGACGATCAAGGCCGACGTCACCCGCGAGCAGCTCGCCGAAGCGGGCGGCGCGCCGCTGGCTGAATTGCTGAAGGACGCAACCCGCGAGAAGGCCGCGCCGGTGATGGTCAAGGGCGCCGCCAAACTCATCGGCGAGATGATCAAGAAGGGCGAAGCCCACGCGGTCATCGGCCTCGGCGGCACGCAGGGAACTTCCAGCGCCACCGGCGTCATGCGGCAGCTCCCCTACGGCTTTCCCAAGCTGATGGTCTCGACCTGCGCCGCCGGCGACACCTCCGCCTTCGTCGGCATCAAAGACATCATGATGATGTTCTCGGTCAGCGATATCCTCGGCCTCAACCCCTTCATGCGGAAGGTCCTGGCCAACGCCGCCGGCGCCGCGTGCGGCATGGCGAAGATCGATGACGAGAAGGTCGCCGCCAGCAACAAGCCCCTCATTGGCATGAGCAATCTTGGCGTGCTGACCAACGGCGCCGAGTTCGCCGTCGAGTACCTCGAATCGAAGGGCTACGAGGTGATCATGTTCCACGCCGTCGGCGCCGGCGGCCGGGCGATGGAGCAAATGATGCGCGAGGGCCTCATCACCGGCGTCTTCGACTACGCGATGGGCGAAATCAGCGACGAGCTCCACCACGCCCTCCGCGCTGGCGGGCCGGAACGCCTCACTGTCGCCGGCAAACTCGGCCTGCCGCAGGTGCTGGTCCCCGGCGGCAGCGAGCACATCGGTCTCTTCCTCACTGAAGAGAATGTGCTTCCCGAGAAGTACAAGAACCACATGAACACGTTCCACAGCCCCATCATCGCGGCGCCGCGGCTCAACCCCGACGAACTGGTCGAGGTCGCGAAGGAAATCGGCAAGCGCCTGCAGCACACCAAAGGCGACGCCGTCTTCATGCTCCCCTTGCGCGGCACCAGCCGCTACGGCGTCGAAGGGGGCCCGCTGCGCAACCCCGAAAGCGACAAGACGTACTTCGCCGCGATCAAAGCGAACCTGCCGAAGACGATCGAAGTGGTCGAAAAGGATCTCGGCCCCGAAGACCCCGAGTTCGTCAAAGAATGCTGCGACCGCCTCATCGGCCTCATCGAAGCCAAGAAGAAGTAGCCGCAACGCGGAAGGGTGTCGGGAGCCTTTTGCCACTGGAGGGTTGCTTCAGTGGGAACCCCTCCAGTGGCAAAAGGCTCCCGACACCGTCAACGTTCGCCCTCGCGACCTCACTCCCCTTTCGCTGGTTCAATCACGCCGAAGAGATGCCCGCCATGGTCTTTGCCGGTCCAAAACCCGGCATAGTGCCCACGGTAAACCATCACTCGCGCCGTAAACGTCCCCAGACCGGGGATCAGCATGTCGTCGACGCAAATCACCGGCGTGTCGCCCGCCCAGCGGATCGGCAGGGTGAGCGGAATCGTGACGTCGTGATCGCCGTAGCGGATCCGTGATTGAATGAGCCAATCGCCGCTCTCGAGCCGCTTCACTTCGCCGAGCTCGTAACGCTCCTCGGTCAACTCCCCGCCGCCGGCGTCGAGTTTATCTCCCTCGCCCCCGCCCGTCACGGTAAAGTGCCCGACCATCGTCGCTCGGTTCATCAGCTTCTCGAGCTCCGCCACCTGCTCAGCCGTCGGCTCCGTGAGCCGCTGCTCCTGCTTCTCCGTCGCAGCCTGCGCTGCTTCCGCGGCGCTCACGCGCAACGCGGCGAACGACAGCGACAAGAATACGAGAGCGGCCAACAACAACGCGGCGCGAATGGCGGTGTGCAACGTGCGCATGACGCGAACTCCTATGGCGAGAAACAAGCAAGTCGATCCAATCTATCACGTCACGCCGACGCCGCGAAACCGCCCCTCCCCAACCCGCTCTTCCCCTAGCCGGACCGCCACGCGGTCCGGGCGGCGCGCCGAGCCACTCGCCACTTCAACCCCGGAGGGCGTGGCCCTCCGGCTAGCCTTCCGTCTCATTCGAAGCGAAAACCAAATCTGACAGCTTGATTTTGGCCACTGAATTTGAGACAATGAACGTCCGTATACTCAGTCGATTGCTTTTGCCAGGCCTCATTGCCATCGGCTACGGTGACGGAGGCCATCGCCCCCAGGCGTCGCGGGCAGCAATCACTGCTGCGATGCCCAACCACGTTCTTTGGCAATTCGATTCGCTTCACGCCCACCGCCGACATTCCATCGGCCCGGCAACTGTCGCGCTGCGCGCCGCCTCGCCTCATACCACGCACCTTATGCGCGAGCCGAGCCATGCAGCGACAATCAAAAAAGCCAGCGACCGCGACGTCTGTCGCCTTCGCTGTCGCGACAGAAGCGACAGGACGCCCGCACGCTGTCAGCGCAACTGGTGCAACGGAAACGACTTACAATCGTAGCGAACTGTCGCCAAAAATCGCTGTCGCGGCAAAGCAGTATCGCGACAGCACAATGTCGCGACAGCAGAACTGCCCCCGACGGAAAGGTGTCGCGACAAATGGGCTCCGCGACAGAATGCTTCCAAGCCTATCGCGTCATCGGATAATACCCGCCGCCGTTCATGAACTGCGAGCTATGCCCGGTCGTCGGAATGCCCCCTGCGGGACTCGTGACGGCGCCTCCGGCGCTCGCCTGTCGAACGGTCGACCGCAACGCGCGGTTTTCGTTCCGCGTTTCGCGATTGACGGCAGTCTGGTCGATCGCCGGCTGCACGAACATGTAGTAGAGGGGCGTCGACGTTTCCGTTTCAACGTAGTCGAGTCGCAGATAAGGGCTGATCGTCGACGACGCACGATAGCTGCTGAACGGTTTGCCCATCGGCTTGGTCTGCACGGCCACCGGCGGCGGCGGTTGCACCGATCGGCCCTGCGGGGCGTACGTCGAATTCTTCGCTCCGCCAAAGAAGTTGAGCGCCGGATTGTTGCGGCCCGTCTTCCGCTCGAAGCTGGTCGTCCGCACTGCGGGCGCCGCCGTTTGGCTGCTCACCTGCGAGTAACCGGCCGGCTCAAAGCTCCCGTTGGGGTACGGCGCCTGCGCCGAAGCGGTCGCCGCTGCCAGCGTAACGCCAAACAGCGCGCCGCCGAACAGTGCGACAAGGGGCATGGCCGACGTGATTCGCATGAGAAGCTCCCAAAACAGGCGAAAAGCAGCCGCGAGCGGCTTAGCGACCGCCAGCGAGCAAGGGCCCGTTAATCGACAAGGTGAACAGCAGCGGCGCGACAGGGCGCGTCGCCTTTGCTCTAATCGTCAAACTCCCCCTGGCCGCTTGCGTCGAACTGGTAGAATGCCGGCTGAAAGCGAGGAGTCAGGAATCAGGAGTCAGCATGATTGCTAGCATTTTCCTGACCCCTGACAATACGCGTCATCCTGAGCGGAGCGAAGGATCTAGCGTCCCAAACGAGCATCTAGATTCTTCGCTTCGCTCAGAATGACTTACTCACACTTCCACGCGGAGCCCGCCATGATCACCGTCGGCATGAACTACCACACCCTCCCCGGCAAGCAGCACGACTTCGAAGAGAAGTTCGCCGCCGTCATCGGCGCCCTCAACGCCGCCCCGGGGCACACCAGCTCGACCCTCTGGAAAGACGTCGCCGACGAC
>JBGSMO010000044.1:0-16998 GCA_041740115.1 Pirellulales bacterium
CGCGAGCGTGGCGAGGCTGATCGCGTAGCGGGTGTTCGGCGCGGCACGGCGGCAGGCGAGGCGGAGGAAGCCGCCGACGAGGGCGACGATGGCGCCGAGCCAGAGCGAGTGAATCATCGTCCAACCGGCGAGTTGCCAGAGCGAGGCGTTCATCGTCGCAAACCCTTTGATATGGGATGTGTAAGATTCGGGAGGAACGAATAGGACGCGAATTTTCGCGGATTTGACGGATGGTCGCGGATTGTGCAGTTGACGGCGGAGAACGTTGCTAGATTCTTCGCTTTGCTCAGAATGACTAGTCGGCTTGGTTCAGAATGATGAAATTCTATCCGCGAAAATCCGCTGAATCCGCGTTCATCCGCGTCCCATTCTTCTCTTCTTTGTCGCATTAATGGATTGCTGGTCAATCAACGCACGGAGTTCGGCGAGTTGCGTGGGGCTGAGTTGCCCCCCTTCGACGAGGTGGGCGGCGAGGCGGTCGGCGGCGCCGTCGAAGAGGCGGTCGACGAGTTTGCGGACCATGCCTTCTTCGGTGCGATATTGCGTGACGACGGCGTTCCAGGTGGCGCCGCGGCCGCTGCCGGTGCGCTTCACCAGGTCCTTGTCGCTCATGACGCGGAGCATCGTGGCGACGGTGGTGGCGGCGACTTCGCGCTCGGTGCGGAGGGTTTCGCAGATGCCGCTGAGGGAACTGGGGCCGCTGCTCCAGAGAACCTGGAGGATTTCGAGCTCGACATCGGTGGGATGCGGGCTGGGGGGGCGAGGCATCGAGGTTCTCCAGGGGAAGATAAGCCGCGAGCGGCGTAGGCTGGGACGGCTTTCCGCTTGAATTGCCGAATCGCTTGGCGCGCCGGTGGGGCGTTGCCCCAGCCTATCGGGCGACGGCGCTAATTCTAACGAATTAGAATAAATCGGGTCAAGGGAATGTTGGAGAATCTTTTATAGGGAGGTCAGAGGTGAGAGGTCGGAGGTCGGAAAGGAAAGAATGGGACGCGGATGATCGCGGATTTGGCGGATTGTCGCGGATTTAGAGCGAGCTTCAGTTAGCTGTAGCGTCATTCTGAGCGGAGTGAAGAATCTGGCCGCTCGTTTGGTGTTAGATCCTTCGCTCCGCTCAGGATGACAGACGCTACGCTTAACTGAAACTCGCTCTAGGTTGAGCGATGAATTTGCTCGGATGGCATTCGGCCGATGCGGTTTATATCAAAGAATGATCCGCGTCCATCCGCCAAATCCGTGAAGATCCGCGTCCTATTCGTTCTGCAGCTCGGCGAAAGGATCGACTCGCGGCTATTCGAACTGCAGCACGCCGAAGCTTTCGGGGCCGGGGCGGTCGCTGGCGGGGCCGACCCAGGCCGGGGCGGGCGCGGCGGCGGTCGGGGGTAGGGTGCGGGCGGCGGAGCAGGCCCAGGCTTGGCCTGATTTCGGCGGGGTCGGCGTCAGTTCGCTCCAGGGGATGGCAAGCTCGACAATCCACACGCCGCCGTCGGCATTAAGCTCGCCGGCGGCGACGAACCATTCCGGATTCCAGGCGGCGTCGCCCCAACAGCGGTCGGCGGTCTGGCCGCGGCTGTCGAGGAGCAGTTCGTAGTACGAGGCGTAGTCGCGGTCGACGTCGAGACGCAGCGTGACGTGGTCTTGCGATTCCACGTCGGCGTCGCGCGGGCGCGGGCCGTCGGCGGTGGGGTAGGCGAAGCCCGCGGGCTTCTCGCAGATGACAGCGACGTAGAGGTGCTCGCGGTCGTAGGCGAGTTGGATTTGGCTCGCGGCGGGAGGCGTTGTTGCGGCGCTTGCTTCGCGTGGGGTCTGTTCGTAGCTCGCCGTTTGGACTTCCGGCGAATCGACTCCATCGGTGCGCGAAGCGGCTTTGCCCGGCTTAAGCGGCAGCGGCAGGGCGAGTTGCCAGAAGGGTTCGTTGAGGATGCCGTCGAGTTGCGGCGGCTCGTCGGCGACGACGCACACGGCGGTCCGCTTGGGCGGGCGTTCTTTCTCGCCCGATTCGAGCCACGCTTCCATCCGAGCGCAGTCGCCCCACGGGTCGCCGCCGCGGCGATGTTTGAGGGGCGAGAGATACGCTTGCGACGGTTTTAGTTGCCCCGCGAGCCGCGCGGCGACGGCCCGCTGATAGGCGAGGGCGGCGTTGTCGGCGAGTTCGGGGTGGCGGTCCATCGACTGCGTCGCGAGGTGAATGGCGTAAGGGGCTGCGGGTTGATTGGCCGCTGCGGCGCCGCGTTGTTTGCGTTGTTCACGCTGTTTGCGTTTGACGGCGGCGTTGGTGCGGGCCTGCGTGAGGTCGGCGTTGGCCGGAATCTGCCGTAGCATGTCGACGGCGGCTTGCGATGGCTGGCGGCGGGCGTGGACCATTTCGCTGCTGGCATAGAGTCGGACGAGCCAGAGGAGGGCGTCTTGGGCCCGCGGCGTGCCGGGATATTGCTCGGCGAGGAGGCGGCGGGAGTCGGCGGCAAGATTGAGATCGCCGGCGCGAAGGTGGGCGGTGGCGAGTTCGTCGAGCAGGTCGGCGGCGACGGCGTCGTTGAACGATCGCGACATTTGGATGATCTGCGCGAGCGCCGCCGGCTGGCCGCCGCGGTGGCGGGCGAGTTGGCGGACAATTTCGATTTCTTCGGCCTGTTTGGCGCTGGCGGCTTGATCGGTTTCGCCATTGGCGACGATTGGTTCGACGTAGCTGGCTTGGGCGACTTCTTCGGCGAAGGTTTGGGCTTGGGCCGAAGCTGCCGCTAAGCCGCAAGCGGCTATGCCGACGAGGGCGAGGATAAATAAAAGGCGATTGCGATGAAGATGCAGCAGCGGGTCCATAGCAGGCGTCGTCCATGAAGCGAGCGGGGAATGGGGCGATTGTACCTGGCTCGATGCAGGCGCCCTAGACGAATATGGCGAGCTTGGCGCCGGTCGTAGCGGTCGTGCTAGCGGCGGTCGGCGACGACCGGCGCGGGCATCGACGACATGGCGGTTCTCCACCATGAGCTAGACTTGCGAGCGACGCGCGAAGTGCGCGTTTTTCCGCGTTTCCGCCACACGACGGCTCCACTGCCGCCGCGTCCGCCCCCGCTCCCGCCGTACGATTCCCGCCTCTATGACGCTTGCCGCCGCGACGCCGGTCTACCCTAATGCGATCGAAGAGATCGTCGCCCGCGCTGGCGCGCTTTACTCGCTGCCGGCGGTGGCGGTCGAGGTGTTGCGACTCACCGAGTCGCCGCGCGTCGACGTCCACGCGCTGAAGGAATGCATCGAGCGGGATCCGGCGCTGACGGTAAAGATTCTCCGCGTGGTGAACAGTTCGCTGTTCGGCTTGCCGCGCGAGGTGAGCGACTTGAACCAGGCGCTCGCGCTGTTGGGGATCAAGCCGCTGAAGCTGCTGGCGCTCGGGTTCAGCTTGCCGGAGAGTCTGTTTCTCTCGGCGGCGCGCGACCAGCTCGATTGGTACTGGAAGACGTCGCTGGTGCGAGCGGTGGCGGCCCGCGAGATCAGCGAGCAATTGTTCCAGAAGCCGGGCGACGACGCCTTTCTCGCCGGGCTGTTGCAAGACATTGGCGTATTGGTGCTGCTCGGCGAGTTGCGGCAACCCTATGCGGCCGTGCTGAGCGAGGCGATTGCGGCGCAAGCCGACCTTGCGGAGTTGGAGCGGAACTCGCTCGGTTTCGACCACCGGCAACTCACGGCGGGCCTGCTGCAACATTGGAACCTGCCGCCGCTGTTGACGGCGGCGATCGGCGCGCCGCACGACACGCGGTATTGGGCTCACAACAAGGCCGATCACGCTCACCTGGTGCGCGTGCTGCATCTAGCCGAGCTGTTCGCTCAACTGATTGGCCAACGCCGGTTAAGCGTGTTGCCCGATCTGCTCGATGCGGGCGACGCTTACTGCCAACTCGACAAGGCGAAGCTGAACGACGTGATCGCGACGCTGGAGCCGAAGGTGCGGCAGTTGGCCAACGTGCTGTCGCTGCAAATCGCCGGCGGCGAGGATTACACGCAGATCATCGTCCAGGCGCACGCGAAGATGTCGCGAGTCGCGGAGTCGGTCGCGGCGCCGCTCAGCCGCGGGATCGCCAACGACGCCGCGAGCCCGATCGAGAGTGAGGGGCACGAAGTCCAGGCGATGATTCTCGCGCGGCAGTTGCGGGCGTCGTTCGAGCAGTTTTATCGTGGCGGCGCCAACGGCGCTGTCGACGCTTCTGTTTCAATGCTTCCCGCGAGCGTCGCAAGCAGCGAAATGAATTTGCCAAAGCTCCCGAACCCCTATGACGCGATTTCAGCCGCGGCGTCGGTCACGAGCGATTTGGAAACGCGCTTAACGCTGGAGGTCGGCCGCTGCCGATCGCTGCGCCGACCGATCGGGTTGGCGGTGATCGAAGTGCAGCCGACGGAGTTGCTCGACCTGACGCAAACGGAGTTGATCGAGCGGCTGCTCAACCGCGCGTGCAAAGGTGCGGAGGGGACGGCGGCGATCGAGCCGCTGGGACCGCTGCGCCGCATGATGTTGTTGCCGGGACGCGATCGACACGAAGCGGTGACCGCGGCGCGACATACCGTCGAAGAGATTCGGGCGCTGGTCGATCCGTATCTCCGGTCGGAGCAGTTGCCGGCCGTGGCGATTGGCGCCGGCGTCGCTTCCGCAGGCACTCCGGCGAAAAATTTTCGCGCGGTCAGCCTGCTGGAGACGGCCAATCGGTGCCTCACGGCGGCCTTGCGGAGCGGGGGCGTGAAGAGCCTGGAAGTGTCGTGAGCGAGGTCTATCGGCGTGGAGCCGTCATCCTGAGCAAAGCGAAGGATCTAGCGTTAGATGAGCTGCTAGATTCTTCGCTTTGCTCAGAATGACCGACTTCAAACTCCACCGGCGGCTCGGCGGAAGCCTCGCTCTCCCGTCCCTGTCCGAGGCCCTTCATTTTGCTATGATTTGCGAATGAGCACCGGCGATAATCCTGCCACCGAACACCCGCTTCCGAAGCCTTCCGGCGGGCAGTCGCTGGTTCCTGCCGCGTCGCATCTTTCCGAGGAGCCGATCCCGCGTCGGCCGCTGGAAAGCGACGCCTTTCATGATTCGTCGTTCGCTCATCTGCCGGAACTGATGAAGTCCGACATCGAGGGGAACGAGGCTCTCTTGCCGCAACGGCAGGTGATGTTGCCGGCGCTGCTGTTCGTAGCCACGTGCCTCTCGACCTTCTGGGTCGGCGCGACGCGGTGGGATCCGATGCAGTTCGGATTCAACGTCTCGTGGGCGGAGGTCGGCGCCGTCGTGCAGACGAATTGGCCGATCGGGCTCGCCTACATGGGCGCCGTGCTGGCGATTTTGCTGACGCACGAGATGGGGCACTTCCTGCAGACGGTGAAGTACGGCATCCCCGCGAGTTACCCGTTGTGCATCCCGGTGCCGATCAATCCGATCGGGACCATGGGCGCCGTCATCGGTATGGACGGGAGCCGCGCCGACCGGCGACAGATTTTTGACATCGGCATCGCCGGACCGCTGGCAGGACTGGCGGTGGCGTTCCCGGTGTTGTGGCAAGGGATCAAGGCGCTTGATTTGAGCCGCGCCTCTGAGCCGGGGGAAATCGAGTTCTATCTGCCGCTGGTGGCTCAGTGGATGTTGCAGTGGGCCCATCCGACCGAAGCGTGGGCGAACGAGCATTGGGTCGGCCTGACGGAGCTCAACCCCTACTTCATGGCGGGGTGGGTCGGCATGCTGATCACTGGGCTGAACATGTTGCCGATCAGCCAGCTCGATGGGGGACACACGATCTACGCGCTATTTCTCGGCAAGGCTCACACGTTTGCGAGGCTTTTCATTTCGTTCGCCATCTTTTACGTCGTGATCAATCTCGACGAGGCGATTCTCTGGACGCCGATGCTGCTACTGGTGATCTTTTTGGGAATTCACCACCCGCAGACTCGCGACGATTCGGTTCCCTTGGGGCCGGTGCGGTGGACGATCGGGCTGGCGTCGCTGCTGATCCCGGTGCTGTGCTTTCCGCTGCTGGGAGTAAGGCAATAGGCTGGACAGGGGCTATATTCCGTACGTTGTACCCCCGTACCCCGTAGCCAGTACTACGTTAGTTCTTCTTGAAGAATTCCTCGGCCGTCGGCTCTCCTTCGAGGTAGCCGAGCGACTTTAGGAAGCGGTCGACCGATTCGGTCGTCTTTAGGAAATCGGCGTTGCCCTTGCCGCGTTGATTGAAGAAGCCGTGGGAGCGGCCTTCGTAGAGGTCCAGCTCGCAACGGTTGCCGGTGGCTTTCATCTTGTCGACCAGTTGATGGACGCCCGCGAGGAGGAAGTCTTCGGAGCCGACTAGGATTAGCGTTGGCGGGGCCTTCTCGGCGACGTGATGCGCCGGAGAAATCTCTTCCGGCGTCACGCCGAGGCGAAACTGCAAGCCGATAATGCGCGGATCGTTGGCGTCGGCGAGCGAGCGATCGAACGAGGCGACGGGGTTGTAGAGGACTAACGCATTCGGGCGCGAGCTAACCGTTTGATCTTCGTTCGCTTCGTCGAATTCCTTCACGAATCCTGTGCAGGCTGCGATGTGGCCGCCCGCCGAGCCGCCGGCGGCGACGATGCGATCGGGATCGACGCCAAGCTCGTTGGCGTGCGCGCGCACCCAACGAATCGCCGACTTGGCGTCGCGAACGCAGTCGACGGCCTTCGCTTGGTGGCGGCTCGCCACGCGGTAGTCGGCCGTGATCGCCACCATGCCGCGTGAGGCGAGGTAACGGCATTGCTCTTCGAACTGTTGCGGCGAGCCGTTGGCCCAGCCGCCGCCGAAGAAGAAGACGATCGCGGGTCGCTTGTCGCTGGGTTTGTGGCGCTGCGGTTCGAAGATGTAGAGCTTGAGGTCGACGTCGCCGGCGGTCTTGTAGACGTGTTCCTTGACGCCCTCGAACTGCGGCGGATAAGCGCGCTGAGCGTATGAAGGAGAGACGAACGAGGAAATGATCGTGAGCGTTAGTAAGAAGCGAATCACGGCGAATAGTCTCCCAATGCGTTGCGGCGAGGTTGATCGAAGCCGATCAACAGTCGTTCGCCTCTGCAGGGACAGTCAGCTAGTTTCGTATGTGAAATGTCGTTATTGCATGGTGATCAGCGGCATATGAATGGGCCAAGCGACATGCGTCACGTAATGGAACAGGGTAGTCAGCTGGGTGGCGTTGTCGTAATCCAGCAGGATTAACTCTTGATCCAATAGATATTTTGGACAATTAAGGCCATTGTACAGTGGCCGCAAGTTGATCACTCGCATACTTCATGGCATATGCCCCAACTATGACAATCAACGGTCTTCGGTCAGCAATCGAATCACACACACACATGACTCCGCAAACAAAGAATGTAGCCCACCAAACGGAGAGAATTAGTCGGCGAGTGGCCATGGTATTACCTCACGGAGCTCGCCAACGCTGGACTTGCCGAGGACGAACGCTTCTGAGCCAGCGGGAATGTTGATTTCCATCGTGCGGCCTTTGCTGACCAATATCCTACCACGGCCCAGTAGAGGGTCAGAAATCGGCCGGGCGAATGGCATTACGCGTAAATCAAAAAACGACGCGACGGACGAGGGCGTCCATCGCGTCGTTAAAGCCTCCGTCAGGCAAGCGGTCAGCTGATTCGACTTCACGGCGCCAACAGCAGTCGTCCCGGGCTCGCCAGGTACCCCTTCACGTCGTTGAGGAACCGCTGCGCCGTGGCGCCGTCGACGATGCGGTGGTCGTAGCTGATCGACAGCGGCATCATCAGCCGCGGCTGGAACGCGCCGTCGATCCACTGCGGCAGCATGCGGCTGCGGCCGATGAGCAGGATCGCCGCTTCGGGCGGGTTGATGATCGGCGTCGAGTAGGTGCCGCCGATCGCGCCGAGGTTGCTGATGGTGAACGTGCCGCCGCGGAGGTCTTCGACCTTGAACGTTCCCTTGCGGGCCGCGTCGGCGATTTCGACCAGCTCGCGGGCGATCTGCGGAATGTTCTTCCGGTCGGCGTCGCGGAGGACGGGGACGAGCAAGCCCTTCTCCGTATCGACGGCGATGCCGATGTTGACATATTCCTTGTAGATGATCTCGTTGCCTTCGTCGCCGACCGAAGCGTTGATGATCGGATGGTTGCGGAGCGCCACCGCGAGGGCCTTCACGAGGAACGGCAGCGTCGTGAGCTTCACGCCTTGCGAGTCGTAATCCTTCTGGCTTTCCTTGCGGATGCGCTCCAGGTCGGTGACGTCGACGTCGTCGAAGTTGGTGAGTTGCGGGATCGTCGTGTGCGAGTTGAGCATGTTGCGGGCGATTGTCTGTCGCATCCGCGTCATTTTCTCGCGACGAACGGCGCCGTAGCTGTCTGATTCGAGCGATCCGGGAGGCGTGACCCCTTTGGTGGTCTTGGCGTCCGACTCGGCCTGGCTCCGTCGGACGTGGTTGCGGACGTCTTCCTCGGTGATCCGATCCCCGCTGGTGCGGACGCGGCGGAGGTCGACGCCGAGCTCGCGGGCCAGACGACGGACGGCGGGGCCAGCTGCGGCTGACGACTGGCCGTCGCCAGGCTTGTCGTCTGATTCAACGATGACGGGAGTCGGTTCCGGGGCCGGAGCAATCTTCGCCGACGACTTGGCGGCGGGCTTCTTGGTCGGCTTGGGTTCCTCAGGTTCTTCCTGCAGGTCGGCGACCGCTTCGTCGAGTTGTTCTGCCTCGACGATGTTTTCCTTCTTTGGAGCGGCCTTCGGTTTTTCTTCCTTCTTCTCCGGCGTCTTGGCCGGCTCCTTCTTCGCTGCTTCCTTCTTTGCAGTGGCGCCGTTGCTCGAACCGCCTTCGGCTTCGATCTCGAAGATCGCGCCGCCGACCGGAACGGTGTCGCCTTCAGCGACGAGGACCTTCACGATCTTGCCAGCCTGCGGGCTGGGGACCGGCATGGTCGCCTTGTCGGTCTCGAGTTCGAGCAGGTCCTGGTCCTTCGTGACGACGTCGCCCTCGCTCACGAGGATTGAGAGAACGTCGCCTGACTCAATGTTCTCGCCGAGCGAGGGCAGGGTGATTTGCGTAGACATGGTCGTTGCGGAGGTGAGTAGGTGTTTAGTTTAAGTGAGTAGGTTACTTGGTGGAGAAGTTAGATGGCCGCCCGACGACCTACTCTCTTACTCACCTACTCACGAATTGTCTTGAAGCTTACGCGTACAGCGCCGATTTCTTTTCCGGGCTGATGCCTAGGTCTTTGATCGCTTGCGCCACCGCGGCGCCGTCGTACTTGCCGTCGAGCATCAGCTTGTAGAGCGTGGCAACGACGATCGACTCGGCGTCGACTTCGAAGTGGCGACGCAGATTCTCGCGGCTTTCGCTGCGGCCCATGCCGTCGGTGCCGAGCGAGAAGAGCCGGCCCTTGAGCCACGGACCGAGTTGGTCGGGGAGGATCCGCATGTAATCGCTGGCGGCGATGATCGGCCCTTCAGTCGCGTCGATCTGCTCCTGCAGGTAGGAGTGACGACGCGGCTTCTCGGGGTTGAGCATGTTCCAGCGTTCGCATTCTTGGGCGTCGCGGCGGAGTTGGTTGTAGCTCGTGACGCTCCAGACGTCGCTGGAGATGTTGTACCGCGCCTTGAGGATGTCGGCCGCGCGGAGCGATTCGCGCAGGATCGGGCCGCTGCCGAACAGCTGGACGCGGAGGCCGCCCTCGGCGTCGTTGCTCGACAGCTTGTACATGCCGCGGATGATGCCTTCTTCGACGCCGGCGGGCATCTCGGGCATCGTGTAGTTTTCGTTCTCGAGCGTGATGTAGTAGATCGCCGTCTCGTTGTCTTCGTAAAGCCGCTTGAGGCCGTCGAAGACGATGACCGCCGTCTCGTAGGCGTAGGCGGGGTCGTACGCGCGAACGGTTGGGAACGCCATCGCGTTGATCAGGCTGTGACCGTCTTGATGCTGCAGCCCTTCGCCGTTGAGCGTCGTCCGGCCGGCGGTGCCGCCGAGCATGAAGCCCTTCGCGCGGGCGTCGGCGGCAGCCCAGATCGAATCGCCGATGCGCTGGAAGCCGAACATCGAGTAGTAGATGAACATCGGAATCATTGGCACGCCGTGGGACGAATAGGCCGTCCCGGCGGCGATGAACGACGACATCGACCCGCACTCGGTGATGCCTTCTTCCAGAAGCTGGCCGTCTTTCGCTTCCTTGTAGTAGGCGAGCTGATCGCTATCGACCGGCTCGTAGAGCTGGCCGGTGTGGGCATAGATGCCGACCTGGCGGAAGAGGCCTTCCATGCCGAACGTGCGCGACTCGTCGGGAACGATCGGGACGATGCTCTTGCCGATCTTCTTGTCGCGGAGCAGGTCGCCGAGGAGGCGGACGAAGCCCATCGTCGTCGACATTTCCTTGCCGGGGCCTTTGCTGACCAGCTTGTCGAGCGTCTTGGCGTAGTCGGCCAGCTTCGGCACTTCCATCGTGACCGGCGCGTTGTTGCGGGCCGGCACTGAACCGCCGAGGGCCTTGCGGCGCTCGCGCATGTACTTCATTTCGGGGCTGTTTTCCGGCGGGCGATAGAAGGGCGCCTCGTAGACCCGTTCGTCGGAAATGGGGATGCCGAAGCGGGTGCGAAACTCGCGGAGCTCCTCCTCGTTCAGCTTCTTTTGGTTGTGGGTCATGTTGCGACCCTCGCCCCCTTCGCCGACGCCGTAGCCTTTGATCGTCTTGGCGAGGATGACGGTAGGGCGCCCCTTCGTTTCGATCGCGGCCTGGTAGGCGGCGTAGACCTTTTCGGGGTCGTGGCCGCCGCGCTTGAGCGTGCGGAGTTTGTCGTCCGAATACTTCTTCACGAGCTGGAGCAGTTCGGGGTACTTGCCGAAGAAGTGCTCGCGGATGTAGTCGCCGCCAGAAACGACGTACTTCTGATACTGGCCGTCAACCACTTCCATCATGCGCTGAGCGAGGAGGCCGTTCTCGTCGGCGTCGATGAGCGGGTCCCAATCGGATCCCCAGATCACCTTGACGACGTTCCAGCCGGCGCCGCGGAAGGCGCCTTCGAGCTCTTGGATGATCTTGCCGTTGCCGCGCACCGGGCCGTCGAGCCGCTGCAGGTTGCAGTTGATGACGAAGGTGAGGTTGTCGAGTTGCTCCCGCGAGGCGAGGGTGATGGCGCCGAGCGTTTCGGGCTCGTCGCATTCGCCGTCGCCGAGGAAGGCCCAGACCCGCTTCTTCGAGAGGTCCTTGATCTTGCGATCGGTGAGGTAGCGATTGAACCGCGCCTGGTAGATCGCCATGATGGGCCCCAAGCCCATCGAGACAGTGGGGAATTCCCAGAAGTCGGGCATCAGCCAGGGGTGCGGGTAAGACGACAGGCCGCCCCCTTCGCCCATTTCGCGGCGGAAATTGACGAGGTTCTGTTCGGTGAGCCGGCCTTCGAGGAAGGCGCGGGCGTACATGCCGGGCGCGGCGTGGCCTTGGTAGTAAACCTGGTCGCCGTCGTAGCCATTCTCGCCGCGGCCGCGGATGAAGTGGTTCAGCGCGACTTCATACAGCGTCGCCGACGAAGCGAACGTGCTGATGTGCCCGCCGGGCGAGGCGGGGTCGCGGTTGGCGCGGGTGACCATCGCCATCGCGTTCCAGCGGACGAAGCTCTTGATGCGGCGCTCCAGTTCCCGATTGCCGGGGAACGGCGTCTGCTTGTCGGCGGGGATGGTGTTGACGTAGGGAGTAGTCGCCGTGAACGGCAGTTCGACGCCGTTGCGGTAGGCGGCTTCGTCGAGCGCAGCGAGCAACTCTTGCGCGCGCTCGGACCCTTTGTTCTCAAGGACGTAGTCGAGCGACTCGAGCCACTCGTTTGTCTCGATCGGGTCGCTGTCGTTCGCAATCGGCGAGCGGACTTCGGTTGCTTTTCCAGTTGCCATAGCGGCAATCGTCCTTCTTTTGACTTCTGAATTGAACCACGACGGCACGAAGGACACGACGGAAGAAGCGAATCAGTCAGCTAGTCTTCGTCGTGCTCGTTGTGCCGTGGTGGTGAACTAATTCTCTTGCTTCTGCTTCCGCTTGGGGCGGTAGATCTCGGTGGCGGTGCCGAGATACGCCTCGGCGCTGAAGCCGACCGTTTCGCTGAGCGTGGGGTGGGGGTGAATCGTCTCGCCGAGGTCGCGCGCGGTGCAGCCCATTTCGATCGCGAGGACCGCTTCGGCGATCAGTTCGCCGGCGCCGGCGCCGACGATGCCGCAACCGAGGATCCGGTCGGTCGCCGGATCGACGATCAACTTGGTGAGGCCGTCGGTGCGACCGTTGGCGATCGCGCGACCGCTGGCTTGCCAGGGATACTGAGCGATCTCGACCTCGCGGCCTTCGCGCTTCGCCTGGTCAGCGGTGAGGCCGGCCCAGGCAATTTCGGGGTCGGTGAAGACGACCGCGGGGATGGCCGCCTTGTCGAAGGCCGCCGGTTCGCCGGCGAGGACTTCAGCCGCCACCTTGCCTTCGTGCGACGCCTTGTGGGCGAGCATCGGCTCGCCGGCGACGTCGCCGATCGCCAGGATGTGCGGGTCGCTGGTCCGTTGCTCTTCGTCGACGCCGACGAAGCCCTTGTCGTTGATCGTGACCTTCGTGTTCTCCAGGCCGAAGCCGGCCGACTTGGGGCGGCGGCCGACGGAGATCAGCACGCGGTCGTAGGTGTTGGTGAACTTCGCCCCGTCGGGACCTTCCATCTCGACTTCGACCTTGCCGCCGACGTCTTTGACGCCGAGGACCTTGGTGCTGAGCATGATCGCGTGGAAATGCTCGCGAAGACGCTTCTCCAGCGGCTTTACCAGGTCGCGGTCGGCGCCAGGGAGGAGGCCGTCGAGGAGTTCGACGACCGACACCTTCGAGCCGAGTTCGCTGTAGACCGAACCCATTTCAAGGCCGATGTAACCGCCGCCGACGACCAGCAGCGACTCGGGGATGTCGGCGAGCGCCAGCGCGCCGGTCGAATCCATGACGCGATCGGAGCCGATCTGGAACATCTTCGGCATCGCCGGGGTCGAACCGGTAGCGAGGATGCAGTGGTCGAAGGTGATGCGTCCTTCGCCGCCGTAGGTGGCGGGGTCGCCCCCTTCCAGCTGCAGGGTCTGCGAATCGACGAAGATGCCGCGGGCGTTGATGACCTTCACCTTGCGGCGCTTGGCGAGTTGAGCGAGGCCGCCGGTGAGGGTGGCGATCACTTTCTCTTTGCGTTCGCGAATTTTCTCAACCGCGAACTTAGGCTGCGGGAACTCGACGCCCCATTCGACCATTTCGCGGGCTTCGCTGATCACCTTGGCGACGTGGAGCAGCGCTTTCGAGGGGATGCAGCCGCGGAGGAGGCAAGTGCCGCCGAGACGAGGGTCGGCCTCGACGATCGTTGTTTCGAGTCCCAGGTCAGCCGCCATGAAGGCCGCCGCATACCCGCCGGGACCGCCGCCGAGCACGACAACTTGCGAATGCATACCTCTCCTCAGTCCTTTTCTCGTTGGCCTCGTCTCGTTGGACGAATAAACCTAACTGATCTAACCCTCGCGAACCCATCATTTTAACGGGGGGCGGGGTTCTCACAATGGCACGATAGAGTGCGGGGAAACGGGCGTTTTCTTCGGGATTCCGAATGTTGATTGGCGAGAGGCGGGCGCGTTTGGCGGCTTGGAACGCGGGATAGGCGGGGCGGGAAGCAGGCGGGAGATACCTCCATTATCCCGTGTGTCGGGCGGATGCCTACTCCCCTTTTATACGATGGAGGGCGCGGAGTGGTTTTTGTACAGCGAGGGATGCCGGGGCGCAGGGGCGCCGGGGGCGGGGACCCCCCGGCTCGCATAACTTGCTCATCTATTGAGAAGATGGCGGAGGGCGGGTTCTAGTTCGGGGTATTGGAACTTGAATCCGGAGGAGATAAGCGCCTGCGGGGCGACGCGGGTGCTGGAGAGGAGTAGCGCGTCGGCCATTTCGCCGAAGGCGAGGCGGGCGGCGAACGCCGGCATCGGGAAGATGGTGGGCCGACCGAGGACGCGGCCGAGGGTTTTGGTGAAGCCGAGGTTGGTCGCCGGATTGGGGGCGACGACATTCACGGGGCCGACGACCGGTTCATCTCGGCCAAGTAGATGGACAATCGCGCCGACGAGATCGTCGAGGGCGATCCAGCTCATGTACTGGTCGCCGCTGCCAACCTTGCCGCCGAGGCCGAGCTTGAACGGCGTGAGCATCTTGGCGAGCGCCCCACCGTCTTTGCTCAGGACGACGCCGATCCGGATGTTCGCGACCGGAATGCCGGCGTCGCGGGCCGCCTGGCAGGAGGCCTCCCACTGCTGGCAGACGTTGGCGAGGAAGTCCGTGTCAGGCGCCGACTGCTCGGTCATCACGTCGGCGCAGCGATTGCCGTAGTAGCCGATGGCGGAAGCGGAGATGAAGATGCGCGGCTTGCGCTCCAGGCACGCGAGGGCGTCGCTGAGGAGATGCGTCCCCTTGATGCGGCTGTCGAGAATCTTCTGCTTGAAGGCTTCGGTCCAACGGCCGCCGGCGATGTTCTCGCCGGCGAGGTGAACAACGGCGTCGACCCCTTCAAGCTTCGCACGGTCGATTTCGCCGCGGTCGGGGTTCCAGTACAACTCGCGGGCATCGTCCTGCACCGGCCGCCGGACGGCGCGGATCACTCGGGCGCCGGCACTCTCAAGCTCTCTGCAGAGTTTGGAACCGACGAGGCCCGTGGCGCCGGTGACGACGATGCGTTGGTTTTGGAGAGAGGGCATGATGGGAGAGCGGGTTAGATGCTGGATGCTAGTTGCTGGATAGATACTGGATCAGACATAATCGGCCCTGAACCCTGAACCCTACTTTCTCTTCTCCTGATACTGCTTGCTCGCCTTTTCCAGCGTGCGGCGTTCTTTCCAGGTGAGGCTGTCCTGGCCTTCGCGTTGGATCTTTTCGAGGATGCGGTCGACTTGTTGGCTGAGCGAATCTTCTTCGTCCTCGGGGGCGTGGACGCGAAGCTTGGGGCCGCTGCCGGGGAGTTTCGGCATGGCGAGGTTCGAGGGCCAATACCGGCTTAGTCGCCAGCCGAATTTGTAGTACATCAGGCCGTAGAGGGCGCCGCCGAGGTGGCAGGCGAAAGCGATGTTGCCGCTGCGATCGATGGCGCCTTTGACGTCGAACAGGATGCCGAGCGCCGCGGCAACCCACATCGGCATCGGGATGATGAAGAAAAGCAGTACTTGGCGGTGAGGCCAATTGAAGGCGAAGAGGACGACTAGCGCGGCCAATGCGCCAGAGGCGCCGACGGCGGTAGGAGCTCGCAGTGAGACTCCCATCTGGGCCATCTGCGCTAACTCCGCCGAATTCATGCTGGCGGCATACTCGCTGAGCGACCAGACCGTCCCCGCGGCGATGACGCCGACCAGATAGAACAGCAGGAATTCGCGCTTGCCGTAACGGGCTTCGACTTCTCGTCCAAACATAAAGAGGACGAGCATGTTGATCAGGATATGAGCGATGTCGTTCGGCGAATGCAGGAACCCATAGGTCAGCAACTGGTAGCAGGTCCATGGCCTGAGGAACCAATCGGCTTTAAGGGAGAAATTCTCGTTGACGAACGGAAACGCTAGTTGGGCCAAGTAAACGAGGCCCGTAACGATCATCAACTGCATCGTCGCCGTCTTGGGCGTCGAGAGTTGGAAGCCTGGTTCGGATTCGCGGGAGTAGTCGCGGTCGTAAATTCCCATGGCGGCGGCTAGGTACCTGTTCGCCGGTGACGGCGGGGTGGATGCGGTTGATGGCCCTGCAATTGTACGTCGAAGAGGGGCGAAGGGCGCCAGGGGGGGAGGGTAGCTGCCGAAGGGGGAGGGGGGAAGGCGGATGGGGGGAGGGCAAAAGGGAATGCCGCGAGTGAGAGAGTAGCCGGAGGCCCACGACCTCCGGGCAGAAGTGGCGACCGGTCTGGCGGCGCTCCTGGACCGCGTGGCAGTCCGGCTAATGGGAGAACCGAACGATCTCGCTAACTGGTGATGAGGAAATAAGCAGCGATCAGCGCGACGTCGACGATGGTGAACACTAGCGCCCAGGCGTCAGATTTAGGGAGCGTTGGTTTCTGCGGGGCGGGCATGTCACGATGATCGGGCATGTCACGATGATATCGTGGCGGCGCAGGGGAGGCGATGCGCCGGGGGCGGGACGCTCCGGCTCGCTACGGAGCGCCGAGGAGCGAGCGCTGCGCGGGGGCGGGAGAGCGCTCGTCGATCGTCTTCAGCTCGGCGAGCTGTTTGTCGATCAGACTTTGGGCCATCGAGGCGTTGGCTGTGAGCAGGTCGCTCACCTGGCTCTTGGCGTTGGCGATCTGCGAGTTGATCGTTGCCAGTAGCTTCTTGACGAACGCCAGGTCGCGCTCCATGAACTTCAGGTCTTCCTGCAGGTCGGTCCGCTCGGCGGTGCGGTGGTCTTCGAGCTTTTTGGCGTTCGTCTGGGCGGCGGCAAGGTCGGCGATCTGTTGCTTGAGGGCCGCGACGTCGGCTTCCATGACGACCCGTTCCCGCATCAGTTCCGGGAAGAGGTAGCTGTAGTCGCGTAACGGCCGATCGTACCGCCACTGGTCAACTTTGCTTGAATCGGCCTTGGCATCGTCGGCGCCGATTTGGTTGCCCGCTTCGTCGAAGGCGGCTTTGTGGTACTCGTCGTCGTCGGGCTGAGCAGGCGTCCCCTGACGGATGTATTCATTGACCGACGCCGCGGGAAGGAGGGACTTCTTGGCCGCTTCGTCGAGCTTCGCGAACAACTCATGGCTGTCGGCGGGCATCAGTTCGTAGAGGCTCCAGCTCTTTTTGGCCTGGATCGATTTGACGAGTCGACTGCCGGTGTATTGATTGAGTGCCTGCACCGGCTCGAGGATGACGCCGATCTCATTGGCCTGGACGACCTTGAATTCGCCGATGTATTGCGAGCCTTGATCGGGAGCGGCCGGGTTCGGGTCGCCGTTCTCGAAAGCGTAGACGATGGCGTCGACGGTGAGGCCGTGGCCCTGCGGCGCGGCAGGGGCCGCTGTTGGCG
>JBGSMO010000071.1:0-6233 GCA_041740115.1 Pirellulales bacterium
CGCCAAGCAATGCGGTTGGTCAGCAGCAGCGGCTCGGCGGCGCCGTTGCGTTCGATCGATCCCAGACGCACGCCACGGAGCGACGCAGGTTCGGCGAACGTCGCTCCGCTGGGCCGTCGGAGCCAAGCGGCCGGAACTTGCGTACTCAGAATCGTTATCAGCTTGCCGTCGGGCTGCTTCATCTCACAGACAAAGAGGCCCGACTCACGAAGTTCGGCGGTCGCGGAAGCGGGGAGTTCGAGTTGCTGAACGGAGTGGACGATTCCCTCCGCCATCGCTAAGTCGCCGATGGCATCAGCGCTGGCTGCGGTCGCGACGGCAGTTCGATCGAATTGCGCGAGTCGAAACAGTATCTGCGAAATCGTGGACGCCGCGGCGGCGTCGATCTCGCCGTTCCAGGCGGCATACGGCGCAAACTGCTCGTCGGCGACGCCTGCTTCTTCAAGCAGCGTGCGGAAATTAAGCGTCGGCGGCCGCCCAACGGCTGACGATTCCTGGGCAGCGCCAGGACGAGCGGCGATGCCCAGAGTCGCCAGCGTCAGCGCAGCGAACGCGATGATTGCGGAGCGATTCATGGCTCGCTCTCCAACCCGCTCAACTCGGGCCGCATTTGGATAGCCCGGCGCGGGCGGCGGGTCTGCATTGCGGCCCATGTCACAAACGCCACGGCGGCTGCGCCGGCGAGGAACGCGCCGACCATCAGCTTCGAGGTAGCTGGCGCCGCGTCGGCGACCTTCAGCGGCGCCACGCCATTGGCATTGCCGCCGTTGGCCGAGGTCCAAGCGAGCGTCGGCGTCACCAGCACCGGCGCCAGCCCCATGCCGCCGTCGTATGGGAACGACCAGTTTTTGAAGAAGAGACCGTCGACGACGACATCCTCGCTCAAGTCGTCGCCGCGGGGAAAGCCTGGGGGCAACTCAATCGCGTAGATGACGATCGGCCACTGCCCGCCGCCGCGCGGAGCGAGGATCAACTGATGAAGCTCAACGATGCCAAAATCATTCTTGGCGACTGGCTTCGTCGACTCCCTCAGAATCCGCCCCGCGACCTGAACCGATTTGCCGCGATAGGCGTCAGGCTGATTGGTCAATTGGGCATAGGCCACGTCGCCGACCGACTTCTCAGCCATCTCGGCGAGCGATAGGTCGTTCGCCTGCTGTAGCAGTGCGAACCACGCCGGCTGCTCGGCGGAAAGAAACGTGGCGTTGTCCTTCACCGGCCCCCACAATGTTTCGTCGAGCGGCGGAGCCTCGCTCGTCGCCGCCGCCTCGGCAGACTCGGTGTCGGCGACGACGGGTTTGATCGCGAATGCCTTCGTGGCGGAATCGTCGACGCCCTGCTGGCTCCTCGGACTGGCGAAGAGTTGCCCCAAGAACGCCACCGCCGCCGGCTGCGTGATCTGCCGCATCAGCAAGATCACGGCGCCGAGCATCACCAGCAGCATCCAGACGCCACGCACCTGCGGCGAAAAGATGGGGCGACGTCGCCTAGAATGATTTCCGAATCGAAGCAAGGGATGGTCCTGTCGCCTGGCTGGGCGGAAGCTGCGAGGGGCGCAGCGGGGTTCGTTGCCGGCAGTCCCTCCATTTTACCCCTTAGCAACTCCACCTCCCAGCGACGCCAAGCTTATTCCCTACGCCTGCAATCGTTACAAACGCTCCAGCCCGCCAACCACCCTCGACCTGTCGCTAGCCGGGGGCGGCGCCTGCCATTTTCAGGGGAGAATGCTTTGTCCCCCTGAGCCCCCCCGTTAAGATGGAGGTGGAACAGAGACCGAATTGGCGCAAGGCGTTGGCCCCGCGTCGGTTCCTTCTCACAAGCGCGAACAGTAGCGATGCCTTCTCTGCCGTTACCCCCGTGGTCGGCTCCGTCGCTGCGTTGACGATTCGGCTGGCATGGTCTGTGATTCGACTCGCTCACTCTCAACTTGAACGGTGCGCCTTCTCGGGCCAGCGACCGTACGCGCAGCGTCGACCTCGCATCGCCGCGCTCGCCTGGTTGGGTTGCATCGGCTCTCTTCTAACTGTCGCGCCGGCAGGGGCGGCCGATGCGAACGCCGCCTTCTCCTCCGCGCTTCGCGAGCGAGGCTGGGACGACACGGCCGTCGAGTATCTCGAATGGGTCGAGACCTCGCCGCTGGCCACGCCCGAATTCGCCAAACAACTGCCGTACGAACGGGCGCTGAGCGTCTCGTCCCAAGCAAGACAAACTCGGAATCGCGCCGAGCGAGAGAAACTCTTAAACCAAGCGGCCGCCGAGTTCGAAAAGTTCGCGGCGCAAGAAACCGGCACGCCGGCGGGGATCGACGCCCTGCGGCAGTCGGCCAATTTGTACGCCGAACAAGCGCTCGTGACGCTCGCCGAGGCGCGGCAGCTTCCCGAGCAGGCCGACGCGCAACGCGACGAACTCAAGAACAAGGCTCGCGAGCTGTTCGCGAAGGCGTCCACAGCGGCGAAGCAGGTCGTCGACGTCACCACCGAGCAAATCGCCGCGCTGCCGAAGGCGACGGCGATCCAGGCCGATGCCGCCGCGAAGGCCCGCCGCGATCAGCTTCGCGACCGTCAGGTGGAAGCTCGCTTTCTGCTGGCTCGACTTAACTTCGAGCAGGCCGCGACCTACGAACGCGATTCCTCAGACTTCAAGCAGACGCTCGACGCGGCGTCGAAGCAGTTCGGCGATTTAGTGGAAGAGTACCGCGACTCATTGGTTGGCACGTCCAGTCGTTTCTACCAAGGGCGCTGTGCTCAGGAACTTGGCAAGTACGAAGAAGCCCTCGGCTGCTACGAAGACATCATCCGGCTTCCAGCCGTCAACGCCGAGTTCCGCCGCTGGACCGCGCGGACGCACCGCCATCGGACGGAGTCGCTGCTGGCGATCGACAAAATCGACGACGCCATCAGCCGCAGCGAAGATTTTCTCACCGCCTCGAAACCGGCAGAGCGGCAACAGCCGGAGTGGCTCGAAGTCGCCTACCGCCTCGCCGACGCCTACCAGGCCAAGATCAAAAAGGGGGAACCCAGCGACGGCGATGCGAAACGGCTGCAATCGAACGCCCGCAATCTAGTGCGCGAAGTATCGCAACATCCGAACGAGTTCCGGCAGCAAGCGCAGTTGTCCCTCGCCTCGTTGACGCCCAACGCTGCCGCCGGCGCCGCGCCGAAAACGTTCGACGAAGCGTTCGCCGCCGGCAAGACGGCGATCGACCTCTGGAACTCGGCGAATCTCGCCGCCAAGCTCGCCAAGGAAAACAACCCCGAGGCCGTCGACGAACTGCAAGAACAAGCCCAGGGCAATCGCGACGAAGCGCGCCGGATGCTGGAAGCGGCCCTCACGCTGGCCGATTCGCAAACGCCGATCGAGCAACTCAACACCGTCCGCTATTACCTGTGCATTCTCTATTGGGAAGATAAGCAACTGCATGAGACGGCGGTCCTCGCGGAATTCCTCGCCACGCGGTACCCCGAGAACGAATACGCTTCCAGCGCCGCCAAGGTGGCGCTCGCCGCGTACGAGGCGCTGTCGATCGAAGCGAAAGCCGCGCAAGGCGATGCCGCCAACAGCGCGGCGCCCTCCTACGAAGCGACCAAGCTCGCCCAATTAGCCGAGTTGGTCGCGGCGCGCTGGCCCGAAAGCGCCGAAGCTTCGTCCGCAGCGAATGTGCTAATCCAAACAGCGCTGCGCGAAAATCGCCTCGCCGACGCCGAAGCCTTGCTTGAACGGCTCCCTGCCGAAGGACGTGGCGCCGCGCAGTTGAGCCTCGGCGCCGGGCTCTGGACGCAATACCTCCGTGCGACGGCTGGCAATCGCGACAACCCTGGCGAAGATGCCATCGCTCTCCGCGACAAGGCGGGCTCCCTGCTTGGCCAAGGCTTCGAAGCGCTCCGCGAAAAGGGCGACCCCAACGTCGCGTCCGCCGTCGGCGCCCTCTACCTCGTCCAGTTCTTGCTCGCCAACGGCGACGCCGAGCAAGCGATCGGCGTGCTGGAAAACGAAAACGCCGGTCCCCTCGCGCTCGTCGAATCAGGCGCCGAAGTCGCCCAGAAGCCCGAGTTCATCCTCGAAACCTACAAGGCTGCCCTCCGCGCTTACCTCTCCGCCGAGAAGCCTGACCGCGAGAAGTCGCAACAGATGATGGAGTCGCTCGAGAAGTTCGCCGAGTCGGGCGGCGACCAAAAGCTGACCGACGTCTACCTCGGCCTCGGCGTTCAGCTCCAACGACAGTTGAAAGAACTGAACGCCTCAGGCCAAGCCGCCAAAGCGAAGCAAGTCGCGGCTGCCTTCGGCGATGTGCTGCAACGGGTTTCCGCGCGGCCCGACGCCAACGACTGGCGTGTACGGGGCTGGATTGCACAAACGAACTTGCAACTCGGCCAAGAACTCACTGGCGACGAGGCGAAACCCTACATCGACCGCGCGACGACGGCGTACGAAGCGATGCTCAAGGCGGCCGCCGAAGATCCAAAGTACGCGCCCGACGAAGGCGCCAAGCTTGGCGTCCGGATGCGGCTCGCCGAGTGCCTCGCCGCCACGGGGAACCACGAGGGCGCGGTGAAGCAGTTCGGCGTCATCCTGGCCGAAAAGCCGAACATGCTCGACCTGCAGAAAGGCGCCGCCGATGCGCTGCAGCAATGGGGGCTGCAGAAGAAGGATGTAAGCGCCCTCGATCGCTCAATCCGCGGCGACTTGCCGCAGAAAGACGGCAAGAATCTCATCTGGGGTTGGCTGCGGTTGGCGACCATTGCCAACTCAGCCCGCGCCCAAGCGGCCAAAGTCTCGCCGGTAACGGAAGAGTCGCGGCAACGAGCCAACCGCTTCGAGGAGTTGTTCTTTGAAGCCCGTTACAACGTCGCCAAGTCGCGATTCCTCGCCGGCAAAGTCGCTCCGGCGGCCCAGCGCCGCGAACAGTTCGAGGCGGCGAAGACGAACATCGAACAAATGGCCAAGCTCTACCCCGGGCTCGGCGGCCCCGTGTGGAAACCGAAGTTCGACGAACTGCTCAAGCAAGTGAATTTGGAGCTCGCGAAGAAGTGAACTGCACGATCCCAACTCGGTTTCGACGACTAACGACCACGGCAACGCTGACGGCGATGTCGCTGTTTGCCCTAGCCTCTGCCGCCTCAGCCCAAAGCTCGATCGACCGCATCCGCCGCCACAACGGGGTCGACAGCGGCAAGATCACCGCTACCACCCCGCTCGGCGTGACGATCTCCAAGAGCGGCGTCGAATCGACCGTTCCCGCTGAAGAAATCGAAACGATCACGTACTCCGGCGAACCTAGCGAACTCAACGCCGCCCGCAACGCCCTCCAAGCAGGTCGCGCGCAGGAAGCCCTCGATTCCCTCGCAAAGATCGCGGTCGCCGACGTTCGGCGTGAAGAAATCCTCGCCGACGTCGACTTCTACGCAACGCTTGCCAAAGCGCAGCTCGCCCTCGCCGGCAATGGCGACCCCGCTGCCGCCGCGACCGAAGTCCGCAGCTTCATGTCGAAGCACAACAAAAGCTTCCACATCCCGCAAGCGATCGAAACGCTCGGCGATCTCCTCGCCGCCGCCGGCCAACCGGCCAACGCTCGCACTGAGTACGCCAAGCTCGCTAAAGCCAAGTCGCCCTACTTCGAGCTCAAGAGCGCGCTGCTGGTCGGTCGCACTTACCAAGCCGAGGGCGATCACGCTCAGGCCCAAGCCGAATTCGACAAAGTCCTCGCATCAACCGACGACGGCGCTCAGATCGCTCCCCTGAAACTCGCCGCCACGCTTGACCGCTCCGTGAGCCAAGCCGCCGCCGGTCAGGTGCAGGAAGCGACCTCGGCGATCGGCGACATCATCGCCAAGGCTCCGCCCGAAGACGCCGAACTGCTCGCCCGCGCCTACAACGCCCTTGGCGACTGCTACCTCCAAAGCAAGGATCCGCGCGGCGCCCTCTTCGCGTTCCTGCATGTCGATTTGCTCTACAGCCAAGACGCCGAGGCCCACGCTAAGGCGCTCCACGAACTGGTCCCCCTCTGGAAGAGCGTCGGCCGCGACAGCCGCTCGCAAGAAACGGCGCAGAAGCTCGCCGAAAAGTATCCCGGCAGCCGCTGGGCCAAGCAGTAGCCTCCGACCGGCGTTGGAATCCCCACGACGGGCGATTAGATTGTAGACCTGAACCACACGACGCAACTTCCACGCCTCCTCCAGGCGTCGAGTCCTATCACAGGATGAACGTTTCGATGCAAGCTCATTCTTTAGCCGTTG
>JBGSMO010000079.1:0-10147 GCA_041740115.1 Pirellulales bacterium
AGTCGCCTGGACAATGTCGATCACCCGCTTGTGAGTGCGGATTTCAAATTGCTGCCGGGCCTTCTTGTCGACGTGCGGACCGGAGAGCACGGTGTACCGCTCAATCCTGGTCGGCAACGGAATCGGCCCATGAACCTCGGAATTGGTCCGCTTGGCCGTATCGACGATTTCCGCCGCACTCTGGTCTAGGACCGAGTGATCGTAGGCCTCCATCCGAATCCGAATGACTTCCCGCGACGCAGCCACTGCGATGCCCCTTTATCGGCCAGCCACTCGAATTTCGGCAGATAAACGCCGAAAAAGGAGCCCCGGCATAGTCCGTCTCGGGGGCCAGGCCCCGTGCGACAGCAATGTTTCAAAGATCCATAGTCCGTCCCCAAAAGCAGGGACGAACCGCGGATTCTATGGCGGATTTTCGGGGCCGTCAATGGGTCCAATCAGGAAGTTCTAAAGAGATTCTATCCCGAAACGGCGAGCTGACGGACATCGCAAATAGGCAAGACAGACATCGCAAGCAACAATCGTCCCGCGAGTTGGAAGAAACGACGCCTCCAGCGAAGCCGCCAAAGCCATTCGCTCTCGCACTAAGCGCCGCCAGCGCCCGGTAACCGTCGACGGCGCATGGGGGCAAAGAGGAGAAGAAGGCACGGCTCCGCAGTACCATTGGCGGGTCGAATCCCAACGGCATAGAGTCGCGTCGCGGAGCCGCGCCCTGAGGTCGATAACGCGGGCCCAAAAAGCACCCGCCGCAAACCAAATACGGCTGCCGCGACCTCTTAGATGCAACTCTCCGGATGCAGATCTCCCGCGATAACCGATCCCCTCGTGAGCCCCCGGTCAGCGACCGGGGGCGGAATCACGACCCTGCCTCGCACGCCTCGTCCCCTTATTTCACTTCCAAAATCAAGTACAACTGCGGCTTCTCCGCCGCCTCCCCGGCCGCTATCCCGGCCGGATCGCCCATCCCATCGCCCGCCGCCCCCGGCCTCGGCGCCATATCGGTCATCCCTCCCACCAACACCGGTTCGCCCAACGGCACGCGCAGCGTCGTGGCCAATTCCTGCGTCTGAATCGCCAACCGATCGACCTGCGGCGCCAGATCGCTCGTCGCTGGTTCCAATTCTCCCTCGCTCGACGTTCCCGCGGGGAACGTGATTGTCGAACGCAAATCGACCGCGGCGGCCTTCTCCGGATGCAGCCGAGTCGGTCGCAGTTCCACCTGCACGCCAAAGTTGGTCGTCGTCGTCACCGGCTGATAGCCGACGCTGCGGCCGCCAAAGACGCTTTGCCGTTCGTCTGCTACGAACGAGACTCTTTTGTCTCCTCCGTGAGCGGCAAACATCACCTCAGGCTTCGGCGGCTCGATGCTCCCCACGACCGGAATGTAGCTGCTCACATTCGTGCGCACCGTGCCACTGGTAAGAAACACTGACTGCCCGCTGAAGCAACTAATGAACCCGCGCAAGCTCGTCGGCTGGCGCGTGAATTCGGCAAGAATAGCGCGGTTGATCGTCAGGCCGCCGTTTTCGCCCTCCGTTGCCAGCTTTTCGAGCCCGTCCGAGTCGAGCAACAACCAACGAGCGTCGATCGTCATCGTACGGCGAGCCGCTGATCCTTCCCGCAGCGCATCCAGCAGTTGACCGATGGCCTGCTGGGCCGCATTCGTTTGTCGCACGACCAAGGTCGTGCCGAGCGCCGTCGCCTGACCATCCCCTCCGCTTCCCGCCCAAGAATTCGGCGCGACCGTCGCAAACATCACCTGGATGACCGAATCCATCGTCAGCGGCGAAGGACCTTGAACGGGGGTGACCCGGCCCTCGTCGTCCATACGGGGGGGGGCCCCTGCACCGCCGAAACCCCCGCCTCCTGCGAATCCGCCTCCCCCCGCGAACTGGCCGCCGCCTCCCCCCATTCCACCCATCCCGGGAGTAAATCGACCGGAACCGCCCCCTGCCGCGGCCCGTCGACCTGCTTCCAACTCGTAGTCCGGTACGGCAAGAACTAGATCGCCAATTTCATAGGTCCTGAGAACCATCTCTTCCGCGTCAGTCGACGACGTCTCGTCAACTTCTTGAGCGGCGCCGATCGAGGCCAACGTCAGCGCGACGAACATCGCGACCGCAAATCGCAATTGATTCAGAAATTGCCTTGTTTCCATCGCTGAATTCCTCTTCGCTTGAATGTGTTGACTTCGCTCCAAATATCGTTATTGAATCATTCGCGCCCACGTCATCCGGGCGTTATTCACGTGCCCCAACAACCGCGGATGCAGCGCAGCGTCGGCCAGAAACCGGGCGGCAGATTCGTCGCGGCACGCTAGCAAAGCCAGCCACGCCTCGGGCGGCGCCGCGGGGTCCTCCGTCACGATCGCAATCAGGCCCGCCGTCACCTGCGGCCCGTTCAGGTGGCCCAGCACGATCGCCGCCGAGAGACGAGTCGCTTGCTCGTCGCCCTGCAGCATCGCCAACAGTTTGCCGCTGGGAGGCGACTCCAGCGCATAAGCCGCGGCCAACACATCGGCCCGGATCGAAGCATCGCCAACCATCGCTAGACAACGACGCAGCGAGCTCTCCGTCCCGTTGTCGAGCAAGCAAGTAATGATCGCCCGACGCACTGCGGAGCTGTGCGACTGAAAGCTCGCCGCGACCAACCCCTCTTCGCCGCCAATCCTCTGCAACGCGCTGATCGCCGGCGACCTTAGCGACGGCTCGCGAGCCGCGTCCAGCAGCGCGACCGTCGAACGCGCGGTACCGCAACGACCTAGCAGCCGAATCATCGCGTCCGCATCCGCTCGGTTCGCCCGCGGCAAGCGCCGCAGTAGGGCCGACTCCGCCTCGGCGGAGTTCAGTCGCGACGCCTCGGCCAACCGCTCCACCGCCAGCGTCGGATCGGCGGCCAACTGTTCAATCGCCGCATTGAGCGCCTGCGTCACGAGGCTCGTCTTGGCCGCTGCATCGCGACGAACCTGGGCCGTAAACATGAGGGCTTCGTACGCCGTCGGCTCGCGTCCCGCGGATATCGAATTGACCGCCGGCCCCGTCGACGCCGGCTTCTGCTCAACGCGAGGCAGCTGCGGTCGCGCCTCAACGATAGCTGGCGCAGAACCCGATTGATCTCGGTTCCAAGACAAAAGCGCGATCGAGCCCGCCAGCATCGCTAAAGCCGCCGCCACGGCCGCGCATCGTCGCAACATTCGACGGCGTGCTTCGTTACGTCGTTGTCGATGCCAATAAAGCTCCAACCGCGCGACGCTCCCCGGCGCGCACTCCGCGTGCAGCGCCATTTGAAGCTGTCGATCTAGTTCGTTTTCGTTCATGGCTTCTCAGACCGGGCGTAATCGACGCCTACAGCCTTGGCGAGCCGCTTGCGAGCGGCGTGCAACGTGGCGTAAACGTTTGCTTCGGTGATCTCGAGCGCCGCGGCGATTTCTCCCGCGGCCAGTCCCTCGCCCCAACTCAACAGCGCCACTTCGCGTTGCCGGTCCGGGAGTCGATCGATCTCGTTTCGTACCCGCATCTGCAACTCGGCCGCGGTGGCCGCATCGGCCACGCTCGTCAAACTGGCCTCCGCCTCGTCATCGTCGGCGATTGACAGATGCGTCCGACGCCGGCGACGATCGCGGTCGACGTTCACGAGAATCTGCAACAACCAACTCCGAAACGACGCCTCGCCGCGATAGGTTCGCCACTGTCGCAGAACGCGGCACAGCGTCTCTTGAACCAAATCTTCCGCTGTGTCGGCGTCGCCCGACAGCCGTAGCGCCATCCGCAGGGCCATGGGCAAATGCTCCACCACCAATCGATCAATTGCGGTTCTGTCGATTGGCCGCGTCATCTACCGGTCATCCTCGGCGTTGTTCGCTGCTAATTAGACGCGGGGGACCTCCGAACCTAAAAAAGAAATCTGGCCGAAGGCCGAATTATTTCCGCCTGCAGCCTTCGCTGGCGACGCTGCAGCAATCGCGAAGGTCCCACTTGAAAATGGCCACCAACTTATTTAGTATACAACTGAATACTATCGTTCTTTGGCAACTCGCCTGCTGCCCCATCCGCCGTGGAAAACTCAGTCCGGGCGGAATCGCAACCGCTGCGCGCATCGCCTGAAGTTTTGTCAGGCTTTTTCCCAAGCCTGCCAAATTCAACTGGCAGACATGGCAGACTTGGCAGAGACGCGACAATTGTCGTGTCGCGACACAGGCGACACAACTCGCGACGCCAGACGGCGCAACTCCAATGCCGTCCATCAGATCAAGGCGATCGACACCTGTCGCCAAAAATCGATCGACGACAAATCCACGACAAAAGCGACACAAGGGCGCCAACCTTAGCCCCCGGTTCTTCAAACCGGGGGCAGCGCCACGCAACGGCAAGCCAACCGCTGCAGCAAAGCCGTCAGGCCAGAAAGCCCAACGCTACAAAAACCGCTTCAACACCTCGTCCGGCGCCGCGGCGTAGGTGCTCGGCGTCATCGAGCAGCTCGCTCGCCCCTGGCTGAGGCTCCGCATCGCACTGGAGTAGCCAAAGAGTTTTTCGAGCGGGGCCTCGGCATGGAGGACCGTGAGATGGCCCCGCGATTGCGTGTGGTTGATAATCGCCCGCCTCTGCTGCAGGTCGCTCACCAGGTCGCCCACATGCTCATCGGGGGTGCTGATCTCCAGCTTCATGATCGGCTCAAGCAGCACCGTTCCTGCTGCGCGAACGGCCGCGTCAAACGCCAGATTGGCCGCTGTGCGGAACGCGATGTCGCTGCTTTCGGTTTCGTGGACTTCACCGCCCAGCAGCGTCACTTTCAGCCACATGAGCGGGAATCCAAACGCGCCGCCCCCCTGGGCCGCGTTTTCGAGTTCCTCCATGACCACCGCAAGGTACTCGCCCGGCAGTCCATGATTCGGCGCCGCTCGTACGACGACTTCCGCCGCGTTCGGCGCCGGCTCGACCTTCACCAGCACCTTGCCCGTATGCTGCACGCCGTTGATCAACCGCCGGCATTCGCCTTCAGCTTCCGCCGCAGTGCGAATCGTTTCGCGGTAGCTGACCCGCGGATTATGGACCTTCACGTTAAGTTTGAAGTCCCGCTGCAACCGGTGTTGGATCACCTCAAGGTGCAGCTCGCCCATGCCGCTGATGAGCGTCTGGCCCGTCTCTTCGTTCTCGCTCGCCGTGAACGTCGGGTCCTGTTTCCGCAGCATGTCGAGCGTTTCCGACAGCTTCTTCTTGTCGGCCGTGCTCTCCGGTTCGATCGCCATCGAGATGACCGTCTGCGGGAACTCGATCGACTCCAACAGGATCGGCTCCCGCGTGTCGCAGAGCGTGTCGCCGGTGACCGAATCGCGGAGCCCGATCACGCCGACGATATCCCCCGCCGAGGCCGACTCAAGCTGCTCGTCCTTCTTGCTCGCGTGGATCCGCCAGAGTTGGGCGACGTTTTCCTTGGCGTTCTTGCCTGGGTTCAGCACGCGGCTGTTTCCCTCCAGCGTGCCGGAGTAAACCCGTACCCACGACAAGTCGCCGGTCTTGTACGGCAAAATCTTGAAGACCAGCCCGCAGAACGGCTCCTTCGGATCGGGCTTCCGCTTGATCTTCGGCAGCTCCGGTTCGCCTTCCTTCGCTTTCTTGCTCTTGCCGTGGGCTTTGTTCGTCGGATCGACCCCCTCGACCGGCGGCATGTCGAGCGGATTTGGCAGGTACGCCGCGACCCCGTCGAGCAGCGGCTGGACGCCGATGCCGTGAAGCGCCGAACCGCAGAGAATCGGCTGAATCTGTTGATGCACAGTCGCGTCGCGGACGACTTTGTGGACCAATGGATCAGGAATCGGCTCGCCGCCGAGGGCCAGTTCCATCAACTCGTTACTGTAGTTGTAAAGCTTTTCCAGCAGCTCATCCCGCCACAGCGCCGCGTCGTCGGCGAACTCCGCGGGGATCGCCTCCTCGACGATCTTGCGGCCTTCTTTCCCTTCAGGAAAGGTCAGCGCCTTCATCCGAATCAGATCGATCACGCCGCGGAACGGATTAGCCACATGTGCCGGCCCGAGTCCCATCGGAATCTGCAGCGCCACCGGATTGGCGCCAAGCCGCTCGCGGATCTCTTCGACCAGCGTGTCGAAGTTCGCCCCTTCGCGATCGAGCTTGTTGATGAACGCGATCCGCGGCACGTGATACTTATCGGCCTGCCGCCAGACCGTTTCGCTTTGCGCCTCGACACCCTCGCGGGCGCTGAAGACGATCACCGCCCCATCGAGCACACGGAGGCTTCGCTCGACCTCGGCCGTGAAGTCGACGTGCCCCGGCGTATCGATCAGATTGACGTCGACCTGCTTCACCGGCATGCCGGGGTTCGACGCGACCTTCCACGGGAACGCCACGCACGCGCTGTAGATCGTGATCCCGCGCTCCGCTTCCTCGGCGTCGTCGTCGGTCGTCGTCGTCCCGCGATCGACCTCGCCGGCGCGATGCTTCGACCCCGAGGCGAACAACATCCGCTCGGTCACCGTCGTCTTGCCGGCGTCGATGTGGGCAATGATGCCGATGTTGCGAATTTTGGAGAGGTCGGTGGCCATGGCTGTTTAGGATTTAACCGCCAAGGACGCCAAGGACGCCAAGGGGGGAATCGCATTGGTTCTACAAAAAGGAATGATTCACCACGACGGCACAACGGTCACAACGAGATGCAAATCCATGCCTTTCAAATTGTATCTTTCATCCCGCGACGACGCATGCTGCAATGAACGCCTCCGGAATGCTTCTCGTCCTACCCGTCGTGCCGTCGTGCCGTCGAGGTCCAACCAGCAAGTATTCCTTGGCGTCCTTGGCGATTCACTCCTTCAGCGCATGAAAAAAGCTAGGGGCCGGGGATGAAGGCGCTCGCAGCGCCCTGATCCTCAGCCCCTAGCTCGTTGATTCGTTCTCGACTACCAGCCGAAGTGAGCAAACGCCTTGTTCGCGTCGGCCATGCGGTGGACGTTTTCGCGACGGCTGACGGCGGCGCCTTCGCGGTTGTACGCGGCGAACAATTCGTCGGCCAGCTTCTGGGCGGTGGCGCGGCCCTTCTTTTCGCGGATAGCGAGGAGAATCCAGCGAATCGCCAGCGACTGCTGACGGGTGCGGTTCACCTGCATCGGCACCTGATACGCGGCCCCGCCGACGCGCTTCGAGCGAACTTCGATCGACGGCTTCACGTTTTCCAGCGCTTGCTGGAAGACTTCGATCGGCTCGGCCTCAGGAAGGCGCTCTTTGATCAAGTCCATTGCGTCGTAGAACACGGCCTGGGCGGTGCTCTTCTTGCCGTCGTACATCAAGCAATTGATGAACTTGCTGGCGAGGATCGACCCGTAGACCGGATCTGGCTTCAGTTGTTTGCGGCTGGCGGTAATACGGCCCATGGGCTGACCAATGTGAGGTTAATGCTTCGTGTATGGATCGCCGATCAATCGGCTAGTGAGTAAGTGCTTAGGTGAGTAGGTAAGAATGACGGCGAGGCTTAACTTACTCACCTACTCACTTACTCACCCTGTCCCTAGCTTTTCTTCGCGCCGTACTTGCTGCGGCTCTGCTTCCGGCCGTTGACGCCCAGCGTATCGAGGGCGCCGCGGACGACGTGGTAACGAACGCCCGGCAAGTCGCGAACGCGGCCGCCGCGAACCAGCACGATGCTATGTTCCTGCAGCGTATGGCCTTCGCCCGGGATGTACACCGTGACTTCCTTGCCGTTCGACAACCGCACGCGGGTGATCTTCCGGAGAGCCGAGTTCGGCTTTTTCGGCGTCATCGTGCGAACCTGCAAGCAGACCCCGCGCTTGAAGGGGCAGCGATCGAGGATCGGCGACTTGCTGAACTTCCGCTTCGGCCGACGGCGGCTGCGGACCAGTTGGTTGATCGTGGGCATGGGCTAACTTGCCTGAGGCGCTTTCTAAATAGGGCCCGTCGAAACGGGTGGAACCAATCAATTTATCGCAACGGGGAGCCCTGTCAACGGCCGTTTGATCCCGTCGGCAAGGGGTCATTAGCCCCCGGTCAGTGACCGGGGGCTAATCGCGTCCCCGATTCTTCTTACTCATCGCCTAAATCGTCGTCGCCGGCCGGGCCGGGAATGCCGCCCAACAGGGCGTCGAGGCCCGACGGAGCCGCTGGCCGCGGGGCCGAACGCTCGCCGTTGCCGTCGGAAACGGTGGTCGGCACGGCGCCATCGCCGCCCGCCCGCAACGCCGATTCCAACAGTGGGAACGAACGCTCGAGCACCCGTTCCTTCTCGGAAGCCAATGCCTCCAGAGCCGAGGGCTGGATCCGAACTTCCGACTCGTGGATCGACTTGAAGCCGGTACCGGCCGGAATCAAGTGACCCAGGATGACGTTCTCCTTCAGACCGACCAGGTAGTCGGTCCGACCGGCCAAGGCCGCTTCGGTGAGGACCTTCGTCGTTTCCTGGAAGCTCGCCGCCGAGATGAAGCTTCCCGACTGCACCGACGCCTTGGTGATGCCCAATAGCTGCGTGCTGGCCGTCGCCATCTTAGGCTTCACGCCCTTGGCGACGTCGCCGCCGAGCGACTCGATCGTGGCGTTGGCCTGCTCGATCACTTCCTTCGGCACCACCGATCCTTCAGCGAATTCGCTGTCGCCGCGATGCGAAATCTTCAGGCACTTCGCCACCGCCTCGTTGGCGCTGCGGAAGTCGAATTTGTCCATCACGGCGCCCGGCAGCAGGTCGGTGTCGCCGGGCGACTCGATCTTCACCTTCCGCAACATTTGCGACACGATGATCTCGATATGCTTGTCGTTGATTTCGACCCGCTGGCTGCGGTAGACGTTCTGAATTTCGCGAGTGAGGTACTGCTGCACAGCTTCCTCGCCCGAGATCCGCAGAATATCGTGCGGCACGAGCGGCCCGTCGACCAAGGCTTCGCCCGCACGAACATGATCGCCGGCGTGGACTCGCAAATGCTTCGAGTGCGACACTAAGTGCTCGCGCTCGATGCCGGTTTCGCTGCGAACGATAATCGAACGCTTGCCGCGCTTCTTCTCGCCCAGCAGCTCAACCTGGCCGTCGATCTCGGCGATGACAGCCGGATCCTTCGGCTTGCGAGCTTCGAAAATTTCCGTCACCCGCGGCAGACCGCCGGTGATGTCCTGTGTGCCCGAGGCCTCGCGCGGCGTCTTCGCCACGAGCGTACCAGGGGTAATGACCTGACCTTCGTCGACTTCCAAGTGAGCCCGCTCAGGCATGTAGTAGAAGTCGAGAATCTTGCCGTCGGCCGGATCTTCGACGACGAGCTGCGGATGCATGTCGCCTTTGTGCTCAAGAATCACGAAGCGCATCTTACCGCTCGGATCCTTCTCGCCGCGCATCGTCTCGCCTTCGACCAGATCCTCGTAGCGGATGCGGCCGCCCGTTTCGGCGAGAATCGGGATGCTATGCGGATCCCATTCGCAGATGACTTCGCCGGCCTTGACGACTCCATCCTCTTTCACCATGAGGACGGCGCCGGTCGGCACTTCGTACTTTTCGACTTCGCGGCCCTTCTCGTCGACCAGTGCGATTTCGCCGTTGCGCGAGAGAACGACCTGTTGGCCGGCGTCGTTGGTCACCATCTTCAGGCGGGCGGTCTTCGCGATGCCCCCCTTCTTAGCCTTGATGTCGCTGTCTTCAACCGAGTGCTGGCCGGTGCCGCCGATGTGGAACGTTCGCATCGTCAACTGCGTGCCAGGCTCGCCGATTGACTGAGCGGCGATGATGCCGACGGCCATGCCTTCTTCGACCATCGATCCGGTCGACATGTCCATACCGTAACAGCAGCGGCAAACACCCAGCGGCGCGTCGCACGTCATCGGCGTACGAACTTGGATCTTCTCCAGACCCATCGCTTCGATGTTGCGAGCGATATCGGGAGTGATCATTTCGTTCTCGCGGACGATCACTTCGTCGGTGATCGGATTCACGATGTTCGTCCGGCTCACGCGACCGCGAATGGCGTCGATCAGGCTCACTTCCACCTTCTCGCCGCGATACACGACCCCGCGGGTAATCCCCTGGCTCGTCCCGCAGTCGTGAGACGTGATGACCATGTTCTGGCAGATGTCCGCCAGCTTCCGCGTCAGGTAACCCGAGTCCGCCGTCTTGAGCGCCGTATCGGCCAGTCCCTTGCGGGCGCCGTGCG
>JBGSMO010000101.1:0-5094 GCA_041740115.1 Pirellulales bacterium
CCTTCTTTTCGCCATCGAGGACGCGGCGGCGGCCGCGGATGTGATTTTGTAGGATCATTGGTTTTTCCCCCCGGTTGAATTGGTGCGCGTGAAGTTTCTCGCCAAGACGCGAAGGCGCAAAGAAGCGCAAAGAAGAAAAAGAGGGAGGAGGAGAAATCCTCCTTCCCCGCATTCTTGGCGATTCTTTGCGCCTTTGCGGCTTGGCGAGAGAAACCACGGTCCGCCATGAAGACATGGACGGAAGTTCACGCTAGCGGATCGCGCGGCCAATTCCAAACCAAAAGTCGGCGGATTTATTGCCGACAATTTGGGGAGAATTTGGGCCGGCGCGGCCAGCTTTGGGGCGCGGGGAGGCTGATTTGGGGGAGGGCGCTTCGGGGAGTTCGTGCATCGCTGAAGCGATGGACGCCGGGGGCGAGGGTGAGAGCCCCAAACGAAAAGCGGACTGGTCGCTGAAGCGACCAGTCCGCTGATGATGGAGGGGAGGTTGGCTAGGGAGCGCCGTAGTGGCGAGCGCTCCGGCGGGTTGTTGACCCGCGGCTCCTGGCGCTAGTTGATGGTCACGGACAGGCCGTCGCTGCGATGGCCCAAGGCGTTGAACGTGCCGAGGTCGATCTCGTACTGCAAGGTGCCGACGTGGCCGTCGGCGTAGACGACGTTGAACCCGCTCGGGTGGACGGCTCCGAAATTGAAGCCAAAGTCCAACTTTTCGCCAGTGGGTCGGGGAGTGCCAGTGATTACGTCAGGGCCTGGCCGGCTCCCGGTATAGCGGATGATGTCAGGATCCCAACCGTCGGTCCAGCCGACGTCGTCGCTCCAGTCGCCGATCTCGTAGCGATCAGATAGGACGCGCTTTTCCCCGACGGCAATGGTGTTGGAGAGACCGTCGGTGATGTGCTTAGGTTTGCAAGGCTCGCTCGCCACCGTTCTGGTAATGACGCCTTGGTAGTCCTTGCCCTTAGTGACGTTGCCGTGGCTAACAGTTTGCCAGAACGAATTCTCCTGTTCGGCCTGCGTCATTTTGGACGGGTCCGCCATTTTTGCCGCGATATCCCCGACCGTGGGATTGGCAGGAGTGGCTGAGCCGTAATCATTCAAAGCGCACCCTTGAGAACAATCTTCCGCGCCTGAGGGACCGATACGCACGGTATTCGTCCGCCGGCTGGGGCAGAAGTACATCGGAACAGGCGTTTTGCGGACCTGGAGGTCGCGTTGCTTATCGCCGGCGCCGTATCCCTTGGAGATGTCGCGAAGATTCGCGTTTTCGACGTAAGGCAAGATCTGCACCATCCAGCCGTAACCTTTGTCAAACTTCGTCGTGCCTTCGTCATGCCAGGGATCGGTTCCTCCTTGGGGAAAGGTCCCCAGGGCGCTGACGTGGTTTTGAAGCGCCAATCCCATTTGCTTCAGGTTGTTCTTACACTGCGAACGGCGGGCCGCTTCGCGGGCCGCCTGGACGGCGGGCAACAGCAAAGCGACGAGGACGCCGATAATCGCGATGACGACCAAGAGCTCGACAAGCGTGAACGCGTTACGGCGAGCAGTGGACAATGGCTTCGATGCCATGAATTCACCTCTCTAACAGATTTATGATGTGGATGGTTTCACCGCTGGATTGGCGGCAGCGCTGCAGGACTAAGACGAAACGAGTGATTAACTAGCTAAGCGAATGAATTATGGCTTGGTCGCAGTGAGCGCGGGGAGTTCCGCGGCGTCGATCTCTGCGCTGCGCCCCGTTTGATACCCCACCAAGACTTTGCCGCCGTAACCCTCTTTTTCGTGAACAACCACGTTGTCGGCGCCGAGGGTTGCCAACCCATTACCGTATTGAACGACAAACTTCTGCCCGTCGCGGGTAGAGACTAGAAACTTGGCGGGGTCAAATGGCTGGCCGCGTTCCTTCATCTGGGCCTCGACGTATGCGACAAACGCCGCTTCGTCGGCGGGAGGTTTTCGGCCATGAGAGGCGACATAGAGTTGGTGCCAACTGGCAACATCCTCGATGGCCGTCCGGTCGACTGGAGGCGGAGTGGTTTTGCCGCACCCCAACTGCAGTGACACGGCCATGAGGACTAGCGGCAACAGACGGCTAAACATACTGGCTCGATTAACTGACTCGTAGCGAAACCGATGCACGCGTACTCCGTGGCAGAACCGCCTTGAGCGATTGGAATAAGTGGGACGAACACGATGTGACACCGGGCCGCCGCGCACTTAAGATTATATAGTGAAAGCGCGTTTGTCCAGTCTGTATGCCGTACCTGTCTGCGGTGAAACATGCGGGCGGCCGCAGGGCGACAACTCGGTTTTCGCGCGCCCGTGCGGCTCGAGGGAACGAGGAGCACCTGGGGCGAGAGGGGGGAGGCTTTCGTTCGGGCGGGTTCGGACGGGTTCGGACGGGGTGGAAGATTAACCACGAAGGCATGAAGATCACCAAGAAGCACGCGACGATGGCAGCCTTCCCTGAGCCTTTCCTTACTTTTCTTTCTTGGTGCGTCTTGGTGTCCTTCGTGCCTTGGCGGTTTGTTTTGCGCGCCGCTCCGGCGGGTCGTTGAGCCGCGGCTACTAGCCGGGTGTGTCTAGGTAGGGGTCCTGGCCCATTTGGCGTTGGACTTTTTGCCGTTCCTTCTCGTGGTAGAGCATCACCTTGCGATCGCGGAAGTGGCGGCGTTCGACCCGCTGTTGGGCCTTGCGGAAGAGGGACTCAAGGCCTTTGATGGGGCCGGTCGCTTCGGCGCCGCGGCGTTTGAGGCGTTCTGATTTCTTGGGGCCGTAGCCGCCGAGGAGGATTTCGTCGTCGAGGGCGAGGAACTGGCGGTAGGTACCGGGGTCGCCTTGGCGGCCGCAGCGGCCGATGAGTTGGCGGTCGATACGCTGGGCTTCGTGGAGCTCGGTGCAGATGACGTGGAGTCCGCCGAGTTCGAGGACGCCGGGGCCGAGGCGGATGTCGGTGCCGCGGCCGGCCATGTTCGTGGCGACGGTGATTTTGCCCATCTCGCCCGCGGCGGCGACGATTTCGGCTTCGCGTTCGACATGCTTCGCGTTGAGGATCGTCACGGCGGCGCCCCGTTCGGCGAGCATGCCGGCGAGCTTTTCGCTTTTGTCGATCGAGCGGGTGCCGATGAGGACAGGGCGGCCGAGGGCGTGCTCGGCGAGGGCGTCTTCGACGACGCCTTGCCACTTCTGCTCCGCGTCGCCGTAGACGAGCGTCGGCAGCTGCTGGCGAACCGGGGGGCGGTTGGTGGGGACCGGCTCGACGTGGACGGTGTAGATCTTGCGGAGCTCGCGGCTGCTGGTCGAGGCGGTGCCGGTCATGCCGCCGAGGCGTTCGTAGCGGAGAAAGAGGTCTTGAACCGTGATGCGGGCGGCTTGGTTCGTGGCGAAAGTGATCTCGACCCCTTCTTGGGCCTCGACCGCCTGATGGATGCCGGCTCGCCACTTGCGGCCTTCGGCGAGACGGCCGGTGAACTCGTCGACGATGACGATTTCGCCGTCGCGGACGACGTACTGGCGGTTGAGGAACATCTCGCGCGAGACTTTGATCGAGCGGGTGACATATTCGTAGATCGTCGAGAGTGGAAGGCGGTCCATGGCCGAAGGCTTCGGCAGGGCGCGGACGAGTTGCCGGCCCGCGAGCGTCAATTCGATCGAACGCTCGTCGTGTTCGTATTCGTAATGTTCATCCTCGATGAACTTAGTTTTCTCCTCGGCGGCCCAGCGGTAGGCTTCAGCGGCGATTTGCTCGTCTTCGCCGGGGAGGGCGCTGATGATGAGCGGGGTGCGGGCCTCGTCGATGAGGATGCTGTCGGCTTCGTCGACGAGCATGAAGTGGAGGCCGCGCTGGACTGGTTCGTCACTCTTGCCGGCGGCGCCTCCCATCATTTGGCCGAAGATGTCTTGCTGGCCGCCGGCGCGGCTGCGGAGGAGGAGGCGGTCGCGGAGGAAGTCGAAGCCCATTTCGTTCGCCGTGCCGTAGGTGACGTCGCAGGCGTAAGCTTTGCGGCGTTCGTCTTGCGGTTGCTGGCCCTGGATGATGCCGACGGTCATGCCGAGGGCTTCGTAGAGGGGCTTCATCCACTCGGCGTCGCGGCGGGCGAGGTAGTCGTTGACGGTGGCGAGGTGGGCGCCTTTGCCCTCGATCGCGGCGAGGTACATCGGCAGCGTCGCGGTGAGGGTTTTGCCTTCGCCGGTTTGCATCTCGACGATCGAGCGGTGATGTACGGCGGCGCCGCCGAGGAGCTGGACGTCGAAGTGGCGCATGCCGAGTTTGCGGCGGCCGGCCTCGCGAACGAGTGCGAAGGCTTCGACGAGGAGCTTGTCGAGGGGTTCGCCGCTGCGGGCGCGGTAGCGGAGGCCGAGGCTTTCTTTGCGGAGCTGGTGGTCAGCGAGATTTTGGAGGCCGGGTTCGAGCTCGGCGATTTTCGGGAGATAGGCGGCCCACTTGGCGAGTCGATCGCCCGCGGCGGCGCGGACCGAGCGGGTCCAGCCGCGCGGGACTCTTGAGACGTCCATCCCGCGTTTGGTGTCCATGCTGCCGTCGGCCGTCGGAAGAAGATGCTTGAGATTGGGCGCCGTGAAACTGAATCGGCGCTATGTCAAGAATAGGTCGTGTGCGGCGCGGGCGTCAAACGTGACGGCGTTGGGTGGGCGACGCGCCGGGGGCGGGACGCCCCGGCTCGCTGGCGGGTTCAAGGCTACTGCTTTTGCCGCTGGACGGAGCTGACGCGGTAGGCTGGCATGTAGGAGGTCTCGTCGAGTTGGCGGCCGAAGAGTTGGCCCTCGACGACGACGAATTCGCCGGGCGAGAGATTCGCGAGGACTTGCGGATTGTCGATCAGGACGCGGCCGCCGATTTGGTCCTTGGGGCCTTCGTCCATATAGTTGATCGCCCACTGGCCGTCGGGGTGAAACTCAAGTTGTCCGCGGAGCCATTCTTGTTTCGGCCCAACGCCAAAGCGGCCGGTGGGGCTGTCGCCGGCGGCGGTTTGCTTGCCGATCGAGGGGGGGCGGAAGCCGCTGGAGCTTAGGGGTTCGGAGTTCGCTTCGGTGCGGGGCTGGCTCCCTTGGGGGCGGAAGCCGTCGGACGCGGGCGCC
>JBGSMO010000121.1:0-2942 GCA_041740115.1 Pirellulales bacterium
CGAGCGCGAGTTGCAGGTCGGCCGGGGCGCGCTTCGCGGCGGCAAGCCAGTCGATCACCGCAGCCTGGAGTTCCTTGTTCCGCTTGCTCTTGGCGAACTTGGCTGCTTCGGCCTCATCGCCGGCAAGGTCGAGCAGCGCGAGCAGCTTTTGCGTCGGGCCGACGGGGTTGGCAACAAGCGGCGTCCATTGGAGCGGCTTCGCCTTCGCGCAGACCTTGGGACCGAACGTGGGACGTGCTTTGCGCTCGCCCCAATAGACGAGCCACGCTTCGTGCGCGGGCTGCTTGCCCTTCTTCAAGATGGCTGGCGCCGAGCTGCGCCAGAAGCCGGCGCGCGTGGCGGCCTGCGAAGGGGGCGGGTCGAGTTTGCCGTTGGCGTGGGGCGCCGCTTCGAGAGAGAGTAGGCCGGGTTCTGCGGTGGGGTCGAACGTGGTAGACATACGGGGAGAGCGCTCCGCGACGGTGGCTGGGCGTGCATCCTGGCTCGATGCTGACAGGCCGGCATTGTACGGGGTTTAGGGGAGAGAATCACGGGGCGCCGGCGGGGATTTTCTGAGTGTTCGAGACGTAGTGTAGAATTCCGTGGATTGATCACTGTATGTCGCTGCTGGCTTGCCTGGCAGTAGCACCTTTAGAAGGCTTTTCTGATGCGTTTCTTCGTTGCGATTCACTGCGAACGGCTTATCGCCATATGTGTGCTGGGCTTGTTCCTGACGGCAGCCACTCAAGCCAACGCTCAGATTGGCGACGCTGCGCCGCGGACGACGCCGGCCGAAGACGAAAAGGTGGTCGAGCCGCCGAAGCTTCCTGATCCGCCAGGGGCGAAACGACTGACGAAGGTCGACGAAGTCTGGATCGATACGAAGGGTCGGCGAGTGATCGTCGACGGCTATGTGTCGCTGCGCGAGGGATTTCTCGAAATGCTTGCCTGTCTCGCGGGGACGAAGGAGCATGAGTCGATCCTCGCCGTACGGTCGAAGGCCCAGACCGTTCATGCCGCGCTGTTGGCCGTTGGCGCCAAGTCGGGGCATCCGGTGCAGTTCCGGCCGAAGTTTGCGCCGCCGACGGGGACGGAGATCGACATCGAACTCCAGTGGCTCGACGACAAGGGGAAGTGGCAAAAGGCGCGTGCGCAGGATTGGATCCGCGACTCGAAGACGAAGAAACCGATGACGCAGCCCTGGGTCTTCGCCGGGAGCGGCTTTTGGAAGGATGAGCAGGGGAAGGACTTTTACATGGCCGAGTCAGGCGACTTTATTTGCGTCTCGAACTTCACGACGGCGATGCTTGATATTCCGATCGAGAGCAGCCAATCGAACGAGGGGCTGCTGTTCGAAGCGGATACCAAGAAGATCCCGCCGCTGGGGACACCGGTGCGGATGGTGCTGACGCCGAAGTTGAAGGAGAAGGAGTAGCGCCTGGGCTACGACTCTTCGTGCTTTATTGAATGCGGGAGATTAACCACGAAACACATGAAAGGAACGAAAAGAAGAAGAATCAATGTCGATAGTCGTCATTCTGAGCAGAGCGAAGAATCTGGCCGTTCGATTGGCTAGATCCTTCGCTCCGCTCAGGATGACTGGCGCTACTCTTCTTCTTTTTCTCAGTTCCCCGCCGTGGCGTCGCCGTTTTCGCTGACGTCGTAGCAGTAAATGAGGTTTTGATCGCGGAGGTAGAGCTTGCCGTCGTTGATCACGGGGTGTGTCCAGATCTTGCCGGCATCCTTGCGCTGGTCGGTTTGCGGGTCAAGCTTGAACCGGCCATGCTCTTTCCACCCTTCGGTCGAAGGTTCGATCAGCACCACCTCGCCGTCGTCTTCGCTCAGACAGTAGAAGCGATCATCGGCGTAAGCGATGGCGCCCTTCTTGAAGGACTCGCGATCGCGCCAGACGCGGTCGCCGGTCTTGAGTTCCTGGCAGACCCAGCCAATGTCGTCGGAGTAGCCGTAGACGTGGTCGCCGATCAGGATGACGCCGCCGTGGTGGTTCTTCATCACCTTATTCTCGTAAACGTCGTTGGCCTGGCCGTCGTCGCCGATTTCTACCAGCTTGCAACCGACGCCGTAGCCGGAGGTGACGTAGACCAAGTTGTCCTTGACGATCGGCGTCGGGATCACGGCGACCTTGCCGGGCCAGGGGCTCGACCAGAGGACTTTGCCGTTCTTGGGGTCGAGGCCGATCACTTGGTCGGCGAGGAGTTGCACCAGTTCGGGGCCATCCTTGCCTTCACGGACGACGAGCGAGGAATAATGGGCGCCGGTGGTAACGTCCGTGGTTTGCCAAACGACCTTGCCGGTCTTCTTATCGAGCGCCGCGATCGCGCCATCTTCGCCGCCGGGGGTGCAGAGGACCATCTCTTCGTAGACGAGCGGCGATTCGGTGAAGCCCCAGGTCGGGACGGCGCCGCCGAGGTCCTGCATCGATTTCTTCCACTGGAGATCGCCAGTGGCGGCTTCGATGCAAACCAAATTTCCTTGGGCGCCAAGAGCGTAGATGAACTTGCCGTCGACGGTGGGGGTGCCGCGCGGGCCGTCGCCCCAGTTGTTCTCCAGCACGTCGCCGATTTCGACGGCGTCGAGTTCTTTGCCGGTGTTCGCATCGAGCGTGAGCAGCAGCTCCTTGCCGCCGCGGGCGCCCATCGTGTAAAGGCGGTCGCCAACGATCGCCGGGCCGGCGTAGCCGACGCCCGCGTTCTCGAACATCCAGACGCGCGGCGGACCTCCCTCGGGCCACTCCTGGAGGAGATTCTGCTCCTGGGAGATATCGTCGCGATTCGCGCCGCGCCATTGAGGCCACTCGGCATGGGCGGCGACGCTCAAGAGGAAGAGGGACGCGAACGCGGTAGTAAGAACTGCCGAAAGTTGGCTGCGACGCATCGCGGGAGCGCTCCATCGGTGGCTGGTGGGGCAGGGGAGGGCGCCAGGCGTGGGGGCGCCGGGGCGCC